>CANQPO010000022.1 GCA_947625695.1 uncultured Clostridia bacterium | reverse complement strand
AGCGGCGCGACGAGCGAGACCATGACCCAATATCTCGTGATCGCCGACCTTCTCAAAAAGGCGGGCGAGGGCCTCAAAGAGCACCTCATCTTTACGACAGACGCCTCCCGCGGCAACCTTGTGAAGATCTCCAAGGAACTCGGCGGCGTGAAGAGCTTTGTGCTCGGCGACGGCGTGGGCGGAAGATTTTCCGAACTCTCCCCTGTGGGACTTCTGCCCGCGGCGGTGCTCGGCATCGACATCAAGCTCCTTCTGAAGGGCGCGGCGTACATGGACAAGCTCTGCAAGTCGGCGGACCTCAAAAAGAACCCCGCCCTCCTCTGCGCCACCCTCCAATACATTGCCATGAACGACGGCAAGAACATCGGCGTCATGCTCCCCTATTCGGACAATCTGAAATTCCTCTCCGATTGGTACGCGCAGCTCTGGGCGGAATCGCTCGGCAAGAACGTCACCCTCGACGGCAAGCCCTGCAACGTGGGGCAGACCCCCGTCAAGGCGCTCGGCGTCACCGACCAGCACTCGCAGGTGCAGCTCTACACCGAGGGCCCCTTCGACAAGGTGGTCACCTTCCTCTCCGTAGGGAGCTATAAGGAGAAATACCCCATTCCGCACGGCTGCGAGAATATCCCCGACGTCGGGTTCCTCGGCGGACACACGATGGAAGAGCTCATCCAGGCCGAGAACAAGGCGACGGCGTTCGCGCTCACCAAGGCGGGACGGCTCAACTACACCATCACCCTGCCCGAACTCAACGAATTCACGTTGGGGCAGCTTTTGTTCCTGTTCGAATTGCAGACCGCCTATACGGGCGCGATGTTCAACATCGACACCTTCAATCAGCCCGGCGTGGAAGCGGGCAAAAAGGCGACCTTTGCCCTGCTCGGCAAGCCCGGTTACGAGGGGCAGAAGAAGGAACTTGCGGGCGCCGCTCCCGACCCCGCTTACATCGTATAACTCCATACGGTATGAAAAAGCCGCCCACGCAAGGCTTTGCGCGGGCGGCTTTTTTATGAAGTTTTTCAGAACTCGTTTCTCTCGCTCTTACTGATATAGCCGAGGGCGAACGCACCCGGTCCCACATGGGAGCCGATGACGGGTCCCATGATCTGGGTGTGCGGCTCGATGCCGAACTTTTCGCGCACGAACTCGGTGAGTTCCTCCGCCGCGGGTTCGTTGTCGGTGTGAACGATGAACACGTAGTTGTAGGTAGGGTCGGGCCCCTCCTTCATGAGCTTTTCCTTGATGAAGGCGATCGCCTTTTTCGTGCCGCGCACCTTTGCGATGGAATCGAGCTTTCCCTCCTTATCGAAGGAAATGATGGGCTTTACGTTGAGCACGCCGCCGATCGCCGCCACCGCCGCGGAAATTCTGCCTCCCTTTTTGAGGTATTGCAAGTCGTCCGCCACGATGAAGTGTTGGATGTGCAACCGCAGGGAGTTGCAAAGGTCGAGGGTCTCTTTCGCCGTCATGCCCTTGTTTCTGCAGTCGCAGGCAATGCGCACGAGACACCCCTGCCCCACCGTCGCCGTGAGCGGGTCGCACACGTACACGTTGAAGTCGGGATAGTCCTTCTTGACGTCCGCCGCCGCCTGCGCCGCCACCTCGCGGGTGCGCGCAAGTCCCGAGGAGATCGTAAAGTGAAGCACATCCTTTGCCCCCTCTTTGGCAAGACGGGTGAAGTGCGCCATATGCGCCTCGTAGTTGAGCATCGCGGTCTTGGAGAAGGCGCCCGCACGCAGTTCGTTATAGAAGTCCACGTACTGGGAGTACTCCGAGAATTCGTCGAGGTGCTCGGTCATGACGCCCCCCTTCTCTACGTTGAAGGTGAGCGGCACATGCTTGATGTCGTTTGCTTCGAACTCGCTCAAATACAGATCGCAAGTCGAATCGCTTGATAAGGTAAATTTGTACATTTTTCAATACTCTCCAAAGTATTTTTTTGATTTTGTGAAGTTGGCGGGGCGGTGATATGGCATTTCGCCCCGCCGTCCTAAATAATGTCATTTCGACCCGCGCGCTGTTCTGTTTCTCTAAGCGCGGCACGAGCCGCAGGCGAAGTACCAAGCCGCTTTGCAGCGCGTGGAGAAATCTCGCATTATTAGCACTAAGGATGAGATGTCTCGACTACGCTCGACATGACGTGATTTGGGAACTCTCTTGGCTGCCCCTCGAGGGGGAGCTGTCACGGAGTGACTGAGGGGGTGTTTTGCTATGATTTACAGACACCCCTTCCGCCTCCTTCGTCGGCACCCACCCCTCAAGGGGTGGGCAAGAGGGCCCTATTCCCTCAAAACGTATTGCGCAAGCTCTTGGAAATATAGCCGAGGGAGAAGGACCCGGGGCCCACGTGGGAGCCGATGACGGGTCCCATGATGGACACATGCGGCTCGACGCCGAACCTTTCGCGCACGAATTGGGCAAGTTCCTCAGCGCAGGGCTCGTTGCCCGTGTGAATGACATAGACAAGCCCCTGTTCGTCCGGCCCCTCTGTTTCGAGCTTATGCTTGATGAAGGAGATCGCCTTGCGGACGCCGCGCACCTTGTCGAGCACAAACAGCTTGCCCTCGTTGTCGAAGGAGATGATCGGCTTGATGTCGAGGATCCCCCCGATCGCCGCCGCTGCCGCAGAGATGCGTCCCCCCTTTTTGAGGTACTTCAGATCGTCCGCCACGATAAAGTGTTGGATATGCAGCCGCAGATCGACGACGTGATTGTAGGTCTCTTCAAATCCCTTCCCCATGTCCCGCCACTTTATCGCCTGCATGACGAGCGCACCCTGCCCCACCGTTGCCGTGAGCGGATCGACGACTTTTACGTTGAATTTGGGAAAGAGCTTCTTCACGTCCGCCGCCGCTTTTGCCGCAACGTCCTTCGTGGGAGAGAGCCCCGACGAGATGGTAAAGTGCAGCACGTCCTCCGCACCCCCTTGCGCGAGCGCAAGGAAATGGGCGTAATGCTTTTCGTAATTGAGCATGGAGGTGTGGGAAAACGCCCCCGCGCGCAGTTCGTTGTAAAAATCGACGTACTGGCTGTAGCAGGTGAACGCGTCTACCCGCTCCTCCATCTTACCGTTTTTCTCTACGGTAAAGGTATGCGGCGCAACCTTGACGTCATGCGCTACAATATAGTCGTGATAGAGATCGCAAGTGGAATCGGATGAAACCGTAAAAAGCGGCATATCTTCCTCCGCGGCGTTCAAAACAGGTAAGTTCTTGCGCAAACTTAAGGGTGATGAACGTTTCTGCATGAATTTATCATTTATATTATAGCACGGTTCGACGAAAGTTGCAAGAGCATTTTCAAACTTCATGGAATTTTTGAGGAATTTTTCGCAAAACTCTTGAAAAAGAGGGAGTTTTTCGGTATAATGATGCCGTATGGAAAAAATATCCATGCAGGGGGGAATTGTATGGCAGATTATCTGCATCTCAAAAACGGGACGGACGTGCGCGGCACCGCAATCGCGGGCGTAGAGAACGATCCCGTCACCCTCACCGACGAGGCGGTGCTTGCGATCAGTGCGGGCTTCTGCCTTTGGGTGAAGGAAAAACTCGGCAAACTGCCCACGATTGCCGTGGGCCACGACTCCCGTCTCTCGGCAGACCGCATCTCCGCGCTCACGGCGCGGGGGATCACTTCTCAGGGGGGGAAGGTCATCTTTACGGGGCTCTCCTCCACGCCCTCGATGTTCATGCTCTTGCAGGAAGAGTTCGGCGCGGACGCCTCCGTCATGATCACGGCGAGCCACCTGCCCTATCAGAAGAACGGACTCAAGTTCTTTGTAAAGGAGGGCGGACTCGAGAGCGAAGAGGTGAGCGAAGTACTCAAAATCGCCTCCTCTCTCTCCCTTCCCGAAGGGGCGGGAAAGGCAGAGGGAAAACACCGCTCCTATCTTGAAAAGTATGCCGCCGATCTCGTGGAGAAGGTGAGAAAGGCAACGGGAGAAGAAAAGCCCCTTTCGGGCAAGCGCATTTTGGTGGACGCGGGGAACGGCGCGGGCGGCTTTTACGAGAGTCTCGTATTAAAGCCTCTCGGCGCAGACACGACGGGTTCGCAGTTCCTCGAGCCCGACGGAAACTTTCCCAACCACATTCCCAACCCCGAAAACGCACAGGCGATGGAGTCGGTGTGCGAGGCGGTCAAGCATAGTCATGCCGACTTCGGCGTCATCTTCGACACCGACGTCGATCGCGCGGGCGCCGTCTCTCCCACGGGGGAGGAGATCAACCGCAACCGCCTCATCGCCCTCATCTCGGCGATCCTTCTCGAGGAGCAACAGGGCGCGTACATCGTGACGGACAGCGTGACGAGCGACGGGCTCTCTTCCTTCATCGCAAGCCGCGGCGGGGTGCACCACCGTTTCAAACGGGGGTATAAAAACGTCATCAACGAGAGCAAGCGGCTGAACGCCGAAGGGAAGTACTCCCCTCTCGCCATTGAAACGAGCGGACATGCCGCTCTCAAGGAAAATTATTTCCTCGACGACGGAGCGTACCTCGTCACCCGCCTTCTCATCGCCCTTGCAAAGGCGGCGAAGGAGGGAAAGGACCTCATGGCGCTCATCTCCGACCTTCCCGAGCCCGCGGAGGCAAAGGAGATCAGGCTGAATTTCACCCCGGGCGTCGATTTCAAGGCGCTCGGCGGCAAAGTCATCGAAGAACTCAAACAGGCGGCGGAGAAGGAACCCCATCTCTCCCTCGCCCCCAACAACTATGAAGGCGTGCGCATCAACTTCGACAAGGCGCACGGCGACGGCTGGGCGCTCGTCCGCATGAGTTTGCACGAGCCGATTATGCCCGTCAACGCAGAGAGCAATTCCGCAGGCGGCGTTGAGATCATCTTGAAAGAGCTGCGCGCGCTCATGCAAAAGTACGACTTCTTGGACGTTGAAAAGCTCAGATAACGTCCCCATGCGGCTTGCCGCAACCCAATTTATAAAAAATCATTAGGAGAATAAATTATGAAACAGACCACCATCAACGCCATTCGTATCCTGTCCGCGGAAGCGATCCAGAAGGCAAATTCGGGCCACCCCGGGCTCCCGCTCGGCTCCGCGCCCATCGCCTACACTTTGTGGCAGAACTTTTTGAAGTTCAACAACAAGGACCCCAAGTGGGACGATAGAGACCGCTTTGTCCTCTCCGCGGGGCACGGCTCCATGCTCAACTATTCCCTCCTCTATCTCTACGGCTTCGGGCTCAAGATCGAGGACCTTGAAAACTTCCGCCAGCTCGGCAGCAAGACCCCCGGTCACCCCGAATACGGTCACACCGTGGGCATTGAAACGACCACGGGTCCCTTGGGACAGGGCATCGCCAACGCCGTCGGCATGGCGGTAGCGGAGGCGCACCTCGCCGCAAAGTTCAACCGCGAGGGCTTCCCCATCGTCGATCACTTCACCTATGCGCTCGTCGGCGACGGATGCTTGGAGGAAGGTATTTCCTACGAAGCGTGCTCCTTTGCGGGCACCCATGAACTCGGCAAACTCATCGTCTTTTACGACGACAACGACATCACCATCGAGGGCAATACCGACATCACCTTCAAAGAGGACGTCGCCGCCCGCTTCAAGGCGCAGAATTGGCAGGTCCTGAAGGTGGACCTCGTCGCCAATCCCGACAACGTGATGATGATCGCAAACGCCATCAAAAAGGCGCAGAAAGAGACGAAGAAGCCCTCCATCATCATCTGCAAGACGAAGATCGGCTACGGCACCCCGCTTGAGGGCAGCCACAAGTGCCACGGTTCCCCTCTCGGGGTCGAAAATCTGCAAAAGACGAAGGAAAAGCTCGGCTGGACGTGGGCGCCCTTCGAAGTTCCCGCAGAGGTTCTGAAGCACACCGCGACGGCGGGCAGAAGGGGCGCAAAGCGCGAGAGAGCGTGGAAGGCGATGTTCGCCGAATATGAAAAGGCATATCCCGAGCTCGCCGCGGAATACAAGTCGGCGATGAAGGGAGAACTTCCCGACCTCGCCCACTGCGAAGAGCTGTTCGCATTCGAAAAGCCCATGGCGACCCGCCAGACTTCGGCACAGGTATTGCAGAAGATTGCCGCGCGCGTTCCTTCCCTCATTGGCGGAAGCGCAGACCTCGCGCCCTCCAACCTCTCCGACATGAAGAATACCGACTCCATCACCTACGGCGACTTCCAGCCCGGTCACTATGAAGGCAGGAACATGCACTTCGGCATCCGCGAGCATGCTATGGCGGCGATCACCAACGGCATGCAGCTCCACGGCGGCCTGCGCGCATACTGCTCCACCTTCTTTATCTTCTCCGACTACTGCAAACACGCGATGCGCCTCTCCGCGCTCATGAACATTCCCGTCACCTATATCCTCACGCACGACTCCATCGGCGTCGGTGAGGACGGCCCCACCCATGAGCCCGTGGAACAGCTCATCGCCCTCCGCTCCATTCCCAATATGAAAGTTTACCGTCCCGCGGACGGCAAGGAGACGGCGGCGGCGTGGATCTCCGCGCTCACGGGGACTGCCCCCACCGCGCTCGTTCTGACCCGCCAGAACCTGCCCCAATATGCAAACAGCGGACTCGACGCGCTCAAGGGCGGCTATGTGCTCGAAGATTGCGAAGGCACGCCCGACGTGCTTCTCATTGCAAGCGGCTCCGAAGTGGAGCTCTGCGTTAAGGCTAAGGCCGTGCTCGCCGAGGAGAACATCAAGGCGCGCGTTGTGTCCATGCCCTGCATCGAAGAATTCGAAAAGCAGTGCGATTGCTACAAGGAGAGCGTGCTCCCGAAGGCCGTCAAGGCGCGCGTGTGCGTGGAAGCGGGCAGCCCGTACAGCTGGTACAAATACGCGGGCGACAACGGCGAGATCGTGGCGATGACCACCTTCGGCGCAAGCGGCCCCGCTCCCAAGCTGTTCGAAAAGTTCGGCTTCACGGTAGACAACGTCGTCGCCAAAGCAAAGGCTTCCCTCAATAAGTAAAATTATTTCGATTCTTGCCACCCCCAACGAGTTGGGGGATGGCAAGAACCCCCCTCCTCGGGAGGGGACTAAGGGGGTGGGTAAATCTCTCACCTCAACAAGGAGCGTATTATGGACCTCAACGACATCGAAACCTTATATCTCCACCGTCAGAGCTGCCGCGAATTTTCGGACAAGCCCGTGAGCGAAGAACTCATTCAAAAGATCTGCGAACTTGCCCTGCTTGCTCCCTCGGCGGTCAACGCCCAGCCTTGGCAACTCATCGCCGTGATAGGCGAAAAAAAGGACGAGTTTGTAAAAGCCGTTCAGCCGATGGGCATGAACAAGTTTGCAAGCAAGGCGCAGGCGCTCATCGTCGTTGCGCAGGACAAGAGCGGCGGCGTGATGCGCGTCGGCGAGATCGTCAAAGAGAACCCCTATGTGAAGAACGATTTGGGCCTCTTGACGGCGCACCTCATTTTGGCGGCGGAGGCGGCGGGGCTCGGCACCTGCATCTTGGGAGGCCGCGACGAGGACAAACTCCGCGCGCTCTTGGGATTCAAGAAGGACGTGCACATTCCGCATGTGGTTGCGGTGGGCTATTCCGCCGAGGGCTACGAAGTGCGTCCCAAAAAGCGCAAGCCCCTCAAAGAGACGTTCTGCCTGCTGAAATAAAATTTAACATACAAAAACGGGCGGGAAATTCCCGCCCGTTTTTGCATTTGATTTCTATTAAACCCAATATCAGAAAATTACAGCAACCATATCGTGTAAACGGTCAGCGCCGAATGAAAAGCAAACGAGAATGCAATCAATACGCATATTCCTATTTGAGCCGCAGCGCAATAGCCCCTATTCCATACCGGATCCACGCTGCAAGTCATCACGATTTTATATTTTTTTCTCAAAAAATATGTGTATATTATGAAAAATACGACTAAAGTGAACCCAACTATCAGAAATGTCCACGTCGGGGCTAACAATCCGTTTTCCGTATCGGACAAACCATCCAATAAGCATGTGATAATTCCTACCGCAAGAAAAAGCAAATTTGCAATCAGAAGGTTAAAAAACGCCCCCGTAAATTTTTTCTGATGGAGCCGAAAAGTTTCTTTTTCAGACAGGCCATCACAGAGTTCGTTGAGCTTCTTTAACCTTTTCGGCAAAATCAATAATGCAATTATCATACAAATAACATTCAACATGTACGATAAAAACATTATAATATTACATATTATTTGAGATATCATATCGCCTTAATAATATCACAGCAGAAATCAAATTGCAAGAGTTTATTGGAAATTTTTTGAGGCGGTTATACTTTTGGCGGGGGCGGTAGCTGCGCTCCCGCCCCCGCCAAAAGATAGCGCAATGTGCATAAAAGCAACGCGAGGAAAAGGAGCCGAGAGCTTGCCTGCCTCGCACGTTCTAATTACGTCACCCTGCCCCGCCGTTCTAATTACGTCACCCTGAGCTGTGTCGAAGGGTGACCGCGTTATAATAAGGACATTCCTCGACAATGCTACTTCCCCTGCGGCTCGTGCCGCGCTTAGAGAAACAGAACTGCGCGCGGGGCGGAATGACGTGATTTGGGAATGTCCCCCACCCCCTTAGTCCCCCTCCCGAGGAGGGGGTTCCGTCAAATGTGTTTCGTTTCCCCCCTTGCTGTCCTGATTATGTCATTTCGACCAAGCCGCCTTAGCGGCGCGTGGAGAAATCTCGCCTTATGATAATGCGGACATGTTAACTTCGCCTCGCGGCTCGTGCCGCGCTTAGAGAAACAGAACTGCGCGCGGGGCGACTCCACTGCGTTCCGCTCAACATGACGTAATTTGGAAATGGTGTTCTGTTTTCCCTTGCTGTCCCTGAAAGGGAAAGTACCCGAGCGTAGCGAGGGGGAAAGGGTTTCTGAAAACCCCTCAGTCTCGCTCCGCTCGCCAGCTCCCCTACAGGGGAGCCAAGTGCCTCTCACCCCTCCCGTTTCCAATAATACCAATAATAAGTCCGCAAATATTTCGCCACTGTTGCAGGGCTATCCAGTACCGAAACTGCTTCAGCATCCGACATATCTTTATTTTCCGACACATCCCACCCATTTGGATTTTTGAAATACACTTCCTTAAGCCCGTTGCACTCGTTGAATGCAAACGCTCCAATCTTATTCACTCCACTTCCAATCGTCACCGATGTCAACCCTCTACAACCCGCGAATGCATTCTCTCCGATCGAGGTTACGCTGTCGGGAATGGTGATTGAAGTTAGCCCGCTGCAACCTATGAACGCATCATCTGCTATCGCTTTTGTGCCACCGCGAATGGAATAATTCCCCGAAACCGTGTTTTTTGCGTCAATCAAATGATTTTCGATATAGAGTACATCATTCGTCCAGTTGTTATTGTCATTATAGTAAGCAGTGCCCCAAAACGCAGAACTTCCGATCTCAGTTACCCCGCTCCCGATCGTGACTGAAGTCAACCCTCTACACCCATAGAACGCACTCCATCCAATCGAGGTCACACTATCGGGAATGGTGACCGAAATCAACCCGCCACAATCATAGAACGCCTTCTCTCCAATTGAGGTTACGGGTTTGCCGTTATATTGGCTCGGAATTACGATTTCTGTTTCGGTTGCGGAACCCAAGCCCGTCACCGTACAACTTGTTGTCCATACAGAATATTCAAGCCCTAAGGTTGTTTCAATCTCATATCCGCAACTCTTACACACTTTCGCCGATATTTGATGAGCGCCAGTGTCTTTTGTTTGTTTACACATGGAACATTCTTTCCAATGTGTTGATTTATCGAACTGCCACACATAGTCATGATCGATCAAATTTAACATACGCGTTTCCGTCTTTTCGCACCCATTGCATTTACGCACTTCGATGCCGCGTTGTGTACAGGTGGAGGGCGTCTCAACTGTCCATTCCCCGTATTCGTGCACATGCATCGCCCCTTTCTTGGCATAAACCTTTTTGTCGCCCAAGGGGTCCTCAAGCCTTAAAACACCGTCTTTAAGGGTGCCCGTCGCAAATTCGTCTTTGATACCGAACAACTCGGCATAGAGTGTAACATCGTTGCCGTCGAATTCCACGTCGCAGGAATAACCCGTTTCATCCGTGTAGGTGTTGCCGTCGAGAATATAATATTCTTCATAATTATATTCTTCGTTTTCATAGAGGTAGTAGGTGCCATTGTTACGGTTGTGAACGGCGATGGGAATGACGATGACAAGGATCAGTGCAACGACCAACGCCGCGGCGCATCCGAGGAGTTTTTTGTGCGATTTCAACCAAGCCTTTGGGCTCTTCTTTGCTTTCGGTTGCACTTGCGGAGTAAGTGTAAACCCACACTCTGCACAAAACTTTGCTGAGGCGGGAACTTTTTTCTTACAGTTGGGGCAGAGCCGCTCCCCCGTGAGCGATCTGCCGCATTCGGGGCAGAAATTGCCTTCGAACATTTTTCCGCATTTCGGACATCTGTTCATTTGTATTTCTCCTTTTTTCTGTTGGCTTTCCTCTGTCGGCTTTTCGGTTATTTCCGGTTTCCATTTTTTACAGCATTTCGGGCAGTATTCTTCGCTCCCGACTAATGCCGAGCCGCATTTCGGACATCTGGTCATTTGTGTTTCTCCTTTCGTTTTTTGCGGGCAAAAAAATAAGGACATTCCGATTACGGAATGCCCGCATACAAGTATCCCGTAATTGGTTTGTCGTACAATTATCCACACATAGGAAAAAGGATACAAACGATGCCGGTTGTACTATGTGCAGAAATATATAATTGTACGACGCAATCAGTTTAGCATATCTAAGAGAAAAAAGCAAGATTTCAGCGAAAAATTTTCGTAAAACCCTTTCGCCTTATCACACATAATTGTCCTCCTTTTCTTGATTATAGTCATTTTTATGACTATTGTCAAGAAAATGACGGCATACTATAATAAATTTATGATAAGTTATGCGCCGTTTTGGAAAACTTTGCGCGAAAGAGGCGAGAGCACTTACACGCTCATTGTAAAACATAACATCAGCAGCGCGACCATCGACCGCATGAAAAAGGGCGGCGGGATCACTACGGCAAAAATCAACGATTTTTGCAAAATTTTACATTGCAGAGTGGAAGACGTCATTGAATATATTGAATAACCGCCCGCGCAAACGCGGGCGGTTATACTTTTGGCGGGGGCGGGAGCTGCGTTCCCGCCCCCGCCAAAAGATGTCGAGCAAGTCCGCGAAGGCATCTTGGTACATTTTTGGTTTGGCTTTAATCGTACTTGAACGTAGCAAGATTCCCTCGGAGAATTGCCGTATCGAACTCGTAATTGCCTTTGCGCCTCGGAATGACGCGCGCGGTGCAGGGCGCTAATTCTTCTCACCCCTGCCGCTTCCAATAATAATCGCAGTAACAGTCCCAACTCGTTAAATACTCTGCGGCTTTTGAAGTATTCCCGAGTCCCTCTATCGCTTCGGCGTCCGACATGTCCTCTTCATCAAGCGACGCGCTCCAACCGTTCTGGTTTTCAAAATGCACTTCGGTGAGCATGCTACAATTCTCGAACGCCCATCTCCCGATCTTGATTACGCCGCTTCCGACGGTGACAGAAGTCAACCGGCTGCACTTGGCAAACGCCCTTTCTCCAATCTCGGTTACGCAGTTTGGAATGGTGACGGATTCCAATTTCCGGCACTCATAAAACGCCGCATATCCGATTGAAGCGATCCCGTCCGCCGGAATTACGCTCGTATTGCAACCCAAAATTAAAGTTTTGCTCGCCGTTTCTATCAAACAATTTCCCTGCGCATAATAGGCGCGATTGCTTTGATCCACCTCGATCTTCATTAACCCGCTGCAATCATAAAACGCCTTTCCCCCGATCTCCGTCACACTGCTCGGAATGACGATCCCCGTAAGTCCGATACAGCCCGAAAAAGCTCCATTTCCAATCGTGACCACGCTGCTTGGTATTTCCAATTCCCCCTCCAAACCGCTGCAATCCATAAAGGCTTCCTCTCCGATTTTGACCACCCCTCTTTCGATGACGAGCGACGTCAACCCGCTGCAACCTGAAAATGCGCTCTCGCCAAGAACGGTCAAATTGCCCGAAATCTTCAGCTCGCCCTCCAATCCGCTGCAGCCGTAGAATGCGCTCGCCCCGAGCTCGGTCACACTGTCGGGTATTTCCAATTTCCCCTTTAAGCCGCTGCAATTCGTAAACGCTTCCTCGCCGATCTTTGCCACGCCGTTTTCGATGACGAGTGCCGTCAACCCCTTACACTCCGCGAACGCCCTTTCGCCGATCTCTTTCAAACTGTCGGGGATCCTTAGTTCGCCCGTCAGTCCGCCGCAAACCGAAAACGCACCCTCGCCGAGCTCCGCTAAGTTTTCCGGAAGTTTCAACGCGCCTTTCAATCCGCTGCATTCGCAGAACGCAAAACTCTCGATTGAGGTAACGCTGTCCGGAATGGTGAGAGAAGTCAGGCTATGGCAAAAATTGAACGTCTTTGTCTTAATTTTTGTCACGCCGCTGCCGATGACGATTGAAGTCAGTCCTTCACATCCGTTGAATGCCTCCATGCCGAGCTCGGTCACGCTGTTGGGGATCTTGAACTCTCCCGTCAGTGCGCTGCAACCATTGAACGCGCTCGCTCCGATTTCCGACACGCCGTCCGGAATGACGGCCGAAAGCAAATCATAACGATTCATGAAGGCCTGTTCCGCGATCGAAGTTACCTTGCGTCCCGCGTATGTTGCCGGAATTTCAAGTGTTGTATGATTGCAAGAAGGGACCGTCCCCGCGACCGCGTACTCCGTATCGGAAATTTCCGTAAATCTGAAATGGGTCATGGGAAGGGTGACGTCTTTAAGCTCGTCAACGGAAAAGTCATCTTGATGTGCAAAATTCTTGTTGCACTTTGAGCAATGGTAGTACGCCATGGCGCCGTTTTCGGAGCAAGTTGCTTCCTGCTTCTCATTTAATTGCAAAGAATGTCCCCAAGCCGGCAATGTCGTGCTCTCGAGCGCATGCTCGGCAAACTGATTGTCCTCGGCAAAATCTTTGTTGCAATTTTCGCAATGATAATGCGCCATCGTGCCGCTTTCGAGGCAGGTCGCGTCCTGTTGCTCATGCTTTTTTAGAGAATGCCCCGTCGCTTTCAATAGCTTATTCTCAAATTCCTCTTCGGCAAAGGGCTCATTCTCGGCAAAGTCTTTGCCGCATTCTGTACAGTGATAATAGGTCTCACACCCGTCGGACGTGCAAGTCGGCTCCGATCTTTGATATTCTTGCAGAGAATGCCCGAGAGCGCTCCCCTCCTTGGTTTTCGTTTCGCTGTGTCCGCACCCCGCGCGGTTGCATGAACGGGTCTCAGTGCCGTTTTCCAAGCAGTTTGCGTCCCCGTTATCCTGCCAATCTCCCCATGCGTGGTCGAGCGCAGGGATCTCCTCCTCTTCCGAAAGTTGCGTCCGGCAGACCGAACAACGCAAGTATTTTATGCCCGCATTCGCGCAAGTTGCAGGCTGTTGAATAAATTCCTCGGGAGTATGGTCGAGTTTGGGAACAGTGAGTTCGCCCGCCTCCTCGTTTCCCTCTTGATCGGCAAAGTTTTGATTGCAACTTTCGCAGTGCCAATATGCCTTTGTTCCCTCGGAAGTGCAGGTAGCGGGAACAAGAGGGCGCGCCGTCATGTTGTGGTTGAGTTTGGGAATGGTGCGCTCTGTAAGAATGGTATTCCCCTCTCTGTCCGCATAATCGGTTTGACAACTGCCGCAATGCCAATATGCTTTCGTCCCCTCCGAAGTACAAGTTGCGGGAACAAGCGGGTGCGCCGTCATGTTGTGATTAAGTTTGGGAATGGTCCGTTCGCCCGCCTCTTCGTTTCCCTCTTGATCGGCAAAGTTTTGATTGCAACTTTCGCAGTGCCAATATGCCTTTGTTCCCTCGGAAGTGCAGGTAGCGGGAACAAGAGGGCGCGCCGTCATGTTGTGATTAAGTTTGGGAATGGTCAGTTCCAGAAGAACGGTATTTCCCTCACTGTCCTCGTAATTCGTTTGGCAACTTTCGCAGTGCCAATATGCTTTCGTCCCCTCCGAAACGCAAGTTGCGGGAACAAGCGGGTGCGCCGTCATGTTGTGGTTGAGTTTGGGAATGGTTAAATCACCCACTTCTTCAGCACCGTTTTGGTCGGCGAAATTTTTGTTACAACCGTTACAGTGCCAATACTCTTTTTTGCCCTCCGAGGTACAGGTGGGATCCTTTTGCTCGAATTTCGTCATATCATGGACATGCTCGTCCGAGCCGCCGCCCTCTTGACCGCCGCTTTGTTCGCCGCCTTGCGCGTCCTCGTGTTCGTCGCCCTGTTCGCCCTCATCGGGCTTCTGTTCGCCCTCATCGGGTTTCTGTTCACCTTCATCGGGTTTCTGTTCACCTTCATCGGGTTTCTGTTCACCTTCATCGGGTTTCTGTTCGCCTTCATCGGGCTTCTGTTCGCCTTCATCGGGCTTCTGTTCGCCTTCATCGGGCTTCTGTTCGCCTTCATCGGGTTTCTGTTCGCCTTCATCGGGCTGCTGCGTGTCGCTCTTTCCTTTGTCGTCCGGCGTATCATCCCCGCTTGGATCGACTACGGGCGGACTCTCTCCTGTTTCATTCGAAAAAATCGCGTCGCACGCCGCCAAGCCAAACAACATGCAAAAAACCGCCAGAACCGACAATAGCACGACCAACAATTTGCGTTTCATCTTTTTTCTCCTCTTTTGTTAAGCGCAATAAGTTTAGCATATCCCAGAAGAAAAATCAAGATTTTATCGAAGAATATTGAAAGTTCTTTTGCCGCCCGCGGGAGCGCCGCCCCCGCGGGCGGCAAAAGGACTAAAGAAAAGCGCCCGCCCGAGGCTGTGCCTCGGGCGGGCGTAAAATCGTTTCATTTTAATAATTTTCCGCGGTGATCTCGAAAAAGCTCTTCGGATGGGCGCAGACGGGACAAATTTCGGGCGCCTTGGTGCCGACGATGATGTGCCCGCAGTTACGGCATTCCCAAACCTTTACCTCGCTCCGCTCGAACACCTGTGCGGTCTCGAGGTTGTGTAGTAGCGCACGATACCTCTCCTCATGGTGCTTTTCGATGGCGGCGACCATGCGGAACTTCGCGGCAAGCGCGGTAAAGCCCTCCTCTTCGGCGGTCTTTGCAAATCCCTCGTACATGTCCGTCCATTCGTAGTTCTCGCCGTCCGCCGCTTCCTTCAGGTTGGTCGCCGTGTCGCCGATGCCGCACAGCTCTTTGAGCCACAGTTTGGCGTGTTCCTTTTCGTTGTCCGCCGTCTTCAAAAAGAGCGCGGACATCTGCTCGTACCCCTCTTTCTTTGCAACGGATGCGAAATAGGTGTACTTGTTGCGCGCCTGCGATTCGCCCGCAAAGGCGGCCTGCAAATTCTTTTCGGTCTGCGTTCCCGCATATTTGTTTTCAGCCATAATATTTCTCCTTATGTTTAAGATACTTTTATTATATCACTTCGGAAAATTTTGTCAAGGCGTTATTTTTTCTTTTTCGCCCACAAAACGAGGGCGAAGGAGAGCGCAAAACCGACAAGGAGCATGACGGTGGAGACGACCCAATACCACGGATTCGAAAACAGCATACTGCCCGTTCCGCGGACGATGGACACATACGCCGCGGGAACGCTCCCCACGATGAAGCCCACAATCGCAAAATAGGTGCCGCGGGGAAATTTCTTCAACAGAAATTTCATCAGCATGGAGATGCCGAAAAAGCCGATAACGAGCCCCACCGCAAGGCAGAAAAGGACGAGAATGCAGATTCCGACCTGCTGCCCGTGCAGCAAATTCTCGGTGATGAGCCGTACCACGGGGTTATAATAGCCAAAGATGAGCAGGAGCATGGAACCCGAAATGCCGGGCACGACGAGCGCCGCCGAGCCGACGATCCCGATGAGGACGAGCAGAAGATAGCCGCCGAAATTGAGGTGAAAGAGATCGACTTCTTTGCCAATGGGCAAAAAGCAAAGCGACGCCGCTGCCGCAAGGGAGAGCGCGCACGCAAGGAAGTGCTTCCACGACGGCTTTGCGGGGGGCTCCCCTTTGAGTTTTTGGGTGATGGAGGGAAGTCCGCCCAAAGCGAGTCCAACAAAGAGGCTCACCGTGGGAATGGGGAAGTTCTCGAGCCCCCAGCGGATGGGCAGAATGAGCGCGGCAATGCCGAGGAGCATTCCCAAGACAATGGGCAGCAGGGTGAGAAAGCTCGACTTGAAGTGCTTGAAAAAGTCGGCGATCGCCCCGACGAGTTTTTCGTAAATGCCGAGGATCGCCGCCACCGACCCGCCCGAAAAGCCGGGGATAATGAACGCCAAGCCGATCGCTACCCCGCGCAGAATGTCGAGGAGAAAGCAAACGAGCTTATTCTGTTGTTTTTGAGTTTCTTCCATATATTTATGATTATTGCAAACGATTGCGGAAAATGACTTTGAGGGAATTTGGTGCTCTGCCTCGCGTCATGCTGAGCCGTATTACATTTACGCAGTCCCGTAAGCAAGTCCGCGAAGGCATCTTGTTGCGTTCGGGTTGGTTTTATCGTGCTCAGACGTAACAAGATTCCCTCGGAGAATTGCCATTTCGGACTTCGTTATTTCCTCTGCGGCTCGGAATGACGCATGTGAGGAGCGGGGCGAAATGACGCGCTTACGCGCGAGTGTTCACCCACCCCCTTAGTCCGTTTTGGCGGCAGGGACCGCCAAAACCCCTTCGGCGATGCCACGCCTCATGTCGCGGTGCCCCTCACAGCCCACAGGGCTGTTGAGGAGAACGGCACCGCTCCACCCCAATGGAGGGGGTTCCACTCAATGCCCCCTCCGTGGGAGGGGGTAGGGGGTGGGCGTGTCCCCCAAATCACTGCCGGAGCAGGGTCCCCCTGCGGCAGCGCACTCCATTTGCCGCACACTTACGACACCATCTATTTGGCGCCGAGCGGCGTAGGCGGAATTCACTTCCACTGTTTTGTTTCACAATCACTGCGCGGAGCAGGGTCACCCTGCGGCAGCGCACTCCATTTGCCGCATACCTGCGGCTTAGTGTTAGATGAAACGAATGAGAGAACAAGCAAGTAAAGGCATACGCGCAAGTTTCCTCACGAAAATTTTCCGATAGGAAAATTTTGTGAACAAATTCACATATTTTTCATTCCCCTCTTCCCGTGGGAGAGTTTGCGCACCGAGGTGCGGTGCTCCTCCCCCGCAAAAAGACGTACAAGGTTCTTCCGATGGGCGAACCACGTTAAAACGTTCAGCGCAAACAGCATCATAAAGCACGCAATCACCCAACCGTTTGCGATCTCCGCCTCGTAGCGGAAGAAAAACATCAGTCCCTGCCAAAGGGAAAAGCCCGTGACGCCGAGTAGAGACCCCATGCTCCCCCACTCGGTGTAGGCGATGTAACCCACGATGCCGAACAGCAAGAGCACGATCATCACAAAGAAATACCACCACTTCTCACAGGAGATACAGAACCAGAACAGCCCCAGCGTGGAGGCAATGCCCTTCCCTCCCTTGAACTTCATGGTGACGGGCCAGATGTGCCCGATGATGACGCATACGCCGCAGAAATAGCGCGTGAAATCGGAGATGATGACGTTGGTACCCGCGAAAACATAGTTGCGGAACACAAAGTAACTGATGATCGCGGGGACGCCCCCCTTGCAGGCGTCGAGCAGAAAGTTGAGAAGCCCCACCTTTAAGCCGAATTCGCGGGAGATGTTCATGGTGCCGGGGTTGCCGCTCCCGATCTTGTGCACGTCCTTGTGTTTGAACTTTGCAATGAGCACCGCAAAGTTGAAACAGCCGATAAAATAGCACACGACCGCCATAAGAAGGAACCAATACCAAAGCTGAGAAAAGGCAAGAGATTTCTCGACTGCGGCTGCGCCTCCGTTCGAAATGACAGAAGAGAGCGCGCAGGTGGCGGAGAGGAGCGAAAACATTATGCGTCCTCCTTTTTGTTGCGCACCTGTATGCGGATGGGCGTGCCCGAAAAATCGTATGCCTCGCGGATGACGTTTTCAAGATACCGCGCATAGGAGAAGTGCAACAGCTTTTCGTCGTTGACCATGAGCACAAAGAGCGGCGGCTTCACCGAGACCTGCGAAGCATAATAAAGTTTCATTCTCTTGCCCAAATAGCTTGGCGGCTCGGAGATGCGCATGGCGTCCATCAAAAGATCGTTGAGCGCACCCGTCGGAATGCGGAAATTGGCATGTACGTAAACTTCCTCGGCGAGATCGAGCAACTTCTCTACCCGCTGGCCCGTCTTTGCAGAAATGTACACGGACTTATAATAGTCCATGAATTTGAGGTCCTCTTTGAGCTTTTCCTCGAACTTTTCGATGGTGTGGGTGTCCTTTTCCACTGTGTCCCACTTATTCATGACGATGACGGAGGGTTTGCCCTCTTCGTGCACCTGCCCGATGATGCGCACGTCCTGCTCGGTGAGCCCGACGCTGCAGTCCACCACGAGAAGCACAACGTCCGCTCTTCTGATCGCGTCGAAGGCGCGAAGCACCGAATAGTACTCCACGTCGTCCTCGATGGAGCGCTTGCGGCGGATGCCCGCCGTATCGATGATGGTGTATTTTTTCTCCCCACGCGTGAAAGGGGTGTCGATCGCGTCCCGCGTGGTACCCGCAACGTCGGTGACGATGGTGCGCTCCTGCCCCAAAATTTTGTTGACGAGAGAGCTCTTGCCCGCGTTGGGCTTGCCCACAACGGCAATCTTTAAGGAATCGTCCTCGACATTCTCCCCCTTTTCGAACCACTCCACCGCCTTGTCGAGCACGTCGCCGATACCTTGGGAATGCTCGGAGGACACGGCAAAGGGCTCCCCGAGGCCGAGGGAATAGAACTCGAACACCTTGTCGGGGGAGTAGTCGTCGATCTTGTTGACGACGAGGATGACGGGCTTTTTGGAGCGGCGGAGGTAGTCCGCAACGTCGTAATCGGAGCTCGTGAGCCCCTCTTTCCCGTCCGTGAAGAAGAGGATGACGTCGGCGGTCTCGACGGCGAGCTGCGCCTGCAGGGCGATCTGCTTCCACATCACGTCCTCGCTTTTGAGCTCGATGCCGCCCGTATCGACGAGCATGAAGGGTTTCCCCCGCCATTCGGAGGAGACATAGACGCGGTCCCGCGTGACGCCGGGGCGGTCTTCCGTGATGGAAATTTTTCGTCCCGCGACCTTGTTGAAGAAGGTGCTTTTGCCGACGTTGGGTCTGCCGACGATCGCAATTAACGGTATCATAACGCCTTTATTATAAAAAAATTTCCGCCCTTTGTAAAGAAAAACAGGGGCGGAAACGAAAAGTTTCCTCTTTTCTTGCTTGAGAGAATGCTTGCCCCTGCTGTGGAAGAGAGGGCAGGAGTGGGGGCCCTTTGTTCTAATTACGTCACCCTGAGCTCCGTCGAAGGGTGACCGCATTAAATATGGACATTCCTCGACTACGCTCGGAATGACGTGATTTGGGAATGGTGTTCCATTTTTCCCTTGCTGTCCCTGAAAGGGAAAGTGGCACGCAGTGCCGAAAGGGTTTTATCAAGCTTTCTGAAAACCCTTCAGTCACCTGCGGTGACAGCTCCCCTACAAGGGGAGCCGAGAGCCCACCCCCTTGATCCCCCTCCAATGGAGGGGGTTTTGTTGGCGCGGGTTCACGCCCCTCCGTGAAGGTTCCGCTCTTCTCTTGCCCCCTCCTTAGGAGGGGGGTAGGGAGGTGGTGTCCCTTGTTCCAAATAATGTCATTTCGACCGAAGCCGCAGGCGGAGTGGAGAAATCTCGCTTTAATATAATGCGGTAGAGATGTTTCGACTTCGGTCGACATGACATTTTGGGAATGGCATTCGGTTTCTCCTCGTTGTCCCTTTTAGGGAAAGTGGCGAACGCAGTGAGCCGAAAGGGTTCCAACCCCTTAGTCGCGCGGGCGCGCCAGCTCCCCTCGTAGGGAAGCCAAGAAAATAAGGTGCCCCCTCTCCCTACCCTCCCCCCCAAAGCATTGGGGGGAGGCGAGAAAAAGGCGTGGACTCACCCCTCCCGTTCCCAATAATAACCGCAATAAGTTTTCGTTAAATATTCTGCGGCTGTCGCAGCGTCATCAAGCCCCGAAACAGCTTTTGCGTCCGACATATCTTCATTCCGCGCCACTTTCCATCCGATTGGATTTTCGAAATGTATTTCTTTCAAGGCATCGCAACGATAAAACGCCCCCTCTCCAATCGAGGTCACGCTGTCGGGAATGGTGATCGAAGTCAATCTGTTGCACCACTCGAACGCATAATCTCCGATTTCGGTCACGCTGTCGGGAATGGTGACAGAGGTCAACCCGATACAAACCGAGAACGCATAATCTCCGATTTCGGTCACGCTGTCGGGAATGTTGATTGAAGTCAACCCGCTACAACCCGAGAACGCCTCGCTCCCAATTGAGGTCACGCTGTCGGGAATGGTGATCGAAGTCAACCCTCTACAATACTCGAACGCCCGGTCTCCAATCGAAGTCACGCTATCGGGAATGATGATTGAAGTCATCCCGCTGCAACGAGAGAATGCACCCCTCCCAATCGACGTTACGCTGTCGGGAATGGTGATCGAAGTCAACCCTCTACATCCAGCGAACGCATAATCTCCAATCGAAGTCACGCTGTCGGGAATGTTGATTGAAGTCATCCTGCTACACTCATAGAACGCCCTTCTTCCGATCGAAGTCACGCCACTACCAATGGTGACCGAAGTCAATTCTTTACACTCATCGAACGCCCGATCTCCAATCGCAGTCACGGGCTTTCCTTCGTAATTGTTTGTAATGATAAGATCGGTATCTGTGCAGTCGCCGAGGTCCGAAACTGCATATTCTTTGTCCCCGTTGATGAGGGTATATTCGAGCCCGAGGCTTGCCTGTATCCCACAGATTTTGCAGGTCATGTTCTCAAAATCATGCCCTGCAAGCGGAAGAATTTCCGTTTCTTTTTCTCCGCAAGTGCAGGAGCGCTCCTTTGTGCCCGTTTCTTTGCAGGTCGATTCCTTTGTCACTTTCCACTCGCCAAAAGAATGGACGTGCGGAGCGGGCGTTTCGCCTTGTTCGCCGTCATCGGGTTCTTGGGTGCCGCCTTGCTCGCCCTCATCGGGCTTTTGCGTACCGCCTTGCTCGCCCTCATCGGGCTTTTGCGTACCGCCCTCGCCTTGGTTGCCCTGCTCGCCGCCGCTCGGGTCGGTGACGGGCGGGTTGTTGCCCGTTTCGTCGCTCTTTTCGCCGCATGCCGAAAGACCGAATGCCACGCAAAACGCCGACAAAAGCGCCAAGAGTACTACCAAAAATTTGTGTTTCATTGTTTTCTCCTTTGATTTTTCAGTTTCAAACTGAATTTTCTCCATTATACAGTTTCAAACTGCATAATGTCAAGTGTTCGAGGAGAAAAAATGCAAGAACTTTACCAGTTGTCGGTCAATCTCAAACAATTAAGGGAACAATACCATTTTACGCTGAAAGAGGTGGCGGAAAAGCTCGGCATCACCTATCAATCTTACCACGCTTACGAAAGGGGCTTGACCGTTCCCACCTTGCAAAATTTTATCAAACTTGCGCACCTGTATGAAGTGTCGCTCGATGAACTTGTGAAATAGCTAAAAGAACTCCTTCGCGGAGTTCTCATTTTTTCGTTGCGGAACGAACCGCAGGCGATTTACAAAAGCGACTGCGTGAAATGTCGTAGAGATGTTTCGACTACGGCTTACGCCTCCGCTCAACATGACGTGTTTTGGAAAGCCACCCACCCCCTTAGTCCCCCGAGGGTGGAGGGGGGTGCTTGGCTCCTGATCAATCCTTTCTTACAATTTCCAAGATGCGGGTGAAGTAGGCGGGAAGCGGGGCGGTGAAGGTCATCCGCTCGCCGCTCGTTGGGTGAGTAAGTTCGAGGCGGTAGGCGTGCAGGAGCTGCCCCTCCAAGGCAAAGCGTTGGTTTTTATAGCCGTACAGCTTGTCTCCCACCACGGGATGTCCCATGTACTTTGCGTGCACCCTTATTTGGTGAGTGCGACCCGTTTTTAAGGCAAAGCGCGCGAGGGTATTCTTTGCAAATACTTCCTCGACAAAATACTCCGTTTCGGCGTATCTCCCCTGCCCTGCGGGCAAGACTGCCATTTTCAGCCGATCCTTGGGGTCCCGCCCGATCTGCGTGACAATGCGCCCCGTCTGCTCTTTTACCACCCCTTCAAGCAGGGCAAGATACTCCCTTCTGCACGTCTTGTTTTGAATTTGCGCCGAGAGGGAGAGGTGGGCGCGGTCGTTTTTGGCAACGACGAGAAGGCCAGACGTATCCTTGTCGATCCTGTGGACGATGCCCGGGCGGAGCTCCCCGTTGATACCGCTCAAATTGTCCAAACGGTATAAAAGAGCGTTGACGAGGGTGCCCTCGAAGTTGCCCGCGCCCGCGTGCACCGTCATGCCCTGCGGCTTGTTGACGACGGCAAGATCGGCGTCCTCATAGACGATCTCGATGGGAATGTCCTCGGGCTTGGCTGCGATGGGCGTGGGGTCGGGGATCTCCGCCGAGACCGTCTGCCCCGCCTTAACAATCTCCCCCGCCTTGGCGGGTTTGCCGTCCACAAACACTCTGCCACCGTCGGCAAGTTTTTTGATGGCGGAGCGGGTGAGCCCCGATTTTTCGCTTAAAAAAACATCGACGCGGAAAGTATCTTCCGCGACGAACTGTTTACTCTCCATGCGGTTCCTCCGCCTTATTCTCCGCTTGCTTTTCGGCCTCCGCTTTTTTTGCCTCTTCTTCCTTCGCCTGCTTGCGGTATTTCCCCAAGGGAATGACCGCGTCCTTTCCCACAAACAGAATGACGATGAGAAGGGCTATCGCGCCGAAGGTGATGTAAAAATCGGCAAAGTTGCAGATGTTGAAGCCGATGGGCGAAACGTCCACAAAGTCGCGCACGTAGCCAAGGCACAGCCGATCGACAAGGTTTCCGATGGCGCCCGCCTCGATGACGGCAAGGCACATGCGCGCGGGCGTATTCTTTTTGAACACGGTGAAGAAGAGGGCGGCAATCGCGCCGATCATGACGACCGTAAGAACGGTGATGACGACCATGGCGGCGGGAGTGTTGCCGAACATCCCCCACGCAATGCCCGTATTCCCGCCGGGCAGGTAGCGGATTCTGATAAATCCGAGAAAATAGCTATCCTGACTCACCTGATAGGCATACGCCCATGCCTTGAGAATGAGATCGAGCGCGAGCAGAACGAGCATGACGAGCCCGCCGATGAGAGCGACGATCATGAATCCTCCTCCATGAGCCCGAGTTCTTTGCACAGATCGCCGAGGTCGAGGGGCTCCTTGGGGTTGAGCACGTCGTCTAAATTGAAGCCCGTCTCCTCCTCTTCCTCCTCGGCAGTCTCTTCGCCGAGATGGGCGCGGAGGGCGTCCGTAAACGTTTTGAAGGCGGCGCAGTCCTCCTCGTCGGGATATTTCTGAAGGAGCCGCTCGGAAAGAAGCCTGCACTTTTCGGCGAGGAGCAGCAGCTCTTTGCGCTCCCCTTCCGCCTCTTCTGCGCTCTCCTCCTTGATGCGCTCCCCCTCTTTGACGGCGCGCATGAGGGCGACGGAGACCTCGCTCCGCTGTGATTCGAGCACGGAGAGCCGCGCGCGCAGGAGTCTGTTCTCCTCTTTGAGTTCCTCCTGCGATTCGCGCAAGCCGCGCACGACCCCTTCGTATTCCTCCTTGAGGCGGGCAACGAGCGCCTGCACTTCCTTCTCTTTATACCTTTTAAACATCTTGCTCTCCTTTATATCCGCGCACAAGCTCCGTTTTTAAGGCGTGAAGCCGATGGGAAAGATCCACTTTATAGATATGCGGCACGTCGAGGCGTGTATACTCCTCCCAGAACCGTCCGAACTCTTCTTCGAAATAGCCGTTGATCTCCTTGAGCGGCCGCGTCGGCTGTACCCGCTTGCCGCCCTTGATGAGGGGTTCGCGCAAGTTCCGCACGCGGAAATTTGTAAGCGTCATGCGCTTCCACGTCTCCACGGGGTGGAAAATTTCGAGGGGCGCGCGCTCGTCGATCGTCTCCCCCTGCCTTGTGACGAGGTCGGCGATCGCCTTGTCCGTCGCCCTGTCGTAGAGGCGGTAGACCTCCTTCATGCCCGGGTTGGTGATCTTCTCCGTCGTGTCCGAGAGCTTGATCTTGGGGATCTCCTTCCCCCCTTTGAACACGGCGCAGAGCTTATACACGCCGCCGAGGGCGGGCATATCCGCGCTCGTGATGAGCTTGGTGCCGATCCCCCAGCTGTCGATCTTTGCCCCCTGCTGTTTGAGGGAGGTCACCGAGTATTCGTCGAGATCGCCCGAAGCGCAGATGATCGTATTCGGGAAGCCCGCGTCGTCGAGCATCTTCCGCGCTTCCTTGGAAAGGTAGGCCAAATCGCCAGAGTCGAGACGGATCCCCTTGGGCTCGTGCCCCGCAGCGCGCAATTCCTTGAATACCTCGATCGCATGCGGCACGCCGCTGTGCAGGGTGTCGTAGGTGTCTACAAGCAGGAGACAGCCGTCGGGAAAACTCCTCGCATAGGCGCGGAAGGCCTCGAGTTCGCTCGGGAAATTCATCACCCAGCTGTGCGCCATAGTGCCCGAAACGGGGACGTTAAAGAGCTTGCCCGCATACACGTTGGAAGTGCCCACGCAGCCGCCGATCATTGCCGCCCGCGCACCATAAATGCCCGCGTCCGCGCCTTGCGCACGACGGAGCCCGAATTCCATCACGCCGCCGCCCGCCGCCTTGCAGATCTTCGCCGCCTTGCTTGCGATGAGCGTTTGATGATTTACAAAGGTGAGGAGCGCCGTTTCGACGAGCTGCGCCTCGATCATGGGCGCCTTCACCGTCAAAATCGGCTCGTAGGGAAAGACGAGCTCCCCCTCCTTGACCGCCGTCACATCCCCCGTGAAATGCAGGTTCTTGAGGTAGGCGAGAAAGTCCTCCTTGAAGATGCCGAGGGAGCGGAGATAGGCGATATCCTCCTCCGAAAAGTGCAGATTTTCAAGATACTCCGCCGCCTGCTCCATGCCCGCGGCGACCGAATAGGTGATGAGCTTGTTGGGACGGAAAAAGATGTCGAACGCGGCGAGCTGTTCGTGCTTGCCCTCGGCAAAGTACCCCTGCCCCATCGTGAGTTGGTATAAGTCGGTCAAAAGAGTGAGATTTCTCATTTTTTCTCCTCCGTTTGCCCTTTCTCGGGCTGTTCGGTCTGTTCGGTCGGTTGCTCGGTCGGTTGCTCGGTCGGTTGCTCGGTCGGTTGCTCGGTCGGTTGCTCGGAAGGTTGTTCCGCGGTTTCTTGCTTCTCGGGGGTCTCTTCCTTTTTGAACCAACCCTTTACCTTGGTGCAGAATTTGTTCCACTTATAGTGGAACGTCTCTTCCTCGGGCATGGGCGGATAGTTCGCGCCGAGCATGTTGATCTTGCTGTAATAGGGGATCTCGTCCTTGTAGGCGGGGATAAACTCCGTAATGCCGCAGGGATCGCCGTTTTTACTGCCGATGAGGGAGCCCTCCTGGCGGTAGTTGAAATAGAGAAGAACCCCTATGCCGGCAAGTCCCAACACGATCATGAGAATGGAAAAGACAAGCGACCAAGGCACGCCGCCGCCGCTCAGGATATAGCCCGATTCGCGCAGCGGCTCCATGATCGTGCGCACCGTGCCGTACCACACGAAATAGGCGAATACGAACAGTCCGTTTGGTTTTTTCGCCCACTTCCACGCAAGCGTGTAGAGAAGGGCGAACCCGCAGGCGTTGATGACGCTCTCATAGAAGAAGAACGCGTAGTGCCATGTGGAATTGGGGTCGGAAAAGGAGCCGACGCCGTGCACCGAGTTGCTCGGGCTGACGGGCACTGCGAACGGGAACCACTCCATGGAGGGACTCGAAACGGCGTGACCGTACACCTCTTTGTTGAAGAAGTTCCCCCATCTGCCGATCGCCTGCGCCACCAAAATGGTGATGACGACGCAGTCCGCCGCGCGCAGGAAACTGATCTTCTTGACTTTGCAAACGACAAAGCCCGTGCCGACGCCGCCCAAGGCCCCGCCCACGATGGAGAGCCCGCCTTTGCGGATGCTTTCCCAAGAGAACCATTCTTTGATAGGCAAAGGGTATGTGATGCAGTAGAAGAGCCGCGTGCAGAGGAGCGCAACGGGAATGCAGAACACGAACAGCGTGAAGATGAAGTCGGGCGACATGTTGCGCCGCTTCATCAGGATCGCGGAAAGGGTCGTGGCGACGATAATGCCCGTCACGATACAGATCGCATAGTAATAAATTTCAAAACCGAATACAATGATCCCCCTATCGTTGGCGCCGAAGAGAGGACCGTCGGCAAGCAAAAACGATGACATATATCTCCTTAAAACAAGAATGGATTCATTATAGCACGATATAAAAAGAAAAGTCAACCGCAAAGGAATTGACTTTGAAAAATTTCACTCGATTTTAAGTTTCAACGGCTTGATCGCCTTGAGAACGGGCACGACGGCAAAGAGAAGGGCGTAATTTACGGCGTTGTTGAGAAGCTGGCCCATAAACACGAGACGGACGAGCGCATACGTCCAATACATGTTCGCGCCGCCGAAATAGTCGTTGAGGTATCCGAGCGCCTTCGAGGAAAACCCGACGCTCGTATAGTAGAAGTAAAAACCCGTGGTGTTGATCCCCACCGAGCAGATGAGAAGGGATAAAATGCAGATGATGGCAAGTTTTACAAAGCAACTTCCCTTAAAATGAAACGGGAGTTTCATGACGAGCCCCGCGATGAGCGCCATCGCCGCCACCGAGAGCCCTACCCACGGCATATATACGAACCCGCCCGAATTCGCCAAAAAACCGATGGCATCCCCCAAAAAGACCGCGACAGGCCCGAATACGGGGCCAAGCAGCATTCCCGCGAGAATGCTTGAAAGTACGGTAAAGGAGAACTGGGTATCGGCGAGTTTGAACTCGAAAAAGTTCACCGCGATGCACAGCGCGGTCGTCACCCCGATATAGGCGATCTGCCGCGCATCCGAAAGCCCGAGCATGAGTTCGGAATAGAAAAAGCGTTTCCATTTTCCCGTCTGTTTCGTTGATCCCTGCATAAAAAATAACCTCCCTTTCTGAGGAGGTCCGTCGTCGGCACAACGCCAAATAAACTCGCAAAAAAGATTTCAAAGAAAGCTTTTTTGCGAAGAGGAGGCGCCGCCTCCAAAAAGAGCTTTTCGTAAGAAAAGCGTAAAAAGGAGGCGTGCGCCGACGAGAGCGGACGCGCCGCGGCACCGCAGGGCTTTCGCCCTTTCGTTTGCGAACAACGTCCCGTTTCGCAACACTTAACGCGCCTTGGCTACTCTTCGGGAAGTATCATAGCACATTCCCCCGAAAAGCGCAATCGTTTTACATAGATTTTCCCGAATGATAAAAACTATCGGTATGGTACTTGTTGTCATCCGCACGGCGATCATCTTTGCGGTGCTCCTCGTCATCATGCGGCTGATGGGAAAACGGCAGATCGGCGAAATGCAACCCTTCGAACTCGTCATCACCCTGCTCATCGCGGAACTCGCCTGCATCCCCATGGCGGACGCCTCCATCCCCCTTTTGTACGGCATCGTGTCCGTCGTCACGATCTATGTTCTGCACGAGATCATGACCCTTCTCGACCTCAAGGTGAAGACGTGGAAGAGCTTTATCAGCGGCAAGCCCTCCGTCGTCGTCAACAAGAACGGGATCGACGACTACCAGCTCAAGCGCAACAATTTGGACGTTTCCGACCTCATCGAGAGCCTGCGCTCGGCGGGGTATTTTTCCCTCGACTGCGTGGACTATGCCCTCTACGAGGCGAACGGGACTTTTTCTGCGCTCCCTAAGCAGGACTATGGAGAGATGCAGAATTCGCTGCCTCTCGTCATCATCGACAACGGGAAATACGATGAAAAAAATCTGGAACTGACGGGGCTTTCGCAGGCGTTTTTCGACGGCATTTTGAAGGAGCAGAAGGTGCAAAACGTGAAACGGGTGCTCGTTTTGACCGCCGACGGCAACGGAAAACTCTATTTGCAGGTGAAGGGCAAAAAGTTCGAAACACTGCAAGTCAACTACCCCGCCCACAAAGTGTGGTGAGGAATAAGAGGAGTTTTTGGTTAAGTTGAGACGCGCATGCGTCATGCTGCCCCGCCCGCACGTTCTATTTTGCCGAAGGGCGGCACGAGCACGCAGTGCGAGTAGCCGAATTGGGTACGCAGTCTGTGTGTACATGCGTCATGCTGAGCCGAATTGCATTTACGTAGTTCGCGGAAGCAAATCCGCGAAGGCATCTTGGTACGTTGAGGTTTGGTTTTATACGTATTTGAACGTAGCAAGATTCCCTCGGAGAATTGCCATTTCGGACTTCGTTTTAGCGGTTCGGCTCGGAATGACGCTCAGCGCCAAGGGTTCTAATCACGTCACCCTGAGCTTCGTCGAAGGGGGTCCGCAGTATAAATAAGGACATTCCTCGACTGCGCTCGGAATGACGTATTTGGAAATGGTGTTTCGTATACCCTTGCTGTCCCTTTTAGGTGGAGCATTGCATACTGCCAACACTTGATAACTGTTGGCGCAATGCGACAGGAGTGAGCGCATCAGAGGCGCGAACGGTGACCGAATGCGGGGCTCTACCCGCATGAGACAGTACCCGAGCGACGCGAGGGGGGAAAGGGTTTCAAACCCCTCAGTCGCGTAAGCGCGACAGCTCCCCTGCAGGGGCGCCAAGTAGGAGCGAGCAAAGAATTGTGCGAAACTAAGCAAAAGATTTTTTCGTGAACACTCTTTACATATGGTCAAATCATTAACGGCAATCGGGGTGGCGGTGCTGCTGCTCCTTGGGGCGGGACTGTTTGAATGGCGGTTCGTAAATACTCAATTCGGGGAATTCGGCGAAGAGCTCCACACCCTCTACTTAAAGGCGGATGACGGGAGCGCAAACGGCGAGGACGCGAAGGCCGTGCAGGCCTCTTGGGAGACCCGCAAGGAAAAGCTGCACGTCTGGATCCCTCACAACGATATTTCGCGCGTAGACGATTACATGTCCGAGACGGTGCGTCTCATTGCCGAGAAGGACTTTGACCTTGCGCTTGCGAAGCTTGAAATTCTGATCCATCTCACCAAGTGTCTGCCCGACACCTACAAACCCGCCGTGGAAAATATTTTTTGAGAAAAAAGCCCTCGCGTTTGCGAGGGCATTATCGGTTATGATTGTTTTTCCGTTAAAGAACTTATCCATTTCTCTGTTTTTTTGTTGAAAACGTCAAAACAGACAAAATAACTGATGATCCACACAACAAAGAATACAGCAGCAATAATAAGATTTACATACTGAAATTCAAATTCGCCCGTGATCACAACAGAGCTGAGATAGGCGTCGAGATTCTCTTGTAGAGCAATCGCGCTAAAAACAAACGCCAAGACAATAAGCAAAAACGTAATTGCCCGCCAAACCAACTCTGCTGTTCTTTCCCGTTCATTTTCCGCCCAAAACAAACTCCTTTGCATTGTTTTATGGCGTCTGAAACTTTTTGCGTCTTTTTTTGAAATCACTTCTGCGTCAAGTCCTTTTTGATTTTTCAGAACGTCTTTCGCAGAAATATGTTTTCGTGTAAACCACAACGCGTATTGGTACGGCAAGAAACACTCTGCCACAAGCCCACATAAATAGGAAAGCGCAAATAAAGTAAACGCGCAAATAATCATGAGATGTAACTTTTGTCGTAAACCATTGATTTCACCGAGCGCCAATAACATATCGAGCGAATCGGAATTGGAATTGAAATTAGCAACTCTACTAAACAAAGAAAACATTCCGACTAAAGCCAAAATCGTTCCGATGACTTCCATTACCCGCCCACTGTAATAAATTACCTTGGCGATCATTTTTCCGCCACTGTTCTCACTTTCCCATATCTTTTGAAAATTGTCCGCCGTTTGAAACGCATTCTCTGATTGCGGTTGCTCTTGCCCGTCTGTTTGAGGCGTGCGAACAAGTTTCATCCCACAATTTGTGCAAACTTCGCTATCCGCGATCGCCGCCTGCCCGCATTCTGGACATACGATGATATGACAACCGCAATGCACGCAATGGTCTGCCTTATCGGATATTTCTCCCCCGCATTCGGGGCACTTGATCAAAGCCATAGTTCACCTCAAAGGATAGCTTGCCATGTTTATTTCGTCAAAAATTTTTTGTTGCTTTTTCCCTGCAAGCTTCGGAATATAAATCAGTCCTTTTTTCTCTTTCAACCATTTCTGAAAGACCTTGATGCTTATGAGCACTTTCCTGTTGTATCTATAAAACGAAACCCCCAAGCAAAAAGATACGATAACGAAAAGTATTGCCGGCATCATAATTATCAAAACGGCGGGGTTGCTCGGTGAAATGAAAACGATAATGAGAAAGCCTAGCAAAAAACAAGCAAATAGAAAAAGTGTATAGTACACCGCATGAACGATTTGGCGCGAACCCGCCTCACCGTAATCGTGTTCGGGATAGGCGGAAATAAACTCCGCAAAAATTGCCTGTTGTTTAGATGTATTCAATTTATCGAAATTTACTTCTTTTGTCTCTTGCGGAACAACGACAAGTTTTTCTCCGCAATGCACGCAGACCTCGCTTTTATCGCTCACCTGCTTGCCGCAATGCGGGCAACTGATCAAAGCCACGGTTAATTCCCCCCACTATTGAGAAATAGGACCACCAATGCAAAGATAACCAAAATGGTATAAATTGTCATGCAGATCGGGATCCATTTTTTCTTTTTTCCTTTTTTGTTTAACATAGAACACCATATGATAGCATACCGCTATATTTTGGCAATATTATATAGCAATAAGCTATAATTGTCAAGAGAATTATGGAAACTTTTCAAGAAAAATTAAAAGAAATGCGGAAAATGTACGGCTTGACCCAACGGCAAGTTGCCGAAAAACTCGGTATCTCGCAACCCTCTTATATCCGCTACGAAAACGGGACGTCGGAGCCGACTCTTGAAAATCTCGTAAAACTCGCCGACCTCTTTGATGTGTCGGCGGACTTCCTTCTCGGCAGAAAAGAATATTAAACAGGGACGGCGTTTACCGTAGTTCCCATAGGGAATTTAGGTAAGTCGCCGCTCAAAGAGAATTAGGCGTGGCGTGAAGCCACGCC
>CANQPO010000021.1 GCA_947625695.1 uncultured Clostridia bacterium | reverse complement strand
TTGTAGTTAGTTGTGTTTACCACCCCCCTACCCCCCTCCTTGGAGGGGGCAAGGACACCACCCCCCTACCCCCCTCCTTGGAGGGGGCTTGGGAGTTGTCAGTGGTTTTCCACCACCCCTGCCCCGTGAGGGGCAAGGGGTGATTTTGTTGTGTTACTTACGGCCGATTACTCGGGATCCGCGATTGTGTTGCTACCGGTCATTGTAACGAGCTTCTTTCTCGACTCAAGTTCCAATTCGCTATTCAAGGTAGCAGCCGTCTGGGCATCGCCCATCGTGCTGTACACAAGCACGTTCGTGTTGTACCTCAAGCCAAGCTCGGTGTTCGTGGTGATTTTGACTCTTGCCGCCTCAATCGCCTCGTGTTCACCCAACACAACCGCAACAGAGACCTTCCTACCCTGGTCGTTCGACTTGTAGAATCCAAGTTTCTCGCCGTTCACACCGATGAGTTCCGTAGTCTTCTCACCGCTGGACTCCGTAACGAACATATCGCTAAGCTTGTAAGCCTGTTCGGTTGCGCCGGTAGCGTTCAACCATTTGGTCGTACCCTTGAAGGTAACCTCTACAGGCTTCGGATACTTGACCTTGGAGTTGATGACAACAGACGCTCTCAAGTTGGTGGCCTCTGTTGTACCTGTCGGGAACCCATAGCCGCCGTTACTGAAGTACGTTCCCCCGGTCGTGAAGTAGAACCCTGCGCTCATGAAGGTGCATCCGTCGAACGTTACGTTGCCGCCGCTCACTTCGACCGCTGCAACACTGCCGTATAACAAGGAGTTCGTGATGGTCGTTGTAGTGTTGCCTGCGAGGTAAGCGCCGATCGTGTCGCCGAGGACATTGCACTTTTCCATCTCGATCACAGACTCAGTAGTCTGACCGTTGACCGACCAACCGCACGCTGCTTTGAGCGTGGAGTTCTTAATCGTCACATGCACACCCTTGAGGTTGCCGTTAGCAATTCCGAAGGCGTAGGAGCCGGTGCTCTCTATCTTGGTGTTCTCGATATCGACCACTGCGTTATTACCCTGTACCTGCACAAGAGATGCGCCATTGATCGGGTCGCTGCCTGTGCTCTTGAGCGTACCGCCGGTGATCTTCAGCGAGGAGCCCTCGTTCACGACAGCAACCTTGTTCTCCGGAAGCTGAACCGTGTTGCCGTTGAGGTCGAGCTCAACACTCTTGCCTGCTTCGACTCTCAAATGGTCCTGTTCCTTACCGGTGCCATTGTTCATGGTCGGAAGAGTGATCGCTGCCGCACCTTCCTCAGCTTCGGGAAGAGTGACTTTACCGCCGTTCTTCCACGTATCGACGATTGTAGCCTTCCCTGCTTCGGTGGCTAAGGTCGTGCTGTCCAGCTCTGCATCGATGCCGATAGAAGCATAGGTCGTCGTCTCTGCGCCTGCTTCGCTCGTAACATACTTCACATCGAAGTTGTCACGCGTAGCGGGTGTAGTGAAGATAGCGGTTTCGCCTTCCTTCAGCGCAAGAGTAGGAATGAACGCCTGCGCGGTATCCTTATCGGAGAAGGTGACCTTGGTGGTAGCGCCGTCGGTTACTGCGCCGAGTGCGGCGACAGTGAAGAGCTTGGTGTTGGAAACAGCGCTGACCGTCGCTACGACAGGAGCGGCATACGTCCAACCGGGAACCGTGCCCTCGCCCTGTACGAGCCCATCTTCATCATCCCAAGTGTACTTGTCAACAGGTGCAGACTGAGGTTTGCCCTTCGTACTCGTGCTACCGGAGAAGTACACCTGGCAATCGGTTATCTTTGCCTCTACCGTGCCGTAAGCATTGCCGCTGCCGTTACCGATAACGACTGCTGCAAGAACGTTGTTGGGAAGAGTGGTGCCTGCGCCCCAGCTCGTATTCGCGGAAGCTGCGCCGCCGGAGATGAAGGTGCAGCCTGCGAACACAGCCGTCTTTGCCGCACGGAGCCAGAGAGCGCCGTTCGTGCCGTAGAAGGTGCAGCCGCCTGCATAGATCTCAGCGTTCTTGTTGTTCACAAGAGCCGCAAGCTCGCCGCCGTCAGCCTCAGCCGCCGTCTTGGAGCTGTCGTTGATGAACGCGGAGTTGATCAAAACAAACGTCGCGCTCTCAGTATCGTCCGCATTGGTGGCGAGCGTCATGCCCGTGGTCGAGTAAACAAGGGAGTTGTTTACATTCACGGTTGCACCGTCCTTGGCGTAGATGCCATAGACCGTGTCTTTACCGAAGGAAACCTCGGTGTTGTTGAGGGTTAGGCTACCTGCCGTGGTGCCGTCCGAAGCTTTGCTCACAACGATTCCGGAGTTGCCCGCATCCTTTGTCGCAACGACGGTGCCGCCCGTAACGGTGAGGCTACCCTCGACCTTCGCGCCCTTGCCGAGCGTCAACTGCTGGTTGCTACCGAGTTTAACGGTAACATCTTTCTCCTTCGCAACGGAGAGAGCAGCATCCGTAATCGTCACTGCGCCGTTAACCTTGGAGAAGTCGATCTCGCCGCCGACTGCGACAGCCTTCTCAAGGAGAGTGCCCGCCGCGGTTGCGCTGTACTTGCCCTGCGAGTCAAGTAAGTCGCTCTCTGCCACTTCACGAATGATCGTGAGGGTGGACTTGCCGTTTTCATCCTCGCCTGCGGTTGTCTTGATGAAGGCATTTGCCGCGTTCTCGCTCTTCGCGTCGATCGTGAGCGTAGTCACGTTCTTGTCGCTCGAGTAAACGTCGATTGCAGGAAGGCTTGTGCCGAGGTTAGCAACCTTGATGTCTTCCTTCTTCGTGAAGGACTCATATGCGCCGAACGTGCAGTTCGTGAGCTTCACATCTGCGTTGCCGCGCTCTTCTTGGCTCGTCTTGTTGCCGACGACGAGAGCCGCACGCGTCGTTACGTTGGAACCGTCGCCCCAATCGCTACCGCTGTAAGCAGTACCGGTCTTAGCAACACCGAACGTGCAGTTCGTGAATACCGCGCTGCCGCTGCGGATGAACGCGCCGCCCCAAGCGCCCACAAAGGTGCTGTCGCTTGCTTCGACCTTCGCGCTCTTCTTCCAAATCGCGAGTGCGAAGTCGCCGGTGGAGACCAAAGTGCTGTTCTTGATGGTAATGACGTTTTCCTTACCTTCAGCATTGTCGTTGGCGTTCATGCCGAACACGCTGCCGCTGGATGTAATGTAGACGTTCGTCATTTCGATTACGCCGCCGTTTGCAGTGCCACCCAAACCGGGACCCGGGTTGATAGAGTCGCTACCCATCGTGATCTTGATGTCCTTGAGGATGAGGTCGCCGCCGTCAACCCTGATGTCGCTAAGAGCGCTGAAGTCTACCTCGGAGAGATAGTTGCCTTCCGCGTCAACTTCGCCGACGATGGCGAGGGTGTTCTTAACGGTAAGGACGTCGTTTGTCGTATCCTCGGCGAACGTAAGCGTGGTAGGATTATCCTTCGTGCCTGCGCCGACATAGATGGTGACTTCGTGTTCGATGACGTTGTCATCAGCAGTGGAGCTAAGCGTGATGGTCGCATCTTCCTTGATAGCGATCATGCCTTTCTGATCTTTAAGCTTCAGACCGTCAGTCGTGGTGCCCTCAGCAAGATCCTTCGGCTTAATCAGCTCGGCCTTTACGAGATTGGAATTGGGAGTTGCATCTACGTGCGCGTTCCACTCGTCGATCATCGCCTGAGAATCAACGCTGAAGCACTGCTCTCTGCCGTCCGCGTCCGTGATGACTCCCCAAACGCTACTACGACGGGTGCCGCACTTTACGCAGACCTGCGCGACATATGCGTTCGCCGACTTATCAGCGGGTACCGGTACATAGTTAGGAGCAAGGAGGTCGTCGTAATTCTCCTGAGGTGCGTAGTAGTGACCAGTAGCGCCGTGTCTTGCAACCGTCTTGGAGGCATCCGCACCATCGTGTTCGGGATCCACGCAACCGCATTCGGTGCCGTCCTGCTTCTTTTCGGTACAGAACGTTCTTGTGTAGTAGCCAACTGAGCACACAACCTCGCTGTATTTCAATGCGTCGGTGTTGCCGTTTACATCGGTGATGGGCAGAGCGCCTTCCGTACCGGCAGGAACGATTGCGCCGTCCTTTGCGTAGATGGGTTTGCCTGCCTCGCCGACAACACTTCCGTCACTATCAAGGACGTAGTCCTGCAGATAGTAGTACTCGGTGCGGGTATGCTCAGCGTTGCCTTTCTTCGCCCAACCGTGAGCCTTGTTGTTGATTTCCTTGTAGGCCCAGTTCACGCCGGTGCCCGCAAAGGTTACGGTTTCCTTACTCTCGCTATCCGTACCCAACGTTACAGTTGCAGGAACAAGCTTAAGCGTAGTTTCCGTCTGCCAAGCATCGCCGCTCTCGGCAATGATCTCGAGCTCGCCGGTGCACATCCAGAATCTGTAGCCGTTCTCGTCGGTGACACCAGTTTCACTTGCATCGCTGCCGACGCAGGTGTCTACCTTGAACTTCCAACCTGCGGTCCAGAAGTTGTTATCCGTGAATTCGACGCCCTCGGTAAACTCAACCGCATTCTGCACTTTCTTGAGAAGCGCACCAACAGGAGTCTTATCGGCAGTGGTAGAAGAGGTGTATGCTTTAGCTGCCTTGAGCACGCTGATCCATGCTGCGCGATAGTCGGGATCGGAGATACCGCTCTGCGTGATTTCGATGAGGGCATGGGTACCTTCTCTACCGATCATTTTGCCGCAAGTCATGCAGTAGTCGTTGTGGCGGCAGTTCGCGACGTGCGATTCATAGCCGTACCACTTTCCGTCTGTAGGATAGATGTGTTTGGGACCAGCCACGCTACCCTTGGTGCACTTCGTGCCGTCGAGACCGAGTCTTTCATCCTTCACGTGGAACCACTTGCAACGGAGGTCTACCCAGCAGGAAAGGACATTTCTGCCGTCCTTGATTTCGTCGCCGAGAGGACGCCATGCGGAAACTCTTTGCCCGTTCACATCTTTCCAAAGTTCGGGAACCTTGTTATCCGCATCGAAGAGCGCCTTGATCGCCTCAAAGTTGATTGCGGTGTAGTGAACGTGGTCGTGAGTCGTGCCGTCTGTGTCGGTTGTCGTGACCGTCTCCTTCGTGACATAGCCCTCTACATTGTAGAAGGGATATGCAGCCATTCTCTCTTCAGCCGTTGCCCAGTCGATGCTCGTCGTGGTTGTACCGGTAGTTGTTGTGGTGGTGATTGTAGGATACAGCCAATCGAGGTCAACGAACAGGGTGTTCCAGATGTGCTGCAACGTTTCGAGGTTGTAAAGGTCCGCATTCATCGCAGCCTGTGCCGCATCCGTAATCTGCTTCTGAGCATCCTCGATCTGCGCCTTTTCGGCTGCGGTTGCAGAGGTCGTATCCTTCAGTGCCAAGGTCAAGAGGGTGTCCCAAGTGGTGGGATTTGCAAGGTACTGGCTTGCGATTTCCTTCGTCGTGTAGTCCTTCTGTTCCTTGTAGTTGTAGTAAACATGTTCGCCGTCGTTCACGGTCTCGACGGTTCCGGTGGGAATACCCGTCTGCCCCGCGGTGTACTTCTCATACGACTCTACGTGGTCGGTTGCGATCACATAACCGTAAGGGTTGTCGTCGACGGTGTACTCTTTCGGATTCTTCTTCGCGTCATACTTGAACGGGCAGCTGCTGTAAGGTCTGTAGCAAGCCGCTACAACGCCGAACTTTTCAACCGCGTTCTTGACTTCATCGGACAGGTCGTCATATTTGAAGGTTTCAGTCTCCTCGACCCAACCGCCCCTGTTGCTGTTCGCGGAAGCGTCCCAACGAACGATCTTACCTTCTTTGAACTTCTGCGTAAGAGCTGCATCTTTAAACTCGAAGCAACGAGGATCGGTTGCAAGGTTCATGATCTTGCCGTTGCCATAGTAATACACATGGCCGGATTCGGGGATGAACACCTTAGCCGCTTCGCTTGTCTTGTTGGCAGCCTTGCCGGTGATTGTGTCGGTTCCATTCGCCGCAGCCTTGTCGCCGCTCTGCTTGTAGAACTTCTCAAGATCGGTGCCTGTGGTGTAGCCGTATGCCTTGGCAATTGCTTCGGCATGAGTCTTGATTTCAGACTTCACATCCTTTTTGAGGGTGTAGGTGCTTCCAACCTTGTCGTAGAATTCATAGAATACGCCGCTCGCGGAGGCGGTAGCGGTTGCATCAACCGCATAGAGCTTCTGGAGCCAACCGTCTTTGGACTTGTTAACGGTCTCGTCCTTCATCGCCTTTTCGAGCGCGCCCTCTACATGAGCGTCGCCCTCGCCGTAACCGAAGAGCATCAAGCTGTCGATTACGCCGTTGAGGTAACCCTTATTAAGGAGCCACTCGAACTTATCTTCCGCTGCCTCCCATTCGAGCTCGAGATCGCTCTTCGGGAAGTCTTTGCCGTCGCCACGGCGGCTTGCGGGAGCAGCTGCTTCAAACGCCTTGCTATCCGACACGTAATTGGGATCTGCAACAAAGCCGACCTTCGTCTTTACTTGCTCGGTACCGCTCTGGATAGTGAAGTCGGTGGTCTTAGCGCCGGTCTTTAAGCCGCACTTGGAGCAGACATACACATAGTTTGCGGGTTCATCGCACTTCTCGCCCTGCCCGATATAGGCAACAGCGTCGAAGGTGTGCCCGAGCTCGACTGCGGGGAAGGTGTAATTTCCGGTGACGGGATCTCCTACAAAGCCGCCGTTGTTGTCGTCAACGCCGAGTAACCAAACATTGGTGCCTTCGAACGCAACGTTCATCTCGAGCTCACTAAGCACATTCTCGCCCGTGAAGAGTTTGTCGAGATCGGTTTGAGAGAGCTGCTGAGACTCCATCAGACTCTTGCCGAGCTTAATCATACCGGCGCGGACCATGAGATCGCTGATTTCGGGATACGCTGTGATAGCGTCCTTAGCGTCATACGTGGGCTCGACGGTGATTTCTTTGTTAAGGTTATCTTCGTCACGGAGATCGTTGACATAACCGTGCTGAGCGAGCCACAAGAACGGATCGAGCGCGTCGATATCAACCAACGCCGCTTCCTTTACAGCTTCCCATTCCTTCTGAAGGTCGGTCTTGAAGCCTGCGGGAGCCTGGATGGTGGTGCCGTCGTAACCTGCGCACACAACGTCGTCAACGCCCTCTACAATGTGAGGATCGGTCGAAGAGGTGTCTTTCTTTACGCCCGAACCGCACACTGAGCAGAAGAACACATGACGTTCGTACATGACACAGTTGTCGACAACGGTAACGATGCTATCTTTGAAGGTGTGGCCGTCAACAAGGTCCGCAAACTGTGCGGGCGTGCAGTGAGCCTCAACAGTGCCGGCCTTCTTAACCCAAGTACCCAAAACGTTGCAAGGGGTATAGAAGGACTGCAAGAGAACCTTGATGTCTGTATCGGGGTTCGCCTTCTTGAGCGCTGCAAGATACCCATCGATCTCTTCCAACGCGGCCTTGGTCAATTTGCCGTTGTCGTCGTACCAAGGCTCGATCTTATTCGTCTTATCGCCATTCAAGACATAGTTTCTCGTGAGGCTGGGGATAGGGCCGTTGTCGTTTTCTTCACGGACAAGATAGCCGTGCGCTGCGAGCCAAGCAAAGATCTCCTGCTCGGTAGCCGTGGAACCCGTACCGGTGAGAGCCTTCCACTCCTTCGTGAGGTCGCTGTCGCCGGTCGTGGGATCATCATGCGTTGCAGCCTTGCCGATATTCTCTACAGCGGTCTTCGCCACATTGGGATCGGTGAGGGGATTGCCCGTCAAATCTTTGACCCAATGTCCCTTCACGCCATTCTTCTCGGTATCGAAAGCAGTACTGAAGCCTGTATAGCACTTCTCGCAAACAAGGATGTACTGCTGCGCGGTAACGCAATTCTTGACGTTGAGATAAACGGGGACATAGCTGTGCCCGGGGGCGGGAAGCGTCGAAGTGACTACATCATAGAGATCGACCAATGCTTGGGGAACAGTTTTCGCCGTATCCTGAGCTTTCGCCTCGGGAGCTGCCGTGACAGTTGTGCTCGAAACATAGTGGATGACCTTGCCATCCTTTCTGATGTAGTTTCTGGAGTGCGCACCTACCGCATTGGAGATATACCCATCATCTGTGCCAGGCTCCATCTCATCTGTGGTATGGCCTCCATCATAGAAGAAGAAGTAGCCGCACACGTCGCAGTATGCATAGCCCGCGATACCGTCCATGGTGCAAGTTTCATCCACCTGCGTCGTTCCGAAGAAGTGGTGACCCTTAGGGCCCTCATCCGTCGTGTAGGAGTAACGCACGCCGCACTCTACGCATTCCACAACCACAAGGCCGGGATCGACGCAGGTAGCGTCTGCGCTGTAAACGATGTTGAGGTAAGGCTGAAGCGCAAGACCCTTCTCTTCCTCGGTGAGACCCGCATTAAACTTCGTCTCGCCATAGTAATCTTCAAGGATCTCGTCCTTCTCGGCGTCGGAAAGGGCAACCTTCTTGCCGTTCTCCATCTTGTAGTAGTAGTTATGGCCGGGAGCCGCAACTTCTTCTACATAAGCGCCACCGCAGGTTGCGCAGTGGTAAACGTTCTCATGAACATGAGTGCAGTCGCCGACGCTGCCGGTGGAATGATCGGGAGTCTCAAGCACGTAGTTGTGCTTATAGGTAGGCTCGCCGACGGGGTTCCATTCACCCGTCCACTGACCGCAGACTGCGCAGTGACCTTCTACGCGTGCGGGAGCAATACAGGTAGCCGCATAGTAGTGGCCGCCATCCACCGCATCCTTCGTAGGAGTGCCGTCCGCATTCAAACCGAACTTATAGTCGGTAGCGTGTCCGATCGCCTTGACCGTGACTTCGCCTTCCTTCTTCGCATCGCAGAATGCGCAGCCCCACTCGTAAGTGACGCCCTTGCTGCAATCCTTAATGTCGCCCTTAACTTGAAGGACCCAGTTATGTACGTGCGAACCGTCGGTGCTGACAAGCAGATCGTAGAGGTTCGCGTCCTTAGCGGTGCTCGCATAGTCCACATAGAGCTGATGGACCTGCTTGTAGAGCGCGGTGATAACGTCGGTAAGGGTGACCTTGCCGGTTGTACCGGTCTCCGCAAGGAACTCGAACTCGGAAGCGTCAAAACCTTCGATGTCGAGATCACCGAAATCCTGAACGCTCGCAAGAATAGTTTCGAGTTTCTTATCGAGAGCAGGAATGGTGACGTTGGGGTCTTGCAATGCCTGAACAAATACGGAAGCCTGCGAGTCTACCTTAGTGGTAAGAGTGGCAAGGGCGTCCTGAACCTGTTTCAAGGTAAGACCCTGTGAACCTTCTGCTACGCCGCAGACGGTGCACTTGCCGTTCGCCCAAGTGTGTTCGCCGGTAGCAAGAGTACCTATTTGGGTAACCTCGGCGCCACAATCGGAGCATTCGTAAGTGACAGTGCCCGGAGTGCCGCAAGTGGCAAGTTCTACGGCTACGACGTCACTGTCATCCAAATGTTCATGCTTGCATTCGCGCGGGTCGGTTCCGCAGGAAGCAAACAGGATGGCAGACGTGCACAGCACGAAGAAAGCCACGACAGCAATCAGGGCTCTGTAAAGCTTACTGGTTGATTGTCTTTCCATAATGATTCTCCTTTCCTTATTTTTCTTAACCTGATAAATTGCACACGAAAGGCGTTCTATGGCAATTTCGGGCTACATTTTATCACGATTTGCGCAGGCGGTCAAGTAATTATAACCAAAAAAGAAAGCATTTTTATAAAAAAACGACAGAAATACCCGAAGTCGGCGAAAAAACATCACCACTTCGGGGTGTGCGTTTCCGCTTTTTTGCAAAAATTCAACCGTTTTTGCGCTTATCATATAAAATTGTAGGCCCTCAGCGCATAGTACCCCACTAAGTGCACATGGATATTATAACAAGATGAGATTGCCCTGTCAAGAGTTTTAGAAAATTTTTTCATGATATTTTTTGAGAATTTGTGCCTTTTTTGGATTTTTACCCTATTTTTGTCATATTTTTTCATTTGAATGCCGCAAGCGTGTGATAGAGGCAGCTCTCGCCCGCCCTCGCATTAGCGGGGGAAGGGGGTTCTACTCATGCCCTCTCCACCGGAGGGGGGTAGGGGGGTGGGGCACGTTCTGAATGACGTCATTTCGACCGCCGTCCTCAATCTGTCATTTCGAGCGAAGCCGCAGGCGAAGTCGAGAAATCTCTCATCATTAAAATTAAGGTAGAGATGTCTCGGCTACGCTCGACATGACATTTAGAAACTGCGGTAGAGATGTCTCGACTACGCTACTTCGCACTGCGTGCTCGTGCCGCGCTTAGAGAATCAGAACTGCGCGCGGGGCGACATGACATTTGGGAACGGGTTCTCGCCTCGGAATGACGCGCTTTCGCGCGGTTGCCCACCCCCTTAAGTCCCCCTCCACCGGAGGGGGTTCCGTTTAGGCCTACCCCTTTTAGGGGGAGGCTCCCGCGAAGCGGGTGGTGGGGGTTACTCTTACCCCCTCCCTTGTAGAGGTCCCGCTCTTACCCCCCTCCGTGGGAGGGGGGTAGGGGGGGTGGGGCGATCCTTACCCCACCGGTCCTATACGCGCGCGGGCGCGCGAGCGCGTTTAGTAAATAGGTATTTAGCCCGCAGATCACGCTTCAAACCCCCGCTTTTCACACCCTTTTATTTTATTTAGATAATCTTCTAAATATTACGGTCATATTATTTAGATAATTATCTAAATATGTCGTTTCCCCCCGTTTTTGCCCCAAAAAACGGGTTTTGCGAGAATTCCGCTCTCTACCGTCTCCTTCTCTTTCTCCCCTTTCATCCCCTCCTCAACGAGCACACTTAAAAGGGCGCGCGCCTCGGTGAGACTTTCGCCGAAAAGGTAAGTCGCCAGCGTCCCCGGCACGGTGTTGAGTTCGTTGAAATACACTTCGCCGCCCTCCGAGAGCAGAAAGTCCGCCCGCACCACGCCCCGCATGCTGAGGTGCGCATACAGGCATGTGAGCATATGCGCAATACGCTCCGCCGTCTCCTCGGGAAGGTTGGCGGGCAGCTCGTGGCTGCGCTCTCCCGTGCCCTCGTACTTTTCCCCGAAGGTGAGAATGGGCGAGCTCGAAAACACCTCTTCGATGGGCGAGAGCACGATCTTCCCCTCCGCGCGGTAGGCGGCGATGTTGAGGTCCCGCTTGCCCGCAAGGTACTTTTCGACGAGCGCGGCGCCATCGAGCTTGAAGGAGAGGGCAAGCGCCTTTTCGAGCTCTTCCTCCGTCTTTGCCACCGAGATGCCCACGCTGGAGCCGAGCTTGGAAGGCTTTACAATGACGGGATAGCCGAGCGCCGCTGCCCGCTCCCGCCACTCGCCCTTGAAGAACTCCTCCTCCCGCACCGCAAAAGAGGGAAGCACGGGAATGCCCAGCCCCTTGAGAAAGTCCTTTGCGAGAACTTTATCGAGGAAGAGCGCGGAGGCGGGCATATCCGGCGAGGCGGACGGAATGCGGTAAAAGCGCAGGAGCGCGGAGAGCACGCCGCCCTCCCCGTCGCCGCCGTGGCAGCAGTTGAGCGCGCAGTCGATGGGGACTGCCTTCTTCGGCTTCTTTGCGGACGCAATTCCCCCGCGCGTGAAAACAAACTCCTTCCACCCGCGGAACCCGCTCTCCTGTGCGCGACGGAATTCGTCCACCCCGAACTCCGCAAGCAGCAAGCCACCCTCGGGCCGCAGGTACACGGGAAGCACGCTGTAGCGTCCCTTGAGCAGATTTGCGCAGTACATGCCCGTGATGACCGAAATTTCTCTCTCGTTGGACTTCCCGCCGAAAAACACGGCAACCGTTCTCATATTTCTTCTCCTTATGATTTTTTGCCGCCCGCCTTTTTTCTGCGAAAAAAGGCGGGCGGCGCCGAATACCGAATACTTGAGCCGCACAAAAAAACACCGAAGCGGTTTTCTTCGGTGTTTCGGATGTTTCGCTTGAAATTACAGATAGATGTCGGGAAGGTCGTTGAGGAAGAGCACGCTGTCGCCCTCCCCAAGCTCGCGAGACAAGATCTCCTGCGCCTTTTGCAGCGTGGGCACGATACGGAGCCTCCCTTCCTCGCCGCCCGCCTCCGTGTATCCCTGCCGCACGGGGAGCACGAGGGTCTCACCGACGAGAACAACTTCGAACCCCACGAGCGCCGCGCCGAGCTCTCTGTTCTTCTCCTCCTCGAGCGCGCCGAGCTCCACGAGCCCGGGGGTGACGACGAACTTCTTCCCGCCGAAGCGCCCGAGCGCCTCCAACGCGTTCTTCGCCCCCTCGACGTTGGAGTTGTAGCTGTCGTCGAGAATGTTCCGCCCGTTCGCCTTGATGAGCTGCAATCTGTGCGGCACGGGCTGCAGCTTCTCCGCCGCAACGGCGATCTCCTCCGCCGTCATGCCGAGAAGGGAGCAGAGCGCGCCCGCAAGCGCAACGTCCTCCGCGGCGTGCCTGCCAAGAAGCGGGGTGGAAAGGTGCACGCGCGTTCCATTGAGGAGCAGATCGAACGCTGTGCCCTCGGTCGTGAGCTCGATGTTCTCCGCCGCAAAGTCGGTTCCTTCGCGCAGAACGGTCTCCGCACCCTCCGCTGAAATCTCCGCCGCGCTCCTTCCGAGCACGACCTTCTTTGCGTATTTTGCAAGTTCCCCCTTCTCTTTTTTGATCGCTTCGAGGGAGCCGAACGTCTCGATGTGCTGGGGGCAGACGCCCGTGATGACGCCGTATTCGGGCTGCACGAGCTCGCACAGTTCCGAAATGTCGCCCGTGTGCCGCGCCCCCATCTCGGCGAGAAAGATATCGCAGCCGAGTCCCTGCTCCTTCACCGTCCTTGCAATGCCCATGGGGGTGTTGTAGGAAGCGGGGGTCGCGATGACCGAAAACTTTTGGGAGAGCATCGCGCCAGCGTAGTGCTTGACGCTCGTCTTGCCGAAACTGCCCGTAACGCCCACCTTCACACACTTGCTCGCCGCAAGCGCCCTCTTCGCGCGCTTGACGAAGCGGCGGTTGTGGGGAATTTCATAGAGGCACATGACGCAGTTCGCCCCGCAGAGCGTAAACGGCAGTAGCATGGGCACGATCGCAAATGGCACGAAGCGCAACAGATAGAACCAAGTTTCATTCACCGCAAGAGAGGCGTAGGAGAGCCCGAACCCGACTCCCACACAGAGCCCAAACGTCAAAAGATAGTGCGCGGCGGCAAGCCTTATCACCCGCGCCGAGGGCTTCGGCCTCACTTTGAGGGCATATTTCTTTTCCGACCAAAGATAGAGAATGAGAATGCCTACAAAGGGGGCAATGGAGATGTAGTTTGCCCACACATAGCCCAAAAAGGAAAAGCAGACGTTAAAGAGCGCCGTAAGGAGCGCGAGGGAGAGAGAAAGCAGCGAGAGCCGTTTGCGTTGGATATTCCCCTTTTTGAAATACCACTTAAAAAAGCGGCCCGCCGAGTATCCGCTCTGCTGCAAAAGGGCGCAAAGCCGCACGGAAACGTCCGCGAAGAGATACCCCGCGATCGCCGCTCCGAGAAAAATTCCTATGAGAAGATGGTCATTCATCGAAAAACTCCTCTGCCGCCAAGTTGAAGGCAAGCGGGTCGTCGAGATGGGCAAAGTGCCCGCAACCGCGCATGATGATGCGCTTGCTCCCCGCCACGCAGTCTTGATAAATTTTCGCCGAGGAGGGCGGCGTCGCCGTGTCCTTCTCGCCGTTGATAAAGAGGACGGGGCGGGAAATTTGCCTTGCTTCCTCCCGAAGGTCCTCGTTCACGATCTTTTTATAGCTCTCCCGCATGAGGGGGGAGAGGGTGCGGTATTCGGGGCTCCCGAAGTGCGTTTTTGCATACATGGGTGCGATTTTCCGCACAAATTTATAGGTGTACACATGCGCATAGTAGCGGAGCGTCCGCTTCGGAACGATCCCCGCGCACCCGCAGAGAACGGCGCGGTCGAAGAGCCCCTTTGCAAGGCACTTCACCGCCACCCTTCCCCCAAAGGAATGGGCGATAACGAGGGGAAAGGAGATCCCCTTCTCCTTCAAAAACTCCTCCGTCCAGACGGCGTAGTCCCCCACCGACCAAGCGGCGGGAATGGGGTCGCTCTTCCCGAACCCGGGGAAGTCGAACGCCGTCACGCGGTAGAAGTTGGAAAAATATTCGATCTGCGGAAAAAAGCTCTCCTTTGTCGAAAGGTAACCGTGCAGAAAGACGAGGTCGCGCCCCTCCCCTCTGCAAAGAACGGAGACGTTCAATCAAAGCTCCTTTTTCATCACAATGGCGTCCTCGCCGTTCGCATAGTAGCGGGAACGCGCATACAGCCCCTGAAAACCGTAGTTGAGGTAGAACATGAGGGCGGCGGAATTGGACACGCGCACCTCGAGGAAGAGCTTCTTCACGCCCTTTTTCTTGGCTTCCTTCACGAGATCGTCGAGCACCCTCTTCGCCCGTCCGCAGCGGCGGTACATCTCCGCGGTCGCAATGAGTTCGAGCTCGCCCTCATCCTCCGCATAGTTCAACCCGCCGTAAGCGGTGACGACGCCGTCCTCTTCGAGCAGCACGCCGAAAAAATGCCCCGACAAAAACGCCTCCGCAAGCATGCGGACGTTCCACGCGTCGTCGGGAAAGCACTCCCTTTCAAGCTCTGCGATCTCATTCAAGTCCTCAAAAGTCCAAAATCTGCCGTTCATCTGCGGTTCTCCTCGGCGGACGATCTTCTCATATAAAATGCCTTCAGCTCGCTTGCGGGCGCGATATTTCCCGCCTTTTTCAAGACGGCGGAAAGCAGTCCCTCTGCGGGGTCGGCCCTTTTGCAATCAAAGGAAATCTCCTCCGCAGAGAGGGGAAGAAACCCTTCCGAAACGAGCTCTTTCACCCTTGAAAGCGGCAGAATGGCGGGCGGCAAAATAATCTCTCCCCCCTGATAGCCGCAGGCGTACAGCTCCCCCCTGCCCGCGTCCACGAGGGCGAGCGTCTTTTGCTTCTCCTCATTGTATGCGATACAATCGAAGGAAGTGACGGCAAGCGCGGGCACATCGCACGCAAAGCACAGCCCCTTCACGGCGGAAATGCCGATACGGATGCCCGTAAAGGACCCGGGCCCCACCGTGGCGGCAAAAAAGTCGCATTCGCGGGCGGACATATGCGCGCGGGAGAATGCCTCCCCGATTTTGTCCATGAGTACGACCGAATGCTTCATGGCGCAATCGTCGAGGAAGAGTTTTTCGGCTTTTCCCTCGTTATATGCAACGACGGACAGATATTTTCCGCTGGTATCTATCGCTAAAAATTTCAAAATTCGATCTCCCGCGGGCCCTCTCCCATGCCCGAAATGCGCACCCGTTTGCAGTTTTCGGGCAGAAGGCCCGCAATGTTCTCGCTCCACTCCACGAGGCAGACGCCGCCCGACAAAAAGTAGTCCGCAAACCCGAGCTCCTCCGCCTGCCGTTCGCTCAGAATGCGGTAGCAGTCGAAGTGGAAGAGCTTGTCCCCGTATGTATTGACGTAGGCGTAAGTGGGGCTCGTGACCTCGTCAAAAATACCCAGCCCCCTTGCGATGCCCTTTGCGAGCACCGTCTTTCCCGCGCCCATGTTGCCGTCCAAAAGGACGGTATCCCCCGCTTTCAGGGTCTTGGCGTAATGTTCCGCCCAGAGAATGGTCTCTTCGGGCGAATGAGAAACATAAATTGCCATACGGATATTATAGCGGATATACCGCCGATTTGCAAGAACTTTATTTGGAATTTTTCTCGCGGGCGGGTTTTTTTGCAAACTTCTCCGCCGTCGCCTTGATGAGCCGCGAGAGCGGCTTATAGACGAGAAAGACGAGAACGCTCACCGCAACGCTCTTGATGAGATTGAAATAGATGACGAAGAGCCAAAGCTGCGCGAAATACTCTGCGCCGTCGAAGCCGTAGAGCGTTCCATAGAGGGGGAAATTGATGTAACGGTTGACAAGGAGGCTCGCGCCGATCTGCAACAGGCAGGCGACGATGAGAGAAACCGTCACCCACCACTTCCCCTTTTTGAAGCGGTATAAAATCGACGGGAAAATGATGTAGGAGAGGGACATGAGGAAGTTTGCGACCTCCCCCACGCCCGCAGTCGCGGACTTTGTGAGGCACAAAAGCTCTTTAATGCCGATGGAGACGACCGCCTCCACGGGCCCGAAGATGAAGCCTTCGATCATGAAAAAGACGTTTGCAAAGTCGAGTTTCAAAAAGTCCGCCGCGGGAAAGATGGGAAACTCGAGGAAGGTGACGACAAACGCCAGCGCCGTAAAGAGGGCCATATAGGCGATATGGGTCGCCGAAAAGTGCCGCTTCAACATGCTTTTTGTTTCTTCTTTCATTGTATTGCTCCTTATATGACGGCGCGCGCCCCTGCGATGCGGGGGCGCGCGCCGAAAAATTCTTTTCTCATCCGGACTATGACCGTCGGTGCGGGAATTTCACCCGCTCGGGAGCGCTCCGCGCTCTTCGCAGACTTTACTGCCGGTGGAGACTTTCACTCCGCCCCAAAGATATAAAGTTGTCTCTTGTCCCCTTCTTAGGAGACGGTAGGGGTGGTGTCCTCTTGCTGTCCCAATCTGTCATTTCGAGCGCAGTCGAGAAATCTCTCCTCTTGCCTCTCCTCAGGCAGGGGTGAAGCGTCGACCTGCCTCCTTTTAAGGGGGCGAGTGCCGCCGAAGGCTCAGGTGGGGGTTGACATTCTAAAATTACGTCATGTTGAGCTTGTCGAAACATGTCCTTGTTTCACCCCCTCCAGTGGAGGGGGTAGAGGGGCGAAGTTTCTCCCCTCACTCCGCCTTAGGTTCGGGGTAGCCGCACACAGTGCACGCCCGTTTCTCGTTGGGAAGCTGCTGCATGTCGATAAGCCCCTTGCGGCGCTCCCCTTCCTGCCCCTTGTTGCTGTCGCCGACGTTTGAAAGGTTCATCAGGAAAGGCTCCGCCTTCCCCTCCTTGTCGCTTCCGAAAATGACAATCTCCCTTACGGTGATGTTATCCTCAAGCGCCTGCAGGCGGAAATAGGAAAACGTCTTTAAGCGAAGCGGTCCATAAGGGAAGGTCACTTTGACCCAGCCGCCATTCTCGGCGGAGACGTCGGCATAATTTGCAAACGTTCCGCCCTCGCCCGTGGAATAGGCGACCCGCAAAGTCGCCCCCTCCTTCGGCGTAAGGCAGACCCAAACCTCATGGATATAGATCTCTCCTATCTCCTCTTCCTTCCCCTCGGGCGCGGTCGCGTGGAGGATGGGAAGATTTTGGGTAGCGGTCCCCTTGTAGGCCGGATATTCGTAGCCCGTTACGTTATCGAAGGAATGCGCGCTTCCCGTAAGCTCCTGGTGGCAGACGGTGCATTCCCGCCAATGTCTTTGTTCGTTGGACAGCCAATCGCTGAAAATATGGTCGTGGGGCGTTTCTGCCGGCGTTTCGGGTTTGCAACCGGCAAGCCCGAGCGAAACGCAAAACGTTGCGGCAAGCGCCGCGGCGACGGCAAAAAATCTGTGTTTCATACTTGATCTCCTGTTACTTGCACCAAGTATATCATTATTCCGAAAAAATATCAACCTTTTCAAGGGCATTGCAAAAAATTCCCACTTTTTAAGCGAAGCGCCGCCGCGGACGATCCGCGGCGGCGCTTAAACTTTATAAATTCTTCTTCAAAAATTCTTTCATCTGTTCCTTGGGAAGATACCCGAGATTGTGGTCTTTTGTCTCCCCGTTTTCAAATACAAACACATCGGGAATGGAAAAGACGCCGAGCGAAGCCGCCAAGTCTCCGTTTTTATCCACGTCCACCTTTGCAAATGTCGCGTCGGGGAATTCCCCGCTCAGCTCCTCCATCACGGGGGAGAGCATTCTGCACGGTCCGCACCACGTTGCGAAGAAGTCGCAAACCACTTTTTTGCCCGTTGAAACAAGCTCGTCGAGCTCCTGTCCTGTCATTTCTTTGACCATAGTTCACCTCTTATCCTTGATATATTGTGCAAGACGGTCGAATTTCACCCGCTCGGAGGAGGAATCGCGCATATCCTTTACTTCGGCGACCTCTTCTGAAAGCTCGCTCTCTCCGATGACGGCGACGAACTTCGCGCCGAGCTTGTCCGCATACTTGAACTGCGCCTTTACGGAACGCTCCAGAAGGTCGGTTTCGCAGGAAATTCCCTCTTTTCTCAGTTCCTGCGCGAGCAGAAACGCCTTTTCGCGGCTCTTCCCGTCCATGCCCGCAAGGTAACACACGACCCCCTCGGGCGAGGGAATTTGCACCCCCTCCGCATCGAGCACCATCAAGAGCCGCTCGATCCCCGCGCCGAACCCGACCGCAGGGGTGGGCTTTGCGCCGAGCTGGGATAAGAGCCCGTCATATCTTCCCCCGCCGAGCACGGTGCCCTGCGCGCCCGCCGCCGACGAGGTAAATTCAAACACCGTGCGGCTGTAATAGTCGAGCCCGCGCACGATGGAAGGGTCGATCGTATAGGCAATTCCCGCACCCGTCAGCAGTTTTTGCACCGTTTCGAAGTGCTCTTGACACTCGCCGCACAAAAAGTCGAGCATCCGCGGCGCGCCCGCCGTGAACTTTCTGCAACCCTCCTCCTTGCAGTCGATCATGCGCATGGGGTTCTTTTCGAAGCGGGCGTTGCAGTCGGGGCACATCTCCGAAAGATGAGGACGGAAGTAGTCGCGGAGGGCCTCCTGATACTTCGCGCGGCAAGTAGGGCAGCCGATGGAATTGAGATTCAGCTGTACATGTCTGAGCCCCAAATTTTTGAGGAAACCGTCCGCAAGGGCGATGACTTCCGCGTCCGCAGAGGGAGAAGCCGCGCCGTAGAGTTCTGCGCCGAATTGGTGGAATTCACGCAGCCGTCCCGCCTGCGGACGTTCATAGCGGTAGGCGGAGAAGAGGTAGTACGCCTTAAAGGGCATCGCGCCCCCTTGGAGCCCGTTCTCGAGAAAGGCGCGCGCGACCCCCGCCGTCCCCTCGGGTCGGAGAGTGATGGAGCGGCCGCCCTTGTCGAGGAAGGTGTACATCTCCTTGCCGACGACGTCGGTCGTCTCCCCCACGCCGCGCTGAAAGAGCTCGGTATATTCAAAGACGGGGGTGCGGATCTCCGAAAAACCGTAACAGTGTGCGGTTTTGCGTGCGACCTCTTCGATGTACTGCCACTTATAAACGTCTCTCGGGAGCACGTCTTTTGTTCCCTTCGGAATGTTGATCATCCTTTTCTCCTTACTTCTTTTCTTGTCTTTCTCCTCGCTGTCCCTGAAAGGGGAAGTGGCACGCAGTGCCGAAAGGGTTTTTCACGCTCTCGGAAACCCCTAAATACGTCACCCTGAGCTCTGTCGAAGGGTGTCCGCATTATAATAAGGACATGTTTCGACTCCACTGCGTTCCGCTCAACATGACGTGATTTGGAACGGTTTTCCGCTTACCCCCTCCGTGGGAGGGGGTAGGGGGGTGGGCGTGTCCTAATTACGTCACCCTGCCCCTCGCTGTCCCTCTTAGGGAAAGTGGCACGCAGTGCCGAAAGGGTTCTTACAAACTTTCTGAAAACCCTTCAGTCACCTGCGGTGACAGCTCCCCTAATAGGGGCGCCATGTGCTCTAATTGTCATTTCGACCAAGCGAAGCGCGTGGAGAAATCTCGCCTTGTTATAATGCGGTAGAGATGTTTCGACTCCACTGCGTTCCGCTCAACATGACGTGATTTGGAACGGCGTGTCGCTTACCCCTTGCTGTCCCTCGCGGAGCGGGGGAAAGTACCCGAGCAACGCGAGGGGAGGCATGAACACTGTCCTAAATCACTGCGCGAAGCAGGGTTCCCCTGCGGCAGCGCACCCAATTTGTTGCACACTTGCAACTTCTTGTTTGATGAAACGAATGAGAGGACCAACTAAGTTAAGGCATATGCGCCCATTTCCTCACGGCGTTTATTTTCGAGCGTAGCGAGCAAAGAATTGTGCGAAACCTTACAGCACATATTTCTTCAAATCTCTGTCCTTTGTGATCTTGGACAAATGCTCTTCGACGTAAGCGCGGTTGATCTCCACGGTGACGACGGGATAGTCGCCGCCGCCCGCGTTGAAGGAAATGTCCTCGAGAAGATATTCCATGACAGTATGCAATCTGCGCGCGCCGATGTCCTCGCTCGTCAAATTGATCTCCTCCGAAATTTCGGCGATTGCCTCAATGGCGTCGGGGGTAAACTTCAAGTCAATATTATCGACGGCGAGCAGCACCGCATACTGTTGGGTGAGAGAGTGCTCGGTATTCGTTAAAATATTGATGAAGTCCTCCTTGGTGAGGGAAGAGAGCTCCACCGAGACGGGGAACCGCCCCTGAAGTTCGGGAATGAGGTCCTCCACCCGCGCCACATGGAACGCGCCTGCGGCGATAAAGAGCATATAGTCGGTCTTTACGGGCCCGTACTTCGTCATGACGGTGCTCCCCTCCACAATGGGAAGGATGTCCCGCTGCACCCCCTCGCGGGAGACGTCCGCGCCCGAGGTGTTTTCCTTGCCCGCGATCTTGTCGATCTCGTCGATGAAAATAATGCCGTCGTTTTCGGCGCGGCGGAGCGCCTCGTCCTTCACCGCGTCGTCGTCGATGAGCTTATCGCTCTCTTCGGCGATGTAAAACTTCATCGCCTCTTTTACGGTGATCTTGCGCTTTTTCTTGCGCTGGGGGAGCATTTCGCCGAAAATGGAGCCGAGGTTGATGGCCGCGCCGCCCGGGATGAGTTCCATGTTCTTGGGCTCGTCCCGAACCTCCGTCTCGATGACGAGGTTGTCAAACACCCCTTTGCGGAGAGAGTCGAGCAAATTCGCCTCGAAAATCTCGTGCGGGGTCTCTCCCCTATCCGCCTTTTTGAGTTCGGCGAGGAGTTTCACCATCTTGGTCTCGGCAACGGCGGTCGCCTTTACGGAGACTTCGGCCGTCTTTTCGTCCTTGACGAGGCGGAAAGCGCACTCCACCAAATCGCGCACCATGCCCTCGACGTCCTTGCCGACGTAGCCGACTTCGGTGTACTTCGTCGCCTCCACTTTGATGAAGGGGGCCTTGACGAGCTTTGCAAGGCGGCGGGCGATCTCTGTTTTGCCGACGCCCGTGGGGCCCTTCATGATGATGTTCTTGGGGGTGATCTCCTCCCTCAGCTCGGGGGAGAGCTGCGCCCTTCTGTAGCGGTTTCTAAGGGCAATGGCGACAGCTTTTTTGGCCTCGTCCTGCCCGATGATGTGCTTATTGAGTTCGTTTACAATTTGTTTGGGTGAAAGATCCATCATACCACCTCGCAAATAATGTGGTCATTCGTAAACACGCAAATCTCAGAAGCGATCTTGAGCGATTTTCGCGCGATCTCCTCGGCGGAGAAGTCGGTATTCTGGGCAAGCGCGCGGGCGGCGGCGAGGGCGTAATTTCCGCCGCTCCCGATGGCGCAGATGCCCTCGTCGGGCTCAATGACCTCCCCCGTGCCCGAGAGAATGAGCAGGGTGTCCTTGTCGGCGGTGATCATCATCGCGTCGAGCTTTCTGCCGATCTTATCCGACCGCCACAAATCGGCAAGCTCCACCGCCGAGCGCATGAGGTTGCCCGCGAACTTGTTGAGCATGCCCTCGAAGCGTTCGGAGAGGGAGAATGCGTCGGTGACGCTCCCCGCAAAGCCCAAAATGACCTTGCCGCCGTAAATTCTGCGCACTTTTATTGCGCTGTTCTTAAAGACGACGCTCTCGCCCATGGTGACCTGTCCGTCCCCCGCGATCGCCGTCACGCCGTTTTTCTTCACGGCGCAGATGGTGGTTCCTCTGAATTCCATATCGTTCTCCTTGGTCTGCGCTTCAAAAGCGCGGGGGATTTTTTTATATATACCCCCTTTTTGCCGCCCCGAAACGGCAATCCGTCAAATTTGCGAATATGTCTTGAACTTTTCGATCTCAGAAAGGGCGCGCTCTGCCATTTTGCGGCGTTTTTCCTTTTTGTCCCGCTCGTCGAGGGGTCGGAGAATGCCGTAGTTCGCATTCATCGGCTCGAAATGCTTGTTGGGGGTCGCAACGTAGCGGGAAAGCGCCCCGCACACGCACGTGTCCTCGGGCACATAGGGCTCTCTGCCGCTGAGTTCGTTCCAAACGTGAATGGCGGCGAGAAGCCCCGAAGCCGCGCTCTCCACATACCCCTCAACGCCCGTGATCTGCCCCGCAAAATACAACCCGTGTTGCGTTTTCACCGAAAAATCGGCATTTAAGACTTCGGGTCCGCGCAGATAGGAGTTGCGGTGCATCACGCCGTACCGCAAAAACTCTGCGTTATGTAGAGCGGGAATGAGGGAAAAGACCCGCTTCTGTTCCCCGAATTTGAGGTTTGTCTGACACCCGACGAGGCCGTACATCGTCCCCTCGGCGTTCTCCTTCCTCAGCTGCAGCACGGCATAGGGGCGTTTCCCCTCTCCGTCCGAAAGTCCCACAGGCTTAAAGGTGCCGAAGCGCAGGGTGTCTTTGCCCCGCGCCGCCATGACTTCCACGGGCATACACCCCTCGAAGATCTCGTTTTTCTCAAACGTATGCAATTCTGCGCGCTCCGCGCCGAGAAGTTCCTGCACGAAGCGTTCGTATTCCTCCTTGGTGAGCGGGCAGTTGAGGTAGTCCCCCGTGCCGTTTCCGTATCGGTCGGCGGTAAAGACGCGCGCCATGTCTATGCTCTCCGCCGAGACGATGGGCGCGGACGCGTCGAAAAAGTGCTGGGAACCGAATTTCTCCCCGATGTCCTTCATGAGAGCGTCCGAGGTGAGCGGCCCCGTGGCAACGATTCCCGCTTGCGGCAAGGCGCATACTTCCTCGCACGTGACGGTAATATGCTGACATGCGCAGATGCGCTCGGTGATATATGCGGAAAATTTCTCGCGATCGACGGCGAGCGCGCCGCCCGCCGGCACGCGGGAGACCTCCGCCGCCGCCATGGTGAGCGACCCGAGCCGCCTCATCTCCTCTTTCAAAAGGCCGCAGGCGTTGCCGAACACGTCGTCGCTCTTCAAGGAATTGGAGCAGACGAGCTCCCCGAACTTTTCGCTTTGGTGGGCGGGAGTGAATTTTTTTGGTTTCATCTCCACGAGCTCCACATCTATGCCGCGGTTCCCCAAAAAGTATGCCGCCTCGCACCCCGCAAGCCCCGCGCCGACGATCTTCACGCTTTTGCCGCCTTAGATGTCTTTTTCGCCGTCTTTTCGGGTTTTTCGGGTTTTTCGGCCGCTTTCTTGGCTTTTTCGGGACGGTAGGAGCACTCGCGGTTGGAGCACTTCACCGCACCCTTGGGGGTAGTGACGAGCGCCCCGCCGCACACGGGGCACTTCTGTCCCGTGGGAACGTCCCAACTCATAAATTTGCAGGCGGGATAGCCGCTGCACCCATAGTAGGGCTTTCCCGTGCGGGAGAAGAGCTTCTTGGTGGGCTTGCCGCAGTCGGGGCAGACTCCCTCGTACACCTCCTCCTTCTTCTCCGTTTCGAAGGGAAGGGTGGACTTACAGGCGGGATAGTTGGGGCAGGCGAGGAATTTCCCGTACCGCCCCGTCTTGACCGTCATCATCGCGCCGCACTTGGGGCAGGGGATATCGGTGGTCTCCACCTCTCCCTCGCTGATGATGTTGGAGCAGGCGGGATAGCCTGTGCAGGCGAGATACTTTCCGTATTTCCCGCTCTTGCGCACCATGGGACGGCCGCACTTTTCGCAAAGAATATCTGTGAGCTCGTCGCCGTCCGAGTTCGCAAAGCGGAGCTTTTCTTCAAACGGGGGATAGAACGCGGCGATGATGGAGTGCCAATCCTTGCCGCCGTCCTCGATCTCGTCGAGTTTTTCCTCCATGTCCGCGGTAAAGCCGACGTCCATCACGTCGGTAAAGTATTTCACGAGCATATCGGTGATGCGGTACGCAACTTCGGTGGGCAGCATGTATTTGCCGTCCTTGGTCACATATTTGCGCTTGCCGAGCACCGAGATGATGGAGGCGTAGGTGGAGGGCCGCCCGATTCCCTTGTCCTCCATCGCCTTCACGAGGGAAGCGTCAGTATAGCGGATGGGCGGTTTGGTGAATTTCTTTTCCGCACTGTCGCCGAGCGCAACGAGCCCGTCTCCCTCCTTGAGGGGAGGAAGCAGTTTCCCGCTCGTCTCCTCGTCGTCCTCCTTGCGGTATTCCTGATAGACGGCGGTAAAGCCGGCAAAGCGGAGCGCCTTGCCGCTTGCGCGGAGCCCGTAGCCGCTGTTGCCGATCTCGATCTGCATCGCGTCGTATAAGGCTTCCGCCATCTGGGAGGCGACAAACCGCTCGTAGATGAGTTTATACACGTTGTAGTGCTTGCGGTCGAGCATCTTTTTGGCGAGCTCGGGGGTGAGTTTGAGGTCGATGGGACGGATGGCCTCGTGCGCGTCCTGCGCCCCCTTCTTGGAGGCGTAATAGTTGGGCTTTGCGGGGCAGTATTCCTTGCCGTATTTCTCGGCGATATAGTCGAGCGCAGCCCTCTGCGCGTCCGAGGAGATGCGGGTGGAGTCGGTACGGATATAGGTGACGAATGCGATGTGTCCCTCTCCCTCGACGTCGATGCCCTCATAGAGGTGCTGCGCCATGAGCATGGTCTCGGGCGCGGTCATGCCGAGCTTGTTTGAAGCGTCCTGCTGAAGGGTGCTCGTCGTGAAGGGTGCGGGCGCATGCGACTTCGCCACCGTATTCTTGACGGAGAGCACGCTGTAATTCCCCGACCGCAGCGCGGCAAGCACCGCGTCCGCCTGTTCCTTGGAGGACACTTTGCACTTCTTCCCGTTGAACTTTTCGAGGGTCGCCTTGAAGGAGGAGAACTTCTTCTCTCCGTCCTGCAATTCGGCCGTGATCGTCCAATATTCCTCGGGCACGAAGGCCTTTATCTCCCGCTCCCTGTCCACGACGAGACGAAGGGCGACCGATTGCACTCTGCCCGCCGAAAGCCCGTTCTGGATCTTGTTGTTGAGAAGGGGGGAGAGCTTGTAGCCCACGAGCCTGTCGAGCACGCGGCGCGCCTGCTGGGCGTCCACGAGATTGTAGTCGATCTTGCGGGGGTTCTGCAGGGCCTTTTCCACCGCCTTGGGGGAGATTTCGTTGAACTCGATGCGGTTTTCCTTGTCCGCGTCGAGCCCGAGCACGGTCTGAAGGTGCCACGAGATCGCCTCGCCCTCGCGGTCGGGGTCGGTCGCGAGATACACTTTTCCCGCCCGTTTCGCCTCCTCCGTGAGCCGCTTGATCGTCTCCTCCTTCCCGGGGGAGGTCACATATTGGGGTTCGAAATTCTGCGCCACGGACACGCCGAGCTTTTTCTGCGGCAGATCGCGGATGTGTCCGCCCGAAGCGTCCACACGGTACTTTCCTTTAAGATATTTGGAAATTGTCTTTGCCTTGCTCGGCGATTCTACGATGATGAGATCCATACTTACCTCTTTTTACTTTATTTCACGCAACCGTATCTGTTCCCGCCCGACTTTACGACGAGCCCTTTGAGTTCGAGCGCGGAAAGGATCGCCGCCGCCTCGTAGACGGGCATCCCCGCCCGCTCCGCAAGCACGGCGGTGTGCAGTTCTCCCTCGGCGTGCAGAATGTTGTAGACTTTCTCCTCCGCGCCCGAGAGCTTTACTTCCTGTTCTGTTTGGGGCAAAATGCCGTAACAGTCGAAAATATCCTGTACGCAGGTGCACACATATGCGCCCCGCTTCAAAAGTTCGTTACACCCAACGCCTTGCGCGACGTTCGGGTTATATGGCACTGCGAACACGTCTCTGCCGTATTCGAGCGCCGTATTGGCGGTGATGAGCGCGCCGCTCTTCTCTCCCGCGGAGAGCACCAGCGCACCCTTACACAGTCCCGCAAGAATGCGGTTCCGCGCATGGAAGGAATATTTTCTCGTCTTTTCGCGGAAGGGATATTCGCTGAGCAGCAGCCCCGTGCGGCGGATCTCCTCTTTCACGGAGGCATGCGCGGCGGGGTAGCACTCGTCGAGCCCGCACGGAAGCACGCTGATGAGTTTTCCCGCGGGAAGCGCGCCGTGCACGGCGGCAAGGTCTCCTCCCTCCGCGAGTCCCGTCACCACCGCAAACCGTTTGGAGAGGGCGGAAGATATCTCCGTCCCCAATTTCACCGCCCACGGCGGGGTGATGCGGGAGCCGACCACGCAGAAAATATCCTCTTTGAGAAGTTCCCGCTTCCCCGCGCCGAAGAGGACGAGGGGCGGAAAGGCCGCTTTCAGACTTTCGGGATAGTCGCGGCTTAAAACGGTCACCGCAAAATATCCCTTTTCCTCCATCTCCTTAAAGAGCTCCTCAAGGTCTTGCTTGCGCGAGGAAAGATTGCTCTCCGAGGTGCGCGAAAAGGTCTTTTCATAGAAAAACTCAAACCGTTCAAAGAGAGTTTGGGGGTCGCCCGCCGCGCGGAGCAGCACCGCTCTCTCGTGCGGTTCGAGTTCATTGCAGGCGCACAGCCAAACGAGCGCCTGTTCTTCCTGCGTATAACGTGCCATCAGAATTTATCCTCAAGACGGTAGGACACTGCCTCAAAGACGTGCTTGGGGCCGATCTCCTCGCACCCATCGAGGTCGGCGATGGTGCGGGCGACCTTGATGATGCGGGCCCGCGCACGTGCGGACAGTTTCATCCGTTCGAACGCGCGGCGCAAAATGGTCTCGCTCTCTTTTCCGAGCGTGCAGAACAAATCCAGTTCGCGCTCCCCCATCTCCGCGTTGGTATTGAGTGCGTATTCCGAGAAGCGGTTGCGCTGGATCTTCCGCGCCATATCCACCCGCTCCTTTACCGTCTTCGAATCCTCCCGCTGCCCATCCGAAGTGAGATCGTCGTAGGAGATGTTATCGACCTCCACCTGCAAATCAATTCTGTCGAGCAGAGGGCCCGAAATTTTCTTACGGTACCGCCTGATCTCCGCGGGCGTGCAGGTGCAAACGAGGTTCGCCGACCCGTAATTTCCGCAGGGGCAGGGGTTCATGCTTGCGCAGAGCATAAAGCGGGAGGGATAGGTAAAGGTCCCGCCCGCGCGGGAGACGGTGATCTTCCCGTCCTCGAGGGGCTGACGGAGCGCCTCGAGGGTGGAACGCTTATATTCGGGAAGCTCGTCCAAAAAGAGGACGCCGCCGTGCGCGAGAGAAATTTCCCCAGGGTGCACGATGCGGTTCCCGCCGCCGCACATCGACACGGTGGTCGCCGTGTGGTGCGGAGTGCGGAAGGGACGTTCGGTCACGATCCCCTCTTCGCCGAGAATGCCCGCCACCGAATGGATCTTGGTGATCTCGAGCGCCTCTTCGAAGGAGAGGTCGGGCATGATGGTGGGAAGGCACCTTGCGAGCATGGTCTTGCCCGTGCCGGGAGGCCCCACCATGAGCAGGTTGTGTCCGCCCGCAACGGCGATCTCGATCGCCCGCCGCGCAATGGGCTGCCCCTTCACGTATTTGAGGTCGGCGGAGGAGTCCTGCCGCTTGCAGACGGCAAATTCCGCCGTCTCGAGTGGGTTGATGGGCTCGAAGCCGAGGAGGTGTTTCACGACTGCAAGGAGGTTCTCTGCGGGATAGATCTCCGCGCCGCCCAAAAAGCGGGCTTCCTTTGCGTTGGCGGCGGGGATGATAAAGCGGGTAAACCCGTGTCCCTTCGCCGAAATGAGAATGGGAAGAAGCCCGCTGACGGGCCGCAAATCGCCGTTGAGCGCAAGCTCTCCCAAAAAGACGGTATCCGCAACGTCTGCGCCGATGAGCTGTTCGCTCGCCTTGAGCAGAGAGACCGCAATGGCGAGGTCGAACGCCGCGCCCTCTTTTTTGAGGTCCGCAGGGGCGAAGTTGATGGTGATCCTGTTCATGGGGAACAGAAGCCCGCTGTTCTTGAGGGCGGAGCGCACCCGCTCCTTGGACTCCTTCACGGCGGTATCGGGCAGCCCCACCATGTCATAGCTGGGGACGCCCTTGTTTACGTCCGTTTCCACTTCGACGGGAATGCCGTCGAGCCCCGCAAGCGCGTAGCAGATAATTTTCGCGATCATATTTTTTCCCCTTTGTAAGATCGTCTTGCACGAACGCCAAGCGTTCCGCGTCTAAGCCCTTAAGTTATGCCCAGAGCGCCGGTAAAAATCCCGCGGTGGGAATGGAGAAGGTGAACACGGCAAACAGCCCGAAGCACACCGCAAGCGCGAAAAAGCAAACGATGGAGAGACTGTTCACGACCTTTGCGTACTTTTCGTCCTGTTCGGAAGCGCCCTTTGCCGCGATCGCAAACAGGCAGACATAGGCAAGGAGCATAAACGCGAGCCCGCCCTTTGCAATGGCGGCGGTCACAAGCCCGAGCACCAGCCCGACGAGCGGAATGAGCACGGAGAGGAGTTCCTCTTTGAAGTTCTCCCCGTTCATCTTACGGGTGAGCAGTACGAGGGCGAGAATGGCTCCGACGACGCCCGCCGCAAGAGAGGCGATCGCAATGAGGGGACCCGCCGCGGTGACGGCAAAGCTCGAGCCCGTCCCCTTAAAGAGGAGATAGAAGGGGCTCCACACCGACTGGGGCGCGGTCAGATAGTTTTCGCCCACAAACCCGCCGCAGAGCGCCTTCCACATGAAGAAGAAGATGTTCCGCGTGGGAGAGGCGGGGTTATCGTATACTTTCACATACGGGAAGTACATGGGAAGGATGGCCAAGATGGAGATGAGGAAGCCGCCGAAGAGCAGGAAGGCAAAGAAGAGACAGCCCGCCACGCTCCCTTTGAAGCGGTGTTCCTTGAGGGCCACGGCGAGCTTCTTTCTCGGCTCGGAAGGGCCCTGCTCTGTGCCGGGAGCGCCCCCTGCCGCCTCGTCCGCTTCCACCTCGTCGATGGCAACATCGAGCGCGGCGCGCGTCTTGCGCGTCTGGCGGACAAGTCCCGCAATGAACAGTCCCAAAATGCCGACGGCGGGGATCGCAAACGCGCCGTTCACGCAGATCGCCGCCGCGGTAAACAGTCCCGCGAGAAGGGCGGGAACGGCAGAGCGATAATTTGCCTTCTTCAGCCCTTCTTTGAAGAATTTCGTGGTGAAGAAGAGCGCCGCCGTGAAGAAGAAGAGTCCGATCATCAGCGGGGTGCCGAAGTGCCCGAGGCTCATGCTCACGCCGCAGAGGGAATAGAGCACGGCAAAGATGAGGCCCGCCTTGTCGCTTCCCGTGAGCTTTCTCACGAAGAGGAAGCCGAACACGAGCACGCCGAAGGAGGCGAGGAAGGGCATGAGGCGGAGCCCGAAGGGGCTCATGCCGCCGATGAGGGTCCCGAAGGCGAGAATGTCGTTGCCGAAGGCGTTATACACCGAGTCGATGTGATAGACGCCGTCTTGGACATAGCTCTTCCCCTGCCGCATTTCGGAGATCGTCATCATGGAATAGATCTCCTCCTGTCCGAAGCGGAAGAAAGAGGACTGCGCCATGGAGGGAATGCGGGGGCTGTCCACGATTGCGCCCGCCTTTTGGGCGGCGGTTTTCATGGTCTCGCCCTTGCTCGCGTCATAGGGAAGCAGAGTGCCCTTTTCGCCGTCGTAGTAGACGGTGGGACGGAGCGCCACGGGCTTGTGTTCGCCCTCCGCTTCAAGGTCCTGGTCGTTTGCGACGAACACGATCTCGTTGATGAGCACGCTGCCGCCGTCCACCTTGATGCGGTAGTAGGGATAGGTGGTGATACGCCAACCGTCGAGGGTCTGAACGTTATATTTCACCCAATTGTAGAGGCAATCGGTCGCCGCAGTGCCCGTTTCCTCCCCCTCTTCATAGAGATTGGCGAAGCTGATCTCGGAATAGGTGTACCATGAGCTGTCCGCGGAAGTACCGCGTGCGATTTGAATGGTGACCGACTTGCCGTACTCGGTGTAGATGGCGCCGAGGTTGAAATAGACCTCTTTGATGTAGAGATCGCGGTGCTCGTGCCCCTCTTCCCCGTGCCCGGGGTCGGAGACGTTGAGTACGATGCAGGGTTCTTTGCCGTCTGTTTCGCTCTTGGAGGTGAGCGCATAGGCGTCGCCCGTAGAGATGAGAGAGCCGAGCGTCCCCAGCCCAAGGGCAAGAAAGACGAGTGCAAGAATGAGGAAGGCGCGAAACCAACCCGACATTCTGTTCCAGATGTTTGTTTTCTTCATACGATTGTTTCCTTATTATATCGTCGCATACTATTCTAACCGAAACAGTTGGAATTGTAAACGATTTTCATGGGCTTTTTCAAAAAAAATCGAACGCATTTGCTCATAAAAAGGGGGACACCGCGGAACTTTGCACCCTTCTGCCGTCCTCCGCGGAGGGAACTTTCAAAATTTTCGCAAAAGAAAAAGCGCTTCCAAGAAGCGCCCTTCCGAAATTACTTGAGTTCCTTGATCTTCGCGGCTTTGCCCGTGCGGCCTCTGAGGTAGTAGAGCTTTGCCCTTCTCACCTTGCCCGCGCGCACCACGTTCACGTAGGCGACCTTGGGGGAATGCAGGGGGAAGCAACGCTCCACGCCGACCCCGAAGGAGAGGCGGCGGACGGTGAACGTCTCGCGGATACCGCCGTGCTTCTTGGCGATGACTACGCCCTCGAAGTTCTGAATTCTTTCCTTGCCGCCCTCGATGATGCGGTAACCGACCTTGACGGTGTCGCCGACATTGAATTGGGGAACGTTTTCTTTGAGTCCCTCTTTCTCGATGGCTTCAATCAAACCTTTCATTGACTTTACCTCCGTAATTTTAAGAAAAGACGTTCGTTCCCGTTTTTGATTTTGCGCCTCATTTTCGCGCCGCGGCAGAGGAACGTCTAAAGTCACTTGAACATTATAGCGGAACCTCAACAAAAAATCAACCGATTTTGCCCCCTTTTCCGCAATTTTTTCCGCAATTATGCAAACCCCAAGTCCTGCCTCTAACACCCCCCCCTCCATCGGAGGGGGATCAAGGGGTGGGCAAACACTCGGCGCGTAAGCGCGTCATTCCGCCCCGCCCGCACGTTCTATGTAGTCGAAGGGCGGCACGAGGAGCGTTAGCGACGAAGTAGCCGTAACGAAAATTACGAAGTCCGACATGACAATCGAGGGAATCTTGCTACGTCCAAGTACGTTCAAAACCAACCAAACCCGCGTCATTCCGAGCCGATAAAGTAATAACAAAGTTCGACATGGAGAGTCCCCGAGGGAATCTTACTGCGTCCAAGTACGATTAAAACCACACCCAAACGTACCAAGATGCCTTCGCGGACTTTCTCTCACGGACTGCGTACCCCCCATTACGGCTCAGCATGACGCTTTGGAAGAGCCCTTTCGCCGCCCCCTA
>CANQPO010000020.1 GCA_947625695.1 uncultured Clostridia bacterium | reverse complement strand
ATGTGACGGTAGATCCCGTCAAATCTCTCCGAGCGCCTGTTGTCCCGATCGGCGGCAAGCGTCTTGATCGCAATTTCGTCAGACTCACCCATTAGGATCGCCGAATCGATTTCTCCGATTCCTGCGTTCATTCTTCCGATCTCCATGAGATGATGAAGCGCCTTGAACTCCCCCATCCCGTTCCATTTCATCGCCGCGTTTCTCGTATTGTAGACAGCGAAGCACTCCCTTCCCGAAAATAAGGATCCGATCATTCTGACATACATCGTCTTGTTCATCTCGGTTTTACCGACGCGCTTCAACTCCTTGGAAAGATACAGTGACGGAGTCATTGAAACCACATTCATGATCACTCTGTTTTGCAGTTTCGGGAGGACATAAGGACGTGTTTCCACCCCCGCATTCATACATAGCGCGACGGCTTCTGCAACCCGAAAATTACGCTCTCTGTGAGCCGCATCTCCGGGGAATCTGTGTCCCCAGAACGCCTCCATGTAGTACTCATATGCACCGAGTTTTTTAAGCAGCGGGAGCGCTCCTTTATATAGGCGGACTGCCTTGCCTGCCCCCTTGCCTGCGAGCGTTAAAAGCCTGCATCTCGTCTCTTCCTCTGTCCCGTATTCACGCAGAATCTGCGGTGAAGTCAGTTTGGAAATGAGCGTCTTGTAAACACGTTCATTTCCGAGAAGATGAATGGAACGAAGCGGAAATTCTCCTACCACGGAAAGCAAGGTGAGCAGTTGATGCATTTGACTGCCGGGGCGGAAGTGTATCATGACGACCTCCATGTCGTAGAATGAAATCCGACATAGCTACCTCTCTAATTGTCGGAATTTTCGGGCTGAAATCCCCTAAGGCATTTTTTGCTCAAAAAACCTGTGTCATTTCAGCCCGCATTTTTCGCCGCAAATTTACATATCTTTTTTCACAGTTCACGGCTAATAGAACTGCATTTTTCGGAGCCAAAACGGGAACTCTGCCCGAGGCACCGCATAGACTTCGGTCATATTTTCACCTCCTTCGGTTGACGTTTGAAACTGGGAACAGATCCCCGGTCCATCGTCCGATAAGATGTAGAGCGCAAGGATATCCGTGACCATGTTCACCTCGATGTTGTCATGGTCGCGCTTAAGTCTTTGAGGAAAATCTCTGCCGTAAATATGACGGTATGCGATCACGCAATCGTCGTATCGGACAGGTGCTTTATCTATGAAAAAACCCCGCATCGCGGGGTATAATGACGAGCGGATATAGTTGGCATTGCCCGATTCCTTTTTGGGTAAAAGCGCGGGGATCCTCAGCCGGAACCAGCCCTCCTCGGTAAACCCGACCTCGATCGGAACAAGCTCCGAAATTGTCTGTCGGACATCCGTTTCCGCTCTCGGGTTTCCTGTGTAGACGGGCAATAGGCGCGCCGTTAAAACAAGCTTTTCTGCCTGTTTTTCAAGCTCGACGGCGGAGGAATATGCGCCTTCTTCTCTTCCAAGTTCGTAGAGCATCTTTATCTTTTGCGAGAGCGATTCGACCTCTTTTACTGTCTTGATCAGACCGTCGAGCGTCCTCGGAAAAGAGTTACTTCGCATGATCGCCCTCCGCATAAAAGATGACTTCTGGTTCTTCCTCGCCGCGGAAATTTACGGTCGCAAGCAAGCACGGCGCTTTCGGCAGCCGAAGCCCCTTTGCCATTGAAATGTGCGGGAGTACGATGATGTACTTCAAATCCTCCTCCGGTTGCAAGAGACGAAGAAGATTTTCCTCTCCCTCGTACAAAACCACAACTTCATATCCGACGTTCTCTTTCAGAAAGAAAAGTTGCGAGGGATAAGAGGCGGCATAGTGCGCCATCGGATCTACGCGATCGATAAATTTCAAGAGTACCCACACCGCAAGAACTGTCCGCTGGTCGGGCTTACACATCGAATCGAGTCCGATATAATAGCCGCCGCTGACGTCCGCGATCTGCATCTGGCGTTTGAGGTTGCGCAAAATCTTCTCTGCTGTCGGCTTTGGCTTCTGCAACATCCGAAGCATTTGGGAACGCGGCAAAGCGCCGTACTGCGAGAGCCACTTCACCACGTTTTGTTCGTCTTGCAAAAGCATCGTTTTCACCTCCTTTCATACAAAAAAACGGACCTCGCAGAGACACGTTTTTACATATCTTTTTTCATATTATGAAATTCTATTTTCAGTTTCGCCTCTCGCAAATTTCAATCAGGCGTCACCACTGTTATCCCGCATTCGCACCATGTAATCAAGAGAATTTATCAACGGTTTTCCAGATGATTCTCGCCTTGTTTTTCCAAGAGAAGCGCTTCCAGTTCCGCGCGGTCCGTGGTGATCAACTCCTTTTCTTCTTTCGAAGCCTTGATGATCACGGGGATCTTATTGCTGTTGGAACAGATCAACGCTTCTCCCCTCTCAAACCGGGAAATCGAACGGATCTCCGCAGTGGAAAGTTTGAGAATGTCTTGGACATATTTTGCCTCATCGGGTTCCAGTCCAAGGATGATCTTGTTCTGGCTGTTGTTGATGATCGCCCTTCCGTACTTGCCTTCATCGAGTCCGAAGAAATCGGAAAGATCCTGGGTTGCGGCGATCGCCGCGCCGCCGAAGCCGCGGATCGTTTTGAAGATCGTGAGGCAGAACTCTGCGGCTGCCTTGTTGGACGACGCTCCGATCAGCTGCCAGATCTCGTCAATGAGGACGGCTTTCCGTTTTGTACGGTCGGATTTGATGTTGTCCCAAACAAAGTCCAGCGCGATCATCATCCCGATCGGAAGAAGTTTTCCCTTCAGCTCCGATAGGTCAAGCACGATATATTTGTTCGTGAGGTCCACATTGGTCTGTTGATTGAACGAGCGCGCGGACCCCGTGACAAAACGGCTGAGAATGGTCGAGATCCGCTCTGCGCGCGGATTGTTCTGTAAGACCTCATAGAGATCGCCGAGGATCGGCATGACCTTCATCTTGGGCGGTGACGCCGTCGGATCTTCGTAAAGAGACGCATTATCATGCGTGATCCCGAAAGCGGCGTAGGTATTCAGGAGCGCAACGTCAAGAATCTGCTCTTCTTCGTTTGTCAGATCGGGAATGAGCAGAGAGAAAAAGATCATGAGTCGCTGGATCTTTTGTGCGAGCATGGAATCTGCCTCTTCCTTTGTGATCCCGTCGATCAGTTCCATGACCGGCGTTACAGTGTGGCGGATCTCCATGAGATTGATGCAACTCGGCGAGCCGGGAGCGATCTTGATAAAACTACCCCCGATACGATTGCAAGCGCGCCTGAACTCATGCCCCTTGATCGGCGCAAGAATAAAGCATTGCACGCCGCGGAGCCGCATTCTCAAAGCAAGGAGTTGGAGCGTAAAAGTTTTGCCCGCTCCGCTCGTTCCGATGAGGTTCAAGTTCGCATTTTTGTTTTTCTTGGTGTCGAATAGGTCGATGATGCAGAGCGAGTTATTGTATTGATTGATCCCGAGCAATACGCCGTTATCATCCGAGAGTTCATAGCTTGTCAGCATGTACGTCGAAGCGGCGCCGCTTGTAAGCAAATTCCTTTTCGATCTCCTCTCGAGGGAAGGCGCCATTCTCAAAAACGGCATGACCGTCTTTAAGGCGTCCTCTTGCTGGAACTTACAATCCGCGACGAAGATGTCGATTGCTTTCAGCATATCGGAAAATTGTTGCCTTTTCCACGACAGTTCCGCCAACGTCTTTGCGGAGATCGTGATAAAGACTGAGAGATAGAAGAGATCCTCGTTGTTGTTCGCAATGCCTTGTTTGATGTAATACCCCGCGTCGATTGAATTCGTCAATTCCTCGAAGTCGGTGCTGGTGTCCTGTTTGTTTTTGAGTTTTGTCCGATTCAGCCTGATCCGCTGTGCGACCCGATCGACCGCTTTGCTTCGGTTCTCACGGGTCAGGAAGATATCAATGTCGATCCCCTCTCCCGCATTGATCAGAGCCGAAAGCCAGCCTGCGCGGACGGCGGTCGGATAGCCGTCGCCGCGGACAAAGAGGAAGGTAAAATACTGCCCGTCCATGACCGTGTAGTTGATGTGGGTAAGATCGATCCCCCTCGGCGCAATGAAGTTGACGACTGGGATCTCCGTTCCCGTATCTCCCCCTTTGTTTTGCCGAAGATGATCTGTCTGGATCTTCCTCACCCGCTCACGGAAGGGTTCGTCTAAACATGACCTTCGATTAAAAAACATATAAAGAATTTCTGCCGTCGCCTCGTCGGGATCCCGCGGTTGAAGGATCTCATTCCCGCATTGGGAAAAATACGCTCTTGCCGTATGTTCTGCCGTCATCATCTGACTGATTACTTTTTCCTCGTCGCCGTGTTTTGCCTCATACTCGAAGATCAAAAAAAATCTCCTTGTGAGAGCTCCCGCATTCCCGACTTCATTGATCAGTTTGATATATCCCTCTCCCAGCTCTTTACAGCGGGGATTTTCCTCTCGTGCGATGTCATGGCGGATCGTTTGAATATGCTTGTCCGAATCTGCCCGCCGCGTAATGCTCTTGAATTGCAGACGCATCGGAGCGATTTTCAGCCAGCCCGCAAACCCCGAGATGATACCGAGCTGTTCTTCTTCGGAACGGAGCATGAAGTTGATCGGTTCGATTTCGAGGATCTTTATGTATCGGTCATCGTTCGTCTCAATCAAGCCGTTTTTGATGTTGCGGACAGGGATGAATTCTTGTACGCTATAACTGATTTGGAGCTTGGGTCTCTTCATGCTCTATCCTCCTGAAATGAAGTCTCCTGCTTGTGAACAGAAAGTAAAGGATGTGCCCGACGAAGCGGAAAAGCGACTCGCCGTTTAATCCCAAGAGAGAAACCACCGCAAGCGGGATGAGTGTGATCGCCATAACGATCACTTCGGCGATCCCGGACATCGGGAGCAATGTGTGCTCATAAAACCCAAACGCAACGACCAGTACGATCGCTTCGATCGCGTTTCGCAAGTGGAACATTCCCCCGAGGATCTTCCCTGAATCCGTAAAATTTGCGGGGATCGGATAAAGATTTTGTTTTTCGTCCATTTTTAATCTCCTAATGTCTTGCGCAGAGTTTCTGCCATGTTTTGGATCGCTTCCCCATAGGTCATAGGGCTATCCTCGTATGGTGCATTTAGGTCCAGCCCGAATGCGGCAATGACCGCTTGATCTTGAAAAGAATGGATCGTACAGACAAGGTACTGAAAGTCCTCTTCCGTCAGCTCACCCTCAACAATTACTGGCCGCGTATCGGTTTTGACTTCATAAGTTACGGGAAACATCTCCCCGCTCTTGGCATTTAGTTTTGAGATCATATCTTCTTCCGTCGCCTCATTGAACATAGAAACGGAATATGCGGATAGAATATAGCAGGCATCGAACGACCGCTCATCTCTCGCTTCGTCGATCAAAGCCGCCATAGATGCCGAATAATCGTAATCTCCTTCCTCGATCAAGCTCTTGACTTTTTCCACAGACAGCTTGTAAGCGTCCTCGATCACAACTTCCAACCGATAGGAAAGTTCACTGTAAGCGGTGTCGAGTGACTCTGATTTGTCTGCCTCGTTTCCTCCGCCGAACAGACGATGAAACATAATGCTGGGGAGCTCAACCACGATGATTATGATGAAGAGGACCACAAAGCAGACACAGACAAGCACCTTGAAGAGTGTGTTGCGCATTGCAAGGGCGGCGGAAATGATCGCTCCCCACGGTCCGCCTGCTGCGGTTCCTGCGGCGATCTTGGCTACCGCCTTCCCCGCTTGCGCTCCCGCCTTTGTGACTGCGGCAGCCGAATTGACCGTTGCAGCCGCATTTTTTGCGGAGACCTGCTTCGCGGCCATCGCGCTGCTCTGTTTGGCGGCGCTTGCCATTTGTTTTGCCGCCTGTCCGTAACGATCGCCGCCTTCGTTCCTTTCGTTTTGGTCTTTCTCGCTCATAAGCCGCCTCACGGTTTCTTGATTGGTTGTTTTGCCGCTGAATAGTCCAATTTTTGCGGGGCTTCATACCGGGAGGGCGCGCCTTGATAGCGGATGCTTTCCACCGACTTTGTTTTCAGGCGTTCTCCGTCATAGACAGCTTTCCCATGCTCATATACGGGGACGCGCTCTACCGAAGCTTTTCCGTCTATGGCATACCAACTGTGTCCGTTTACGTCCTCATAGGTTTGAAAACTTGTCCCATGCGGCGTGGCATAAAAACTTGAATCGTAAAACATCGTTCCCGATCCATCCTCGTGTTTGACCTCGATCCGCCCTTCTTCGGATCGCAGATCGGTATTGACGGAAGAGACGCTTCCTTCGTATCCGGGGATATAGGTTTTGAACAGAGCCGCATTGTAGCTGTCCGCACCGTCTGCTTTCTCAAATGCGGGTACAGCGCCGCTTTGTTCTATGGCGTACCAATGAGAACCGTCCGAAGCGTGGATCGTGCTATGCGGAGCGCTCGGCTCCGCAAAATGATTCCCGCTATACCACAGCGTATTGCCCGATGGAGAAGAAGCCTCCAAAACACCGTCCGAGACCGTCCGAAGCGTCACATCCCCTACTCCGGGGAACATCGCTTCAATCGCGCCGGCTTCTCCAGTTCCTCCCGTATAATGCGGCGTAGTATAGAACGCAGCCGCACCCGCTCCCGAAGCGGTCTGATACCAGCGACTTCCATCCGCCGCAGTAATGACCGACGACGCACCGGTCGGGCGTTCGTATTGATCGGCACTGTAGAAATTGAGTGCCGTCTCTTTCCCGTCAGGGGAAGTATGCTTCGTTTCTATATGCCCGCCCGATATTTTCGTTCCCGAAAGATTTTCTCCTTTCAGAGCCGTAAAATAATTTCTGATGCTTCTGTCGGCGATCGATCCGTCGATGCTGCCCGAAGAACTCGGCGGCTTGGTTGCGACCGATGAAATGGAATGTGCGTTCAATTCTTGTCCGTGACGTGCGGCGATCCCTCCGAAAAGCCGACCTACAAAACCGATCGGACCGCCCGCGCCCATGTGCGAACCGCTTTTGATAACGGCGTCTCGGACGTATGAGTTGCCGCGGAAACTATCGGTAAACCCCGACATAAAGCCTCCGCCTCCGCCGGACGGAGTTCTTCCGCCCATCATGCCGCCCGCACTTCTGAATCCTCTGCCCGCGCCAGCGATCAACCGCGTTGCCACCAGCAGTTCCATCCCAAGTCCCGAACCGGTTTGCGCAACGTTCAACCCGATCGAAGCGAGATAAGAGTCGAACTTTTGGGCGATCTTTAAGAACGCGATCGCACAGAAAAGCCATAGAAAGATGCTTCCCTGTCCATTGGAAAGACCTGCGCCTCCCCCGATGTATCTCCCTACCGAACTGTTGAAGGCACGCAAGAACCAAACGTTGAGGACGAGAAGCAAAAGCTGCGACCCGACCATTCTGCACCACGACTTAAACACCTGTCCCGTCGCCTTTGACGCGCCCATAGAATAGGCAAGCGGCGAGGTATAACACAGTGTTCCGACAAGAACATATCTTTCCACGACTTCCAAAAGAAGTTTGAAATAGTTCCATCCCAACGCGATCATCAAGATGATGATCAGGATCAGACCGACGACCGAGGCATTTGCGAGCAATGTTTTCAGTCCGCTTTTCAGCATGGACTCAATCCCCGCAAAAGTGAAATCCTCTCTGCTCATTGTGACGTCCATCAGCGCGGTATACGGCGCTCTTGCAAGCTGTAATACGAACAAAAAGATCGGTTTCGCAAAGCCGATCAACAGCGCGAACAAGGCGCTTCTCGCAATCAGCGTGAGCGGGTTCTCTGCCTCGGTGATCGGTCCTCCGAAGGCTCGGAAAAGCTGCCAAACGGTAATGAGGAACAGGAGCGTCCAAGCTAAGTATTGTAAAATGGAAAAGGCTTTCCCGACAAACGGAAAATATTCTTCCATTGCCGTCATGTCGGTCCCGAGCGCATCCAAAAACAAGCCAGAAACAGCGTCCATGAGACTTGTCACGATCCCGCTGACCCAATCCACGATCCCCTCAAAGATCCAGTTCAGCATCTAACCACCTCCTTCTCTGTGTAATTGTTCATCCTCCGTAATTTCCACCGGCCACAAGCGGCTGGATGTAGGCGACGATAAGCCCGAGCGAGTTCAGAATGATCCATGTGATCACGATTCTTTTGAGCCAGCTCGTTGCTTCGTCTACCGTTCGCTGATTCCGAGACACAAGCCGCACGATCAATGCAACTGCCGCCATCGTCACTGCTACGATCGTACTGATTGCAATAAGCTGTACATAGAAGCTCTGCATGAGCGTGCTGAAACGATCCCAAATCGTCTCGGATTCCGCCAAGACGCATTGGACGGACATCAGAACCGCACTCACAACTCCGACAAGCGACCAGTACGCAACCGCGGTTTTTGAACCTTTTTTTGCTTTCTCTTGTTTCATTGCCAAACCTCCTTTTTTATTCCGCGCATAAAAAAGCCGCTTACGGAAAGTTCTCCGTAAACGGCTCTTGCGTCGGTGCATCCCCAATTTGGGACGATACCATCATAGCACATTTTCATTTGCATGTCATCCGCATTTTACCGCCAACATTTTTTCTTTCTTGCGCCAATTTTTCGTCATTCCTCTTCCAATACGGCAAGTAACTCCAACCAAAAATCGACGTCTTGGTTCGGAGCCGACCATAACCTCAAGGAAATAATGGAGATCGCCTGCTCCCGAAGCCTGTAATAGTGCCTCGAAGAAACATTCAGACGATACAAGAGATCGTTGTGATTCAACACCTCCGGAGCAATATAAGTAAGGTAGATCAGCTCATAGAGTTTTTCTCCATCGTCCGGCTTTCTTTTGAGCACTGTCAATGCATCATTTACGCGGTCGAGGACCAGCCGCGTTTTTCTTATGCTTTCCATGCGATTTTCGAGTTTTCGGTTTCCGAAACTCATCTCGACATCAACCTGGTCGATCAATTCATCAACCGTTTCAAACGGCTTTTCAAGTTCTTCTGCGACGGCTTGAGGAAAGCATTCCAAGAGCCATGCGATTGTACGATACTGCCTTAGTAGACTAAGAGTGTTGTGATAGATATTCTTGTGTTTCTTCGGTAGAACCTTCTGCAAAGATCGATCGTTCGAAGCGCTCTTGTCCGGGACACCATGCTTTGACAATAGCTTGATGATCGCTTCCGTCTTTCTTTGCGTACAGTTCTCATTTGCCATAAAACCTCCTTTCAATTTGGATAAACCCGCCTCTCGGGCTTTCAAAGGCAAAAACGAAAGGAAAATCAAATGTCTCATGATTTGGCAGAAAAAAAATATGGGCATATGGCAAAAAAATGACAGCTTGTCGCCTTGACAAAATTAAATACAGTTTCCAAGCACAGAAACTCCTACAAAGACAGTGATTATGTCAGACATAATACTATGCAAAAGCTCGATTTTCAAAAGTTATGCGGCAGAAATCATGCTGTGGCTCAAAATTTGACGCTATCACAAGAGGTCAGCTACGTTTGCAGTACAAAAAAAGGGATCTTGAAATACCTAAGACCCCTTTCCGGCAATGATTGAGATTGCATCCTCCTTGTTGTTTTTTTGTGTTAAAAATACCCTATCGTTATCGCCGGTATCCATATTATAGAGTAAACATGGGTGACGGCGCCAATGAGTTTGCCGTTCTGCACAATGGGACTGCCGCTCATGCCCTGCACGATGCCGCCCGTCTCCTCAATGAGTTTCTCGTCCGTCACCTTGATGACGAAATTCTTGTTCTCCTTGTTTCCCTCGTCCACTTTGGCGATGGCGATCTCATACGGCTGCGGGCAGGTGCCGTCCACCGTGGAGTAGATGACCGCCTTCCCGATGGTCGCCTCGGCAAGCGGGGCGATGTCCACGAGGGTGCAGCGGGAATAGTCGTAATTTTCGAAGGTACCGTAGAGGCCCGTGGAGCATACCTTCTCGGCGCGGGCGATCGCCTTGTCGTTAAGAAAGAGCCCGCGAAGCTCCCCCGCCTTTCCGCGAGTTCCCTTATTCACCCCCACAATGCTGCAAAGATACACCTTGCTGTCCGAAATTTCGAGCAAGTTGTTGCCCTCGTCGGAAACCTTGTGTCCGAGCGCGCCGAACCGCCCCGTCTCCTTTTCGATAAAGGTGACCGTGCCGATCCCCGAAAGGGTGTCGCGGATGAGCACGCCGATCTTGTATTTTCCGCTCTTTTTCTCTTTTGCGGGAAGAACGGGTACCTCGGCGCACTCCCCTCCCCGCTTGACGGTGAATGTAACCTCCTTCCCGCCGCAACGGGCAAGCGCCTCGTTGAGGTCTTTGATGGATTTGATGCGGACGCCGTCGGCGGCGCAAATGCAGTCCCCCGCCTTGAGCCCTGCGTCCGCCGCGGGGCGGTGAATGCCGTCCTCCGCGTTGACTTCGCTCAATTCGATGATCTCCGCGCCCCCCGCGCCGAGCATAAATCCCGCGGTCATGCCGCCCAAGTAATATTTTCCGCCCGCCGCGTCTGCCGTGACCGTCTGCTGCGAAAAGAGGGCGCAACAGAGCACGAGCGCGAGTGCGGCGATAAAAAATTTCAGCCTACGCAAATATATTCCTCCGATCGTCCGCCGTGGACTCAACAGAGGTAATTTGCGCAAGGCCGAGCCGTTCTATTCGTCCCCTCCCCGCTTCCCATAAGGTTATTTTTGGAGGGAGGCAAGCGAAACACTATTCCCAAATGTCACCCTGAGCGGAACGAAGTGGAGCCGAATGGGTCTCTACCGCATTATAATACGGCGAGATTTCTCCACTCCGCTCATTGCATTCGCTTCGGTCGAAATGACAAATTGAGAAAGCGCGGGGCGAAATGAGATAATCAGAACGAAAAACACCACCCCCTACCCCCCTCCTGAGGAGGGGGCAAAACGAAACCCCCTCCCATGGAGGGGGACTAAGGGGGTGGGCTAAAAACTAAAATTACGTCATTCCGAGTATTGTGAGATTTCTCGACTGCGCGCGAAATGACATAATAAAAATTTTATTTCTTCCTTGCTTCTTCGAGGAGGAGGTCGGCGTGGCGGAGGGCGAGTTCGTCCGTTTCCCCCGAAAGCAGGCGGGCAAGTTCGAGCCTCCGCGCCTCGTCATCGAGTTCGTGCACGCGGGTGTAAGTCTTCTCCCCCGCCTCCGTCTTTTCGATGAGGAACTGTCTGTCGGCCGCCGCGGCGATTTGTGCGAGGTGGGAGACGGCGATGATCTGGGTAGTCTTGGCAATCTTGGCAAACTTTTCGGCGACGACCTTCGCCGTCTTTCCGCCGATTCCCGCGTCGATCTCGTCGAAGATATAGGTCCCGATGCCGTTCACGGAGGAGAGCTGCGCCTTGATGGCGAGCATGAAGCGGCTCATTTCGCCGCCCGAAATGATCTTCCCGAGCTCCTTCAAGGGCTCGCCCGCGTTTGCGGAGAACAGGAACCGCACGCCGCCGAGGCCCTCGCTCGTCGCCCGCGGAACGTCCTCTTCGGTGTATTCGTCAAACTCTACTTCGAAGCGCGCCGAGGTAATATTCAACGTTTTGAGTTCTTCCACCACCCGCGCCGTCCACTCTTTCGCCCCCTTCTTGCGGGCGTTTGTCAGCGCAACGCAGGCGCGGTATAAAAGCGCGTCCGTCTCTTTGAGCTTTGCGGTGAGCGTTTCATACATCTCCCCGCTACTCTCGAGAAGGTCCCGCTCCTCCTTCGCGCGCGCCAAAAATTGCGAAATTTCCTCCACCGAGCCGCCGTACTTCTTCTTGAGGGCGCGGATCTCGTCGATGCGGTTTTCCACCCGCTCGAGCTCCCCCTCGTCGATCTCGAGCTCTTCCGCGAGCCCCTCCACCTCGCTGCCGAGGTCGGAGAGCTCCGAAAGGGCGTTTTCGAGCCGTTCGCACACGCCGGCATAGTCGCCGTAGCGGGCAATCGAGCGCAGAGAGCGCAGAGCGGAATTGGCGGCGTCTCTCGCCCCGCCGTCCGCTTCGAGGCACTCCCTTGCGGCGTTGAGCCCTACGAGGATCTTTTCGGCGTTGCGGTACTTTTCGCGCAAAGAGAGCAGCGTTTCTTCCTCTCCTTCTTTCAGGGCGGCGCGCTCGATTTCCTCGATCTGAAAGCGCAGAATGTCGAGTCTGCGCGAACGCTCCCCCTCGTCCCCGCCGAGGAGAGAGAGATTTTTCAAAATTTCTTTGCGGGCGGAGAGAAGTTCCCCTACTCGCGCTTTTTCGGCGTCCACCCCCGCGATGCGGTCGAGAAGGCGCAGCTGGTTGCTCTCCTTTAAGAGGAAAAAGTGCTCGCTCTGCCCATGGACGTCCACGAGGCGGGAAGTGAGCCTTTTCAGCATCGTCGCCGAGACGGTGCAGCCGTTGACTTTGGCGCTCCCCTTGCCGTCGATCCCGAATTTGCGGGAAATGACGAGGGTCTCGTCGGGCTCGATATCGAGCTCAGAGAGAAGATCGTTGAGGCCCTCGTCCGCCGTAAATTCGGCGCGCACCGAGCACTCGGTCTGCCCGAAGCGGATCATGGTCTTGTCCGCCTTGGCGCCGAGCACGAAGTCGATCGAGTCCAAAATGACCGACTTGCCCGCGCCCGTCTCCCCCGAGAGGACGTTGAGCCCCCCGCTGAATTCGAGATCGGCGCGGTCGATGAGCGCGATATTGCGTATGGAGAGACTCTTTAACATGTTCTCAGATCCTTGCGATGCGGGTGAGCCGCTCCATCACTTCCTGCGCGGCTTCGGGAGATTGGCACACGGTGAACACGGTGTCGTCGCCCGCAATGCTCCCCGCGACCTCCGCATAGTTGAGGCGGTCGATGACAACGCCCGCATTTGCGCCGTTGCCGTTCATCGTCTTGATGACGACGATGTTCCCGACTGCCTGTATGGACTCAAGGCAAGCCTGAAAGAGAGAGCGCATCTTGTCGGAGAGCTCCCCCTCGTTCTTGCCGATGGCGGCGTAGCGGTAGCGCTTCTGGGTGCCCGCCACCTTAAAGAGGCGCAGTTCCCGCACATCGCGGGAAACGGTCGCCTGCGTGACGTTGAAATGCGCGTTTGCGAGCTCTTCGCAGAGCTCCTCCTGTGTTTCGATCTCTTTTTCCTCGATGAGCTCGAGGATCTTGGTATGCCTTGCGTTTCTCAACATTGTATACTCCAAAAAACGTCAATTTATTTTTTCCGTCAGACGGCGGAAGAAGTCCTGTTTTCCCTCGGAGAGAAAGACGGCGTGCCGTGAAGATTTTTTCACGGCGACGGTATCTCCCCGCTTGAGTTCCCCCAAAAATTCCCCGTCGCCGTGCACGATCGCACCGCCCATGAAGGTGAAGAGAAGCTCGCTCTCATCGGATAGGACGATGGGTCGGCTCCTCAGCGAAAAGGCGTTTACGGGCGTGAGCAGAAGTGCGCCGCATTCGGGGGTGAGAATGCTCCCGCCCGCCGAGAGGGAATAGGCGGTGGAGCCCGTAGGAGTCGCGAGAATGAGCCCGTCCGCCGTAAATTCGCCCGCGGGACTGCCGTCCACCGTCACGCCGATGCGGATGACGCCGTCCTCCGCGTCGGGAGAGATGGGTCGCATGAAGGCGATCTCGTTGAGGCAGTGGCGGGAAACTCCCAACACTTTTGCCTCAAGCATGGTGCGCTCCACGCGGTTGCAGGAAGGGTCGAGGACGAGCTTTACCGCTCCCTCCTCCTCCCCGCGCTCGAATTCGGCGAGAAAGCCCAAGGTGCCGTAGTTGATGCCGACGAGGGGGATATTGAGAAGAGAGGCCCTTCTCGCCGCACGGAGCATGGCGCCGTCGCCGCCGAGCACGATGAGACGGTCCACTTCGCATATCTCGTCCGCATTCGTAAAAGTGCGCGCAAAGACGCCCGCTTTTTCGAGCATCGTCTCGAGCGCGCGCACCCGCTCCTTGGGGACTTTATTTTCGTGAAAGTAAATGCCGATCCTCATACGCCGAGTTATATTATAACTTTTTTTTGAATAAAATCAAGGGTTTTTGGGAAAAAAGTTTTATTTTTTTGTGAAAAAAGGTAAACCCAAAAGGGGGCGCAAAAAGGCCTCCTTGGAAGTGGGCTCTCCCCCCTTTTTCAGCCAGAGCATGTATTCGACGTTCTTTTTGGGGCGAAGCGGGGCGTTCGTCAAAGCGATTGGCGCAAGCAGTTCCTTTGCAAAGTCGTAAAAATCGCTCAAAAGCCCCCTATGCAGGGCAGGCGGACAGACGCCGTTTTTATTGAGCCCCTTTTTCCCGCACTCAAATTGCGGCTTAAAGAGAAAAAAAGCGTTCCCCCCGTCGGGCAGAAGGGACGCCGCAGCGGGAAGAATGAGACGAAGGGAGATAAAACTCAAATCGCCCACAACGCCCTCGAGGGGGACGGAAAAGTCCGAGGGGGTGATGTAGCGGGCGTTGGTGTTGTCCATCACGGTGACGCGGGGGTCGCGGGAAAGGGCGGAAGAGAGCTGGCTCTCCCCCACGTCCACGCAAAAAACGTGCTTTGCGCCCCGTTTCAGGAGGCAGTCGGTAAAGCCGCCCGTGCTCGCGCCGAGGTCGGCAAAGACGAGGTTTTGGACGGACTGCCCGAAAACGTCCAGCCCGCGGGCAAGCTTGTAGCCCCCGCCCGAGACGTAATTTTCCTCCCGTTCAAGAAAGGTGAAGAGCTCGTTATCGCGCACTTCGTCGTCGGGAGAAAGAGGCTTGTCTCCGCGCAAAACAAGCCCGCTTCTGAGGGCCTCCGCGGCCTTGGTGCGGGAGCCGAACTTTTCGGCAAAGAATTTATCCGCGCGCATGTGCGTCCCTTACCGCGGCAAGAATGTCATTAAAATTCAGTCCGAAGTCCTCCATGAGCCCCGTAATTTCGCCGTGCGGGAGGAAGCGGTCGCAAAAGCCGAAGCTGATGACATGCGTTTGAAGGCCGCAGCTACGGTAGAAGCGCGCCACCGCGTCCCCCAATCCTCCGATGCGGGAATTGTCCTCAAGGGTGATGACTGTGCAGTGGGAATAGGCTGTAAGCAGCTCCTCATCGAGCGGGCGCAAAAAGCGGGCGTTGACGAGGGAAACTTCGATGCCCTCCGATTGGGCCGCTTTTCGCACATTTTCGGCGAGCGAGAGGCACCGCTCCCCCGCCGCAAGCAATACTATGTCAGACATAGTACTATGTAAAACCTCAAATTTCCCAATTTCGACCTCGCCTGCTTCCCCCTCTTCCCCCTCGCGCGGGTAGCGGATGGCAAGCGGGCCTTGATAATCTGCGCTCAGGCGGAGCATGGCGCGCAGTTCTGCAATGTTTTTTGGAATCGCCACGGTGAGGTTGGGAATAAAGGAGAGAAAGCTCAAATCAAACACCCCTTGGTGGGTCTCCCCGTCTGCACCCGATACGCCCGCGCGGTCGATACAGAAGGTCACGGGCAGGTTTTGCGCACAGACGTCGTGGATGATCTCGTCGAACGCCCGCTCCAAAAAGGTGGAGAAGATGGCGTAGTAGGGCTTCATCCCCCCTGCCGCCATGGAGGCGCAGAGCACCGAGGCGTGTTCCTCGCAGATGCCGACGTCGAACGCCCGCTCGGGGAAGGCGTCAAAGAAGGGACGGAGCCCGAGGTTATCCGTCATTGCGGCGGTCACCGCAACGATGTTTTCATGGGTCTGAGCAAGGGCGCAGAGCTCTTCGCCGAGGGCGGCGCAGTACTCGCTGCGCCCCTTTGCGGGGCTCACGCCGTGCGTTTCCACGGGCGCGGACTCGCAGAAGGCGTACCCCTGCCCCTTTTTGGTGGTGACGTGGAGAAGAACGCTCCCCTCTTTCAAGTCCTCTTTCGCTTCTTCGAGGGCGGGAAGGAGCTCGCCTAAATCATTTCCGTTGACGATCCCGCGGTATTTGAGTCCGAACCGCTCAAAAAGTTTTACGTCCTCTAAAGGGGGCTCTCCCTTCATCTCGGTGAGGAGTTCGTGCATGCCGCCCACGGTGGGCGAGATGGACATGCCGTTGTCGTTGAGGACGATGAGCACGCGGCTTTCCAAAATTTTCACGCTGTTGAGGGCCTCGTAGATGAGCCCGTTGTTGAAGGAGCCGTCGCCGACGAGGGCGATGACGTTGTAGTTCTCCCCTTTCAGGTCCCGCGCCTTGGCAAAACCGAGCGCAGCGGAGACGGCGGTTCCCGCATGCCCCGTGTCGTAGCAGTCGTACTCGCTCTCGCTGCGCTTGGGGAAGCCCGAAATGCCTCCGCGCTTTCTCAAAGTGTGAAAGACGTTCGCCCGCCCCGAGAGCAGTTTATGGGTGTAGCACTGGTGCCCGACGTCGAAGATGAGCTTATCCTTTGGAAAGTTGAACACGCGGTGCAGGGCGACGGTGAGCTCCACCGTGCCGAGGTTGGAGGAAAGGTGTCCGCCGCAAACGGAAACGGTGCGGAAGATCTCCTCCCGCAACGCGCCGCAAATTTCCTTTAATTGTTCGGGGGAAGCGGTCTTGAGCTCCCCGTCCGTGATCTGTTTCATAGCTTTAATTGTCCCGCGTTCTGACAAGATCGACAATGGAGGCGAGGAATCCGTCACCGCCGAGCGCACGCAAAAGGGCGTGGCAGTGGGCCGCGGTGCGGTCTGCACAAAGCTCCGCCCCCTCCATGCCGTACACCTTCACGCAGGTGAGTTTGTCCTCCTCCCTGTCTTTGCCGAGGGTCTTGCCCATCTTGGCGCTCTCCCCCTTTTCGTCGAGAATGTCGTCGGTGAGCTGGAAGAGGGTCCCGAGCGCCTCGCCGAATTCTTCCGCCTTTTTTTCGTCCCCGCCGCAGAGGATCGCCGCCATCACGATGGGCGCAGTGAGAAGTTTCCCCGTCTTATGGGCATAGATGAAGGAGAGCTCCTTTTCATCCCCCGTCCTTCCCGTGTAGAGAAGGTCGGCGGACTGCCCCGCGATCATTCCGTCCGCCCCCGCCGCGTCCGCTAAATATTGCGCCGCACGGAGGTGCCGTTCGCTCCGACCCGCCTCGCCCAAGAGAAGGCACATCGCCTCGGACAGAAGCGCGTCTCCCGCCAAGATGGCGTTCGCCTCCCCGAACACCTTGTGGTTGGAGGGGTTGCCGCGGCGGAAATCGTCGTTGTCCATGGCGGGCAGGTCGTCGTGGATGAGGGAGTAGGTGTGGATACATTCGAGGGCGATCGCAAGTCTCGCCTCCTTTGTATAGTCCCCACCGAAGTGGGAAAGGCTACCGAAAAAGAGCACGGGGCGCACCCGCTTTCCCCCCGACAGGAGGGAGTAGCGCATGCTCTCGGTGAGAACGGGCGGAAAATGTTTCATTTCCGCGCAGAACTGTTTGAGCTCCCCCTCGAAGAAGGAGAGATATTCGTCGTATTTGTTGCGAAAGTTCATTTGAGCCTCATCTCCGCGGCATTGCAGACGTTCACAAGGAGCATGGCGACGGTCATGGGGCCGACGCCGCCCGGGACGGGCGTGATGTAAGCCGCCTTCTTTTGCACGTTTTCGAAATCAACGTCGCCGCAGAGCTTCCCGTCCACGCGGTTGATCCCCACGTCGATGACGGTCGCCCCCTCTTTCACCATGTCGGCGGTGACAAGTTTCGGCCTCCCCGTTGCCGCAACGAGAATGTCTGCTTTGAGGCATTCTTCTTTCAGGTCTTGGGTGCGGGAGTGGCAGACGGTGACGGTGGCGTCGGCATTAAGTAGCAGGAGCGCCATCGGCTTTCCCACGATGTTGCTCCGCCCGACGACCACGGCGCGTTTGCCGCGGGTTTCGATGTGGTAGGCCTTCAAAAGTTCCATCACCCCGAGGGGGGTGCAGGCGACCTGCCCTTGCTTTCCGAGGGCGAGCGCCCCCACATTTTGCGCCGAGAACCCGTCCACGTCCTTTTCGGTGGGAATTTCGGCGAGAATGCGCTCGGCGTCTAAATGTTTGGGGAGCGGGAGCTGCACCAAAATGCCGTCCACTTCCCCATCCTCTGCAAGTTCGCGCACGATCTTTTCCGCCTCTTCCTCGGAGACGGAGGCGGGCAGACGGACGTCCCTGCAGGAGATTCCCACCTCCTCGCACGCCTTGAACTTGTTGCGCACGTAGACGCCCGAGGCGGGGTCGTCCCCGATGAGTACCACCGCAAGGGTGGGGCGTTTTCCTGTATTTTCAAAGAAACGCGCGGTGCGTGAGAGCAATTCCGCGCGAATTCGGGCGGCGACCGCCCTTCCGTCGATGATCATTGGTTGATAAATCCTCCCAGCACCCCGTTGACGAAACTTGCCGAGGTCTCGGCGGAGTACTTCCTCGCAAGAGCCGCCGCTTCGCTCACCGAGACGACGGGCGGCACCTCCTCCACGTAGAAAATTTCCGCAAGGGCGACGAGCATCACCGCCCTGTCCACGGGAAAGATGCGGTACCCTGCAAAGCGGGTGACCTTCTCCTCGATCTTGCGGTTGAGTTCCTCGCTATGCTCTTCCGCAAGTCGCACGAGGTTCTCCGCAAAGGCCGCCTCGTCCTCGCTCAAACGGAAGGACTTATAAAGTTTTTTCCGGAAGCCCTCGCCGCTGTCCCCGCCGTAGAGGGAGGCAAACACGATCCGGAACGCCGCTTCTCTCGCGTCGCTTCTCATAATGCTCCTCACGAGAAATTCCCCTTCCGCACGGAAAGGGAACGTTCTCAACCTATTTTTTCCTGTTCGCCCTCTTCGCTCGGCGCGGCGGGCGGGTTCGATGCGGGCGCCGAAGGGAAGATCACGCTCTGCACGTGAACGTCGATTTTGGCGACCTTGAACTTGGTCATCGACTCCACCATCTGCTTCACGGTCTGCTGGATGGAGTAAGCGAGTTCGGGCACGTTGTAGCCGTAGTGGGCGATGACGGAGATGTCCGCAAAGATGCCCTCCTTTTCGAAGCAGATCTTGATGCCCTTGCTCTTGGAGGGGACGAGTTCGATGCCCTCCGTCTCCTGCAAACTCAAGACGACGATGCCGCTTACGATGTCCGCGTTATATGAAATTCTGCCCTTTTGTCCGTTGGGATTGTATCTGATACTTGCCATAATTTACACCTCACGGTAGCATTATAGCACATCTTTTTTTATTTTACCACTGTTTTTGCTCAACTTTCCGCATAAATAGGCATAATTACGATATTTCCCTCGCGCAGCTCCTTCTCATCCTCGAAGATGGAATAGATCTTGAGGGCGGTCTCGGCGGTGAGTTCGCTCGAATTGATGAAGATGTTCACGTTCTCCGAATCGGAGCCGATGACGACCACCGCGTCCGAAAAACCGAGGGAGCGGATCATCGTCTCGAGCACGAGCTCATCCTCCATGATGGAGACCATCTTCTGCTTTTCGGCGATGGCCTCTGCGTACTCCTGCGTGTCCGAAGCATAGGCGGAGATGATGCCGTCGAGCTGGACGAACTCTTCGCTCCGCGTGGAGTTGCGTTCGGCGCGGTGAGAGGTGAAGAAGTTCACGCTCTGGGCGTTGCTGGCGTCTACGTCCGCGGAACGGGTGCCGGCGAGCACAAAGTTGAACACGGCGGTGACTGCAAGGAGCAGTACGAGGGTGGACATCAGTGCGATTTTTTTGGTGTTGGACATAACTTTATCTCCTTTTTCATAATTTTTAAGCTCGCAGATAGATCTGCACGTCCTCCTTGTCGAGGCGGAGCATGGCGGCGGTGATGTCGAGAATGCGCGAACGGACGAGAATGCTGTCCTTCCCCTCGAACAGGATGATGGCGCTCACCGCCCTTCCGTCCTCCTCGGCGATCATGGCGGTCGCTTCGTCCACCCCCTCGATCTCGGTGAGCAGGCGGGAGAGGCGAGTCTCCGTCTCGGTGGACTCATAGGAGGAGCTTCGCTTCCCGAAGGTCAGCCCCACGGCAAGCAGCAGAAGAAGGGCAAACGCGGCGATGAGTACGGCGCGGACGGCGCGGTTTTGCAGAAGTTCGCTTATTCTTCCCATACCACTTCGATGAGCTCCTCTTTGCAGGCATACCTCTTTGCAAGCGCCGTGCGGATGCAGTCTGCAATATCTATATGCGCGTCTTGTCCCGATATGCCGTCCGCGGGAAGATTTATTCTGATTTTTGTGAGCGGAAAGCTGCCCGAGGGGTCGCGCGTGACATTTACAGATGAAGAGAGGGAGTACTCTGCTTCCAAAAAGGAAGAAATCTCCTCCTCGTCCTGAGCCGAGAGAAGATCGGCGCAGGTAAGAAGGTAGCCGCTGTCCTCCCCCACCTTTGCGCTCTCGAGGGAGAACTCCTTCTTTGTCATCAGCGAGACGAGGGGACTTAGGAGCACGGCGAACACGAGCAGGCGGCTCATTCCCTTTAGGAACGCCCCCATCTTCCCCGCGGGCAGAATGACGGAGAGCGCGGCGGAGAGCAGCACCGCCCCCGCCACGGCGAGAATATAGCCGCTCATAAAATTACTCCCGAGGAGCAGACGAGGAGCAGCAGGGTGAGGAAGTAGAGAAAGGCGACGGAGAGCATTCCCGCCGTAAAATAGCCGAGATCGCCCGCAAGGCGGGACAAAAGGGCGGGAATTTTGCCGCCGACGGGCTCGGTGACCGCCGCTGACAGCCGCAAAAAGAGCCCCAACACCCCGAATAAAAGAAGCGGCTTTGCGACCGTGCCGAGGAGCACGAACACCGAAAAGGCGCCGAGGGCGTTCTTGATGAGGGCGCTCCCCGCGACGATGAGGTCCATTCCCCCCGAGAGAAATCCCCCGACGACGGGCACCGACCCTGAGACCACGTACTTGACGGCGCGAAGGGACAGGCCGTCGTACTGCGCAGAAGTCATTCCCTGTACGGTGAGAAAGAGGCTGAAAAGCCCGAGGCACAGCCCGATGAGCCACTTCGAGATGCTCTTGAAGAAGTCGCCGAGTTTTTCCGTTTTAACGCCGTCCGACAGGTTCCCCACAAAGGACACGACGACGGTGACAACGGCGACGGGCAGAACGACGCTTGCAAACAGCTTGCAGATGCCCCCGCTCATGAACGCCACCGCGGGACGGTACACCGCGGCCGACACCGTTCCCCCGCTCGCCGCCATCAAGGTGAGAAGGAGCGGGTAGACGAGCTCCATTTGCCTGCGCATACTCTCGACCGTATCAAAGCACTGTGCGATCGCCGAAGTGAGGCAGGCAAGCACCACCGCCCCCACTGCAAGATAGCCGACAAAGCCTATTATGTCTGACATAGTACTATGCAAAAAGCCACTTTTCGCAGAGTTTAGTATTCCGCAAAGGAGAGAAACGGCCAAAATGACCGCAAAAGCGGGCAGAAGCAGCGCCGCCTCGTCCCAGACAAGCCCGAGGACCGCCTCCCACAGGCTTTGATAGTCGAGGCGGTAATCCCCGCTGATCATCGCCTTCAGGCTGTCCTTTACCGACGTTCCGCGGAATTCGGCCAGCTTGTCGAGGTAGTTCTGAAGCTCCTTTGTATCGAGCGCGTTAAGGAGTTCGTCGATGTTTTCCTCGAGCTCCTCCATCCCCTCTTGTTGCATGTCCGCCGCTTCCGCTTTGACGGGGGAAGAGACGGGCAGAAGGAATAGAAGAAGGAGAAGAAGCGCGAAAATCGGCAATGCGCGCGGCATTCTTTTTTTGATACCTTTCATTTGATGAGCCCCAAGAGTTTTACGATGAGGGAGAGCACGTTCTCGAGAATGGGGACGGCGAGCACTAAAATGGTGACCTTCCCACAGAACACGAGCTTGTCCGCGAGGGAATTCTGCCCGAAGTCGCTCAAAATGCCCGCGCTGAATTCGACGAGGTACCCGATGCCGATCATCTTGAGCACCGCCTTCACGAGCGAGCTCTCAATGCCCGTCATTTCGGCGATCTTGCGGAAGATGGAGATGCTCCCCTCGAGCAGGTCAAAGACGAAGAGCAGGAGAATGATGCTCCCCGCAATCGTCACGGCGAGGGAGAGTTCGGGCTTTGTCGCCTTGAGCAGAATGGCGGCGACGGCGGTGATGAACGCAATGCCGACGAGCTGGAAGATCATAGGCTACACATTGAGATCGAAAATTTCTTTGATGGTCGCAAACAGGTCGCCGATCATGGTGACGGCGATGGTGAGCGCGATCACGAGCCCAACGATGGAGACGACGGTCGCAATGTCGTCGCGGTCGGACTTTTTGAGCAGTTGGCAGACGACGGTGATGAGAATACCGATCGCCGCAAGTTTGAAGATGATGGTGATGTCCATAGGCTAAACGATGAGAATGACGAAGGCGAGCCCTGCAAGCAGCCCTAATTTAAGGTAGAGCTCTCCCCTCTCCTTTGCGTCCTTTTCCGCCCCCTCTTTTTTTGTAAGGAGCAAAGCGCGCTTTCCCTCAAAAAAGCCGAGCTGGGAGCGGGAGTCCCCCCGCCCGAGCTGGCCGAAGTAGACGAGCGCGTCCTTTTTTTCCTCCTCGGTGAGAAAGGCGGCTTTCAGCTCCCCATTCCCCTTGAGCGAACTTTCCGCGGCCTTCCCGAATTCCCCCGTGAGCTTGCACTCCTTCAAAAATTCGGGCAGAGGCGCGCGGCGGTATTTGAGCTCGGAGAGATACTTTTCATTCAGGTCGCTCCACTGCGCGAAAAAGCTCCTGCGGGCGCGGTATTTCCCCGCGGCAAAGTAGCCGAGCAGGGTGCAAAAGGCGATCACAAGCCCCGCGAGGACGAATTTCAGCCACATATTCCCCCCTTTTCGTCGAGAATTTTTCCGACATGTCCCAGCCCGTCGAGCAAAATATAGCGGGAAAAGAGCGGGGGCGCGTCGGCAAAGCGGACAAGGTGCGCTGAGGCAAACACGTGCACCCCCGCCCCCACCGCACGACTGACCGCGGGATAGTCGGAGGGCAGAAGCTCGTCCGTGACGATGACGTCGGGCCGCATGGCGCGGATCCCCGCTGTGAACGCGGTGAGCTTGTCGGCGAACTTCATGCAGTCGGAAGTTGCACCCAGATCGCCTGCGGAGAGCTCCCCCCTCTCGTCGCACACGAGGATGTTGCAACTTTTCCGCAGGCAGACGAGGCGGGCAAGGTCGCGAAGGATCGTCGTCTTTCCCTCCCCGGGCGGCGCCATGATGAGAAGAGAGCACAGCCCGTTTTCAAGGCAACGGCGGTAAATTTCCTCCGCGCATCCGAAAATTTCATGCGGAATGCGCAGGCAGAGGGAGGTGATTTCCCGCACGGAAAGGACCTGCCCGTTCTCGTACACATAGGCGCCCGCAAGCCCGATGCGCACCCCGTCCGCCGTCAAAAAGCCCTGTCTGAGCTCATTTTCCACCGCGTAGACGGAATAGCCGCTTGCCGCAAAGAGCGCCTCCTCGAGCTCCTTTTGGGTGGGAAGAAGGGCGCGGTTTTTGGGGCAGACGCCGTGTTCCCCCAAAAAGACGAAGGTACCGTTCAGGTTTGCGGAGAGCGGTTTTTCGGCGCGGAGACGGAGCTCGTATAGCTGCGCAAGATTGATGTGCCGCACGGCGGAAGCGATTCGCGGCGGAAGAAATTCCAGCATCGCTCTATTCTATGGGACAAGACCCTCGGTTATGCCTTGGGTGAGAGAAAATGAGAGGCACAAGAAATGTTTTTCCAAAGCGTCATGCTGAGCCGAAATGTATTTACGCAGTCCACGGAAGCAAATCCGCGAAGGCATCTTGGTACGTTTGGGTTTGGTTTTGAACGCACTTGAACGTAGCAAGATTCCCTCGAGGACATTCTATTTCGGACTCCGTTCTCTCCGTTGCGGCTCGGAATGACGCATGAGACAAGCGTATATGTTATAGCATCATGCTTCCCCATGCGTAGTCGAAGGGTGTCCTCATTAGAAATAAGGACATGTTTCGACTCCACTCGAAATGACATTTAAGAATGGTGCGTCGCTTAACCCCCTTGCTGTCCCTGAAAGGGAAAGTGGCACGCAGTGCCGAAAGGGTTTCAAAAAACCCCTCAGTCACCTGCGGTGACAGCTCCCCTACAGGGGCGCCAAGGGGTATGGTTTGTCATAAAAACCTATGACGAAAATGAAGCAAACGAAGCAGATATAGATATAAATAAAAAGAAAGAAATAAAAAAAGAAACAGAAAAAGAGAAAAATAAAAAAAATTTTGCTTGGGCGCAAGCAAACAGCCCCGTTGCGGCCTCCCTCAAAAAAAGGCGCATCGGGGCTGAAAATTTTTGGCACCTACGCCCCTATGGGCGCAAAATGCGTGGTATAATGGAGTTGAAAGAGTTATTCGAGCACGAATACGCTCACGGAGTTGTTCTTGACGGTCGCCTTTAAGACGTCGCCCTCAAGAGCGAGTTCGTGCGTTTCGGGCTGAATATTCACCGTCTTGCCGTAACGCACGCCGATCTCGTTGATGACCGTGGGGTCCTCGTGCCAGAGCGTCGTGACCGTCGCCTTCGTCTTTTTGGGGAAGTTCTTCAAGACCGCCTCCATCTCCTCGTCCTTCCCCGAGACGTTGACGACTTTCAGATAAATTTTGCCGTTCTCCCCTACCGTGACGCTGTTGAACACCCGCTCGTTGACCTTCCAGATGTTCTTGAAGAGCACTTCATGCCACTGCCCGCCAAGAAGAATGCTTGCCGTGAACGTCTTTTCGGTGTATTCGAGGCGCATGACGTTGCCCTCGGGCGAGTAGCCGAGGAACTTGTCCTTGCCCATCATCTCACAGACGGTGCGCATGAAGTCCACCCGCTTGTCGAAGGAGACGTCGTAGCCCTTGTGGTTCTTGCCGTATTGGCAGCAGATGGAAAATCCCGCGTTGTCCATGGTGCCCGCGTCCCGCACGTCCTTCACGCCGACGCCCGCGATGAAGCTCTGCTCCCCATAGAGACGGCGGAAGGAAATCTCCACGTTGCACTCTGCAAAGTCCTGCGCGTCGTAGTAGAAGCCGTTAAACGCGTCGCTCTCCTCGATGATGAGTTCGCCGTTCTCGATGTGGCCGCCGCGGCAGTTGGGATAGACCTTCCACCCGCCCAAGCCGTCTTTAAAGTCGTGCCCGTACAGGAGCTTGCCGCTCTTGCGGTCGTACACTTCCACCTTGGAGACCGCGCTCGCCGTCCTGTGTCCGCCGATGAGGAGCCCGCCCGCATTGTCGCCGTTGACGGGCGCAACGTCGGTTAAAGTGTAATTTCCCACATTGCCCGCAAACATCTGCTGCACGTAGTAGTTGGGGGTGAGCATGACTTCGCGGGGGTTGAACCAGATCATGTTGGGGGTCCAGCGGTAGTGGTAGGTGGAGGCGAAGAGAGGCGCGTAGCAGGTCATCTTCACAACGTCCGAGTTGCGTTCGCAGCCCGTAAGGAAGGCGGCCTCGCTCAAGGCAGAGCGCAGGTTGTTGTCCCCGTTGAGCCGTCCCCTGCCGTCCGACATCGTGTGCATCGCATATTCGCCCATGAACACCTTCGCGCCGCCTCTATCGTAGCAGTCGTAGCGCTTGGTGTTGTCGATGAACCACTGGTAGGAGTTGTACACATGCTCGTCCACGATCATATCGCGGTATTTTTCGTTAATGATCTTCCAGCTGTCGTTGCTGTCCTGCGGACGGATGTCCACGCCCGCGCTCGTCACCACGGTGATGTTGAAGAGTTTGAGAAGGTCGGTCTGGCGCCCCTTGTACATGTATTGCCGCACGCCGAGAAGGCAGGAGGCGAAGTTGTCGAAGTACTCATAGCCCCAATTCTCGTTGCCGATGCCGACATATTCGAGCTCGAAGGGAGCGGGGTGTCCCATATCCGAGCGCACCTTTGCCCAATAGCTCTCGTTCTTGTCGCTCGAGGCAATGTCCCCCTTTGCAAAGAAGATGAGGTCGGCGACGTTGTCGATGACTTCCTTCTGGAACTTTTCGGTGCCGGGGACGATGCGCTGATAGCCCGTCTTTCGCTGTTCGCCCATGCGGATCTGGCAGAGCACGCCGCAGTGGAGGACGGGCAGAGGCGCCATTTTGAGGTCCTCGCACAGGCAGAAATATTCGTAGAAGCCGACGCCGTAGCTCTGCATGTAGCGCCAGACGTTGGGAATCTGGCGGCGCTGCTCCAAGGGCCCCACCGTCTCCCGCCATTTATATTGGTAATCGAAACTGACGTCCCCCTCCACCACGCAGCCGCCGGGGAAGCGCAAAAAGGAGGGATGGCATGCCTTCAAGGCCTCCACAATGCGGGGAGAGAGCTTGCCGTTGCGGTACTTGTCGGGGTCGCCCCAAACGGTCGCGGGAAGCAGGGAAACGTAGTCGATGCCGAGTTTGCCGTTCCCCTCCAAAGTGATGGAGAGCCGCCCCATCGTGTCCTTTTCGGCGACGACGGAAGTGGAAACTTTGATCCAGTCGCCGTCGGTTCCCTCGGGAATTTTGATTTCGCCGACGGTGGTGTGCCGCCCGTGCGCCCCCTTGATAAAGACTTTCGCAACGCCATGAAAGCCCAGCCGCTTCACCCACATGGAGAAGTGGTAGGTCTCGCCGTTTGTGACGGGCATGCCGTAGTTGTCGTACCCGCCCACGGTGTAGTAGCCGGGGTTTTCGAGATGATAAATGCCGCCGACGTCGAGGAGCAAGTAAGAAGGATTGTTCTTGTTCATGCCGCCGTCCGTCGTGACTTTGCGGGGGCCTGCGCCGTAGATGTCCCAATAGAAACTCTTTTGCTTGCGGGCCTCTACGGTGCTTTCGGCGTTGTAGTCGTCGTAGGTAAAGTAGCCATATTCAAAGGAGTTGTTGATGACCATTTCGGCGTTCATGCCGCCGTCTGCGGCCTGGTTGATGTCCTCGAAGAAGAGACCGTAGAGATGTTTGGAGACGTCAACGCCCCGCTTTTTTGCGTCTAAGGTATAGTGTAACATGATTCCTCCCTATAGTTGCGAAAGTATTCCCTTTCGCCTTTAGCAATTATAGCAGTAAAAGCAAATTTCGTCAACGATTTGCGGAAAATTTTTCCCACGGTTTTTTTGTGAAAAGCGACATTCTCGCTGTCCCTCGCGAAGCGGGTGGTGAGGGCTTGGCCCCCCTTTCTGTCATTTCGAGTATGTCATTTCGACCAAGCCGCTATCTTGCTGTTCCAATTATGTCATTTCGACCAAGCCGCCATGCGGCGCGTGGAGAAATCTCGCCCTATTATAATGTAGTAGAGATGTCTCGACTTCGCTCGACATGACATTTCAGAACGTGCGCGCGGGGCGGGGTCGAACGGATAAGTCCGTCTCCACGCATATGGAATCAAAAAGGACGATCTTTTTCGCTTTTGCCGGTGGTCTCTGCGCTCTGCGGGCTTGACAGCTTCGTCGGCGGGAGCGTTTTGAGGAAGCATCTCCCCTCTTCGTTACCGCCTCCTCGTGCGGGGTCGAACGGATAAATTCGTTCCTCGCATACGGTGCCCCAAAAAGCGACTCCGATACACAGGCCTCCCAAAAAATATTGCAAAGCAAGATTTTTTGGGAAAAGGAGACGCAGGCGTAAAAAGCAAAGAAGTTGCCCGTTTGGGCAACTTCTTGCAAAATGCGCCTTGCGGCGACGTGGTGCCGGTGGTCGGGGTCGAACCGACACGGTATTGCTACCACAGGATTTTGAGTCCAGCGCGTCTGCCAATTCCACCACACCGGCATAAGCCTATTTTATCCGATTTTCAGCCAAAAAGCAAGCGTTTTAGTAGCAATTTTCCCGATTTTTCTGTAAATACAGAAAATCAACAGAAATGTTTTTTTGCGTGTACCAAATTTGTACCAAACTCCACTATACAGACCTTCTCACTTTTTGCACGAAAAAATCAAGCGATTTCCTCGAAAATCTTGCAAAAAAATGCGCGACGTGTTACAATATCCGCATGGACAAATATGTTTTGATCGACGGCAACAGCCTTTTGAACCGCGCTTTCTACGCCGTAAACGTGTTCACCACCCGCGACGGCATGCCCACCAACGGCATTTTCGGTTTTATCAAACTGCTGTTCAAGATTTTGGAGGACGAGACCCCCGAATATCTCACCGTGGCGTTCGATATGCACGCCCCCACCTTCCGCCACAAGATGTTTGACGGCTACAAGGCGACGCGCAAACCCATGCCGCAGGAGCTCGTGGTGCAGGTCCCCGTCCTCAAGGACCTCTTGCACGCGATGAAGATTCACACGGTGGAGCTTGAGGGGTACGAGGCGGACGATATCATCGGCACCCTCTCCCGCGCCTTCGACAATGCGGAGGTGCTCATCTACACGGGCGACCGCGACTCCTACCAGCTCGTCAAGGAACATGTCTCCGTCTGCTTTACAAAGCGGGGTGTGAGCGACCTTGAAAAGCTCACAAACGAAAATTTCTATCAGAAAGTCGGGCTCTACCCCTCGCAGATCATAGACGAAAAGGCGCTCATGGGGGACGCGTCCGACAACATCCCGGGCATCCGCGGGGTCGGGCCCAAGACCGCGCTCGATTTATTGCGCAAATACGGCAGCGCGGAGAACGTCTTTGCCCACCTCAGCGAGCTCACCCCCTCCCTCCGCAGTAAATTTGAGGGACAGGAGGAAATTTCCCGCCTCTCGCACACCCTTGCCACCATCGACACGGCGGTGCCTCTCACTCTCTCGCGGGAGGAGTGCCGCGTAAAGCTCCCCTTCCCCGCCGAGGCGCGCACCGCCTTTGCGAACCTCGAGTTCCGTTCCCTCACGGGGAGCAAGTTCTTTTCGGAGGCGACCGCGGGCGAAGGCGTAGAGACGGTCGTCTGTAGCAGTTTCGAACAGATCCTCTCCCTTCTCCCCTCTGTGGAACTCTTTTCCGCCGATTTCGGGGCGGACGGCTTTCATGTCTGCCTGAAGAACAAAGAATTTCTCTTCCCCGCGCGGCACGATCTTCTCGGCGCGGGCTTTTTCCCCGAGGAGCTCGTCCCCCTCTACACTGCCCTGTTCGGGGGAAGCTGCCGCGCCGTCGTTGCGGATAGAAAGGACCTCTTGCACCGCATGGCGGCCCTCAAGGTCCCCGTCAACTGCCCTGTGGAGGATGTTTCTCTTTTGAGGTACCTCTCCGACTCCAACCAGCGCCCCCTCACCGCGCAGGACCTTGTGAGCGACTTCGCCCTTCCCGCAACCTGTTCCGCCTTCGCCGTGAAGCGCGCCTATGAGGACGTGCTCGTGCGGACGAAGGGCACGGAGGAGGAAAAGCTCTACCGCGAAGTGGAGCTTCCCCTCTCCAAGGTCCTCTTTGACATGGAGCAGACAGGCGTGCGGGTGGACGAGGGCATGTTCCCCGTCTTTTCCGAGAAGTATTCGGCGGAGCTTGCCGAACTCTCCCAAAAAATTTACGCGCTTGCGGGCATGGATTATTTCAATCTCAACTCACCCCTCCAGCTCTCCGAAGTGCTGTTCGGAAGGCTCGGCTTCGACCCCAAGGGGCTCAAAAAGAACACGCGGGGCTTTTATTCCACGAGCGCGGAAGTGCTGGAAAAGCTCGCCGAAAAACACGAGATCGCGCGGGTCATTTTGCGCTACAGGGAGGTGCAGAAGCTCCTCTCCACCTACATCGACGGCATCCGCCCGCTCGTGCAGGACGGCGTTGTGCACACGACTTACAACCAGAACGTCGCTGCGACGGGGCGGCTCTCGAGCGCCAACCCCAACCTGCAGAACATTCCCATCCGCACGCAGGAGGGCAGGGAGCTGAGAAAGCTCTTCATCGCGCGCGAGGGAAACGTGCTCATCGACGCCGACTATTCCCAGATTGAACTGCGCCTCCTCGCCCACTTTTCGAGGTGCGAACCCCTTCGGGCGTCCTACCGCGAGGGGAAGGATATCCACACCCTCACGGCGTCGCAGGTGTTCGGCCTAAAACCCGAAGAGGTCACCCCGCAGCTTCGCTACCGCGCGAAGGCGGTGAACTTCGGCATCATCTACGGAATCAGCGCCTTCGGGCTTGCAAAGGACGTGGGCTGCAGCACTTCCGAGGCGCAGGCGTACATCGACAGATACTTTGCAGCCTACCCCGCGATCGCGGAATATATGGACGAGAACGTCCGCTTCGCCAAGGAGCACGGGTATGTGACTACCATTCTCGGGCGCAAGCGGCACATTCCCGAGCTCAAGTCCTCCAACTATGCGGTGCGTTCCTTCGGCGAGCGCGCCGCCAAGAACATGCCCCTGCAGGGGAGCTCAGCGGACATCATCAAACTTGCCATGCTCGGCGTTTCCCGCAGGCTGGAGGGAGAAAACATGCGCACAAAGCTCGTTTTGCAGGTGCACGACGAGCTCGTGCTCGACGCTCCTTTGGAGGAGGCGGAGCGAGCAAAGGTCATCTTAAAAGAGGAGATGGAACACGCGGTGTCCCTCGAGGTGCCGCTCACGGTGGAAATTTCCTCGGGAGCAAGCTGGTATGATGCAAAGTAAAAAGATCGCCGTAACGGGCGGCATCGGCAGCGGAAAGTCCCTCGTGCTCTCCGCATTGAAAAATTGGGGCTATGCGGTGTTCTCCTGCGATGAAATTTACGCAGAGCTCTGCAAAGAGCAAGAATTTTTGCTGGGGCTTGAGGCCCTTTTCCCCATTGCCGTGAAGGAGGGCGCGCTCGACCGCGCTACCCTTTCCTCCGTCGTCTTTTCGGACGGCGTGGCGAGGGAGAAGCTCAACGGCTACACCCACCCCCTTGTCATGGAGCGGCTGTTTGCCCGCATGGATGAATTTCCCCTCTCCTTCGCCGAAGTGCCCCTCCTCTTTGAAGGCGGGTATGAGAAAAGTTTCGACGGGGTCATCGTCCTTCTGCGCAAGAAAGAGGCGCGGGTGGAGGCGGTGAAGAAGCGGAGCGGCCTTTCCGAGGAGGAAATTTTACGGCGCATGGACAGCCAATTTTCTTACGAGCTTCTTCCCGCGGGGTGCTTTGCGCTTACAAACGACGGCACAGAGGAGGAGCTTCTTGGGCGGCTCAAAGAGATCGTCGCCTCGCTTTGAGTTCTACTTTTCCGGCGGTTGCGCATACTCTCTTCTATGAGGAAGGGCGTGCGCAATTTTTTGATTGTTTTCGGAGTGCTGTGCGTCGTTGCGCTTTCCTTTTTTTTGTGGGTGCGCGGGAGCTATCGCCGCCCCTTCCGCGAAGAGGTGGAAAAAAGCGGGCTCTCCCCCTCCCTCGTGTTCGCCGTAATGAAGGCGGAGAGCGGCTTTGAGGAAGAGGCGAAGAGCAGTGCGGGAGCCGTGGGGCTCATGCAGCTGTTGCCCGCGACGGCCGAATTTATCTGCAGGGAAAACGGCTTGGAATTTTCGCCAGAGAAACTTTTCGAGGGGGAATATAACGTGAAACTCGGGTGCCTGTATCTGAAGTATCTGTTGGAACGTTTCCCCGAGGAAAAGACTGCGCTTGCCGCCTACAACGCGGGCGAGGGCAAGGTGCGTGGATGGCTTAAAGACGCGCGCTACAGCTCCGACGGGGCGAGTCTTGACGATATCCCCTACCCCGAGACGGCGGGGTATGTGAAAAAAGTTATGAAATTTCGGAAAAATTATCTGCTTTTTTACCGCGAAAGAAGTTGACATTTGTTTTGGAATGATGTATGATAATAAAGCTGTTGCGAAATAAGATGTTTTGAGCAATAGCATTCTCAAAAAAGACGCAGTATTTTTTGAGAAAGAGGAGAAACAATCGAACGAAAATTGCGCGTTGCGCGAGCAAGGCGCTCAAAGTGAGATTTGTTTCGACGAGCGGTCGTGGCGGAACTGGCAGACGCGCAAGACTAAGGATCTTGTGGGAGACCATGCAGGTTCGATTCCTGTCGACCGCACCA
>CANQPO010000019.1 GCA_947625695.1 uncultured Clostridia bacterium | reverse complement strand
CCTCTGATCTTTTCCACCTGGTCGTAGGTGATCTCGGGGAAGATCAGCTGTTCCTTCAAGCCTACCGAGTAGTTCCCTCTGCCGTCGAACGCCGTTGCCGACACGCCGCGGAAGTCGCGCACGCGGGGAAGGGCGATGGAGACGAACTTGTCGAAGAAATCGTACATACGTGTGCCACGCAGGGTGACCTTGAGGCCGATGTTCATGCCCTCTCTCACCTTGAAGTTTGCGACCGATTTCGTCGCCTTGCAGTAGATGGGCTTCTGACCCGTGATGAGCTTGAGCTCGTTTTCGATGATCTGCATGGACTTTTGGTTGTCCTTGATGTCGCCAAGCCCCGTATTGATGACGATCTTCTCGATCTTGGGGACCTGCATCACCGTCTTGTAGCCGAACTTCTTCATGAGATAGGGAACGACTTCTTCACGGTAGAGCACAAGGACTCTGCTGGGCTCGCGCTTTGCGGGAGCGGGAGCGTCTTTCTTGCCCGCGGGGGCCTTTGCGCCCTTCTCCGCGGGAGCCTTTTTCTTCGCGGTGTTTTCCGCGGGCTCTTTCTTTTCTGCCATATTTACTCCTTGACCGTCGGCATGGTTTTCGCCCGTAACAGCGGACGTTTACTCGACGGGTGCCTCCTTGTTGGCTTCTTCGGTCTTTTGGCTGCGCTTTCTCGTCCTCTTCTTGGGAGCTTCTTCCTTCTCTTCGACGGGAGCCGCCGCCTTCTTGGCCTTCTTCGCATACGCCTTGTCGAGCACCGCGCCGCACTTCTTGCAGACGCGCACTTTCTTGCCGTCTACAACGGTGTGGCCGATCCTCGTCGCCTTGCCGCACTTGTCGCACACGATCTCCACGTTGGAGACGTCGATGGGCGCCTCTTCGGTGACGATCTTGCTGTTTTCGTTGGCTTTTCTCGCCTTCTCGTGCTTGTGCACGATGGCGACGCCCTCTACGACTACGGTGTTGTTCTTGGGGAAAGTGGCGAGCACTTTGCCCTGTTTTCCCTTATATTTGCCCGTCAATACGAGCACGTTGTCGTTAACTTTAATTTCCATGGCTTACAGCACCTCCGGAGCGAGGGAAATGATCCTCATGTAATCCTTCTCTCTGAGTTCTCTTGCGATGGGTCCAAAGATACGGGTGCCCTTGGGCTGCTTCTGCGCGTCGATGATGACCGCCGCGTTGTCGTCGAAGCGGATATAGGTGCCGTCCTGACGGCGGATGCCCTTTGCGCTTCTGACGATGACCGCCTTTACGACCTCGCCTTTCTTGACCGCGCCACCGGGGGTAGCGGTCTTGACGGACGCCACGATGACGTCGCCGATGTTGCCCGTTCTGCGGAAGGAGCCGCCCAACACGCGGATGCACATGAGCTCTTTCGCGCCCGAGTTATCCGCAGCTTTGAGTCTTGTTTGGGGTTGAATCATAGTTTGCTCTCCTCCTTGTCCTTACTTCGCCTTCTCGACGATCTCGGCAACGCGCCAATTCTTGTCCTTGGAGAGCTTTCTCGTCTCCACGATGAGGACCTTGTCGCCTACGCCGCATTCGTTCTGTTCGTCGTGCGCCTTGAATTTCTTGGTGCGGGTGATCGTCTTCTTGTAGACGGGGTGCTTGCGCTTGTCCGTCACGGCTACGACGACCGTCTTATCCATCTTGTCGGAAACAACGATGCCGACTCTTTCTTTTCTGAGATTTCTTTCCATTTTCGTCTACCTCACGCCTTTAATTCCCGTGCGCGGATCTCGGTGTTCACTCTTGCGATGTCCCGCTTGCAGGTCCTGATGGACAGGGGATTTTCGAGCTGTCCCGAAGCATGGCGGAAACGGAGATTGAAGAGCTCCGTCTTGAGTTCTTTGAGCTTCTTTTCGAGCTCAACGTCGGTCATATTGTGAAATTCATTGCCTTTCATTTGATTTCACCGCCTTCTGCCGGATTTTCAAGGTCCGCCTTCCTGACGAATTTGCACTTGACGGGGAGCTTATGCCCCGCAAGGCGCATCGCCTCGCGCGCAACGTCCTCGGGCACGCCCGCCATTTCGAACATCACTCTGCCCGGTTTGACGATGGCGACCCAGTATTCCACCGCGCCCTTGCCCGAACCCATACGGGCTTCGGCGGGGTGACGGGTGATGGGCTTGTGGGGGAAGATGTCGATCCACACCTGTCCGCCACGCTTGATGAAACGGGTCATGGCGATACGGGCTGCCTCGATCTGGTTGGATTTGATCCTTCCCGCCTCTTCGGCGACGAGACCGTAATCTCCGTATGCCACGAAATTGCCCTTATGCGCCGCGCCCTTCAGAGAGCCGCGGTGCTGCTTTCTTCTCTTGACTCTTTTCGGAATTAACATTACTTGTTGCCTCCTTCCTTCTTAGCGGCCTTCAGCACTTCTCCCTTGTAGATCCAGCACTTTACGCCGATCATGCCGAACGTGGTGTGCGCTTCCGCAAACCCGTAGTCGATGTCCGCGCGGAGGGTCTGAAGGGGAATACTGCCGTCGTGGTAATGCTCGCTGCCCGCGATCTCACGGCCGTCCAGACGGCCCGAGACCTGCATCTTGACGCCCTTCACGCCGGCGCGCATCGTTCTGCCGATCGCCTGCTTGATGGCTCTTCTGAACGCAACGCGCTTCTCGAGCTGGGCGGCAACGCCCTCCGCAACGAGCTGTGCGTCCGCGTCGGGCTTGCGCACTTCGGTAACGTTGATGCTGACCTGCTTGCCCTTGGTGAGCTTTGCAAGATCCTTCTTGATGACTTCGATCTCCGAGCCCGCTTTCCCGATGAGCACGCCGGGACGGCCCGTGTGGATGGTGACGACGATCCTGCCTGCCGCTCTCTCGATGAGGATGCGGGAGATCGCCGCCGAATAGTACTTCTTCTTGATGAAGGTGCGGATGGTGTGATCTTCCTTGAGGTAGGCGCTGAACTCCTTCTTGTCGGCATACCACTGCGTATCCCAACCTTTGATGACGCCGACTCTCAAACCGTGAGGATTAACTTTCTGTCCCATGTCAAATATCTCCTTCCGCTTTCTTTACGTCAAGAATGACCGTGATGTGGCTCGTTCTCTTGAGAATCGCATGTCCTCTGCCCTTACTGACGGGCTGCATGCGCTTGAGGCTCGTGCCGCCGTTTGCGAAGCACTCCGCAACGATGAGGTCCTCTCCGTTCATATCCTGGTTGTGCTCGGCGTTTGCGACCGCGCTCATGAGCACCTTGAGGGTGGGAGCCGCGCCGCCGTTGGGGATGTGCTCCAAGATCGCCTTCGCCTCCGCAACGCTCTTGCCGCGGATGAGGTCGAGCACCGTTCTCACCTTATAGGGAGAAATTCTGATATATTTCGCAACCGCATGGGGGCGCTTTTCTCTGATCTGTGCGACCCGCTCTGCTTTTTTCTTCATATTACCTGCCATTTCTCTTCTCCTTATTTCCCGGGCGATGTGGTCTTTGCCGTATGTCCCCTGAACGTTCTCGTGGGAGCGAACTCACCGAGCTTGCAGCCCACCATGTCCTCTGTGATATAGACAGGTACATGCTTTCTGCCGTCGTAAACGGCGATCGTGTGCCCTACCATCTGAGGGAAGATCGTCGATGCTCTCGACCATGTTTTGAGTACTTTCTTTTCGTTTGCCTCGTTCATCGCCTCGATCCTCGCAAGGAGCTTGGCTTCGACGTAAGGCCCTTTTTTAACACTTCTCGACATTTTCTCTCCCTCCCTTAGTTGATTCTCTTCAAGATGAACTTGCTCGTAGGATTCTTCTTCTTTCTCGTCTTATAGCCGAGCGCGGGCTTGCCCCAAGGAGTTTCGGGACCCGCATGACCGACGGGAGACTTGCCTTCGCCGCCGCCGTGAGGGTGGTCGTTGGGGTTCATGACCGAACCGCGGACGGTGGGACGGACGCCGAGGTGACGGGTCTTGCCCGCTTTCCCGACGCGGATGATGTCATGTTCAAGGTTTCCGACCTGACCGACCGTCGCCTTGCACTCTGCGGGGATGAGTCTCATCTCGCCCGAGGGCATTTTGATGGTGGCGTACTTCCCTTCGCAGGCCATGATCTGCGCGAAGATGCCCGCGCTTCTCGCGACCTGTCCGCCGCGTCCCGGCTTCATCTCGATGTTGTGCACAAGCGTGCCGACGGGGATGTTCTTGAGGGGAAGGTTGTTGCCGACCTTGATATCCGCGTTCTCGCCGCTCATGACGGTGTCGCCGACGTTGAGCCCGACGGGAGCGAGGATGTAGCGCTTTTCGCCGTCCGCATAGACGAGGAGAGCGATGTTCGCGCTGCGGTTGGGGTCGTATTGGATGCTCTTGACCTTGGCGGGGATGTCGTCCTTGTTCCGCTTGAAGTCGATGATGCGGTATTTGCGCTTATTTCCGCCGCCGATGTGGCGGACGGTGATGCGCCCTGCATTATTTCTGCCGCCCGACTTTCTCTGATCTTCGAGAAGTGCGCGCTCTGCCTTGTCCTTCGACAGTTCCGAATAATCGGGGACCGTCATGAAGCGGCGAGCGGCGGACGTGGGTTTATATCTCTTGACTGCCATTTCTCTTCTCCTCCCGGTTTACGACAACGAATTGAAGTATTCGATGGGTTTGCTGCTCTCTTTGAGCTGCACGATCGCCTTCTTGGTGACGGGCGTATAGCCTTGGTTCCTGCCCATTCTCTTGAGCTTGCCGCGCTGTGTCACGGTGTTCACGCTCTTGACCTGCACGCCGAACATCTGCTCGACGGCGATCTTGATCTGCGTCTTGTTCGCGCTCTTGAGCACGACGAAGGTATAGCGCTTATCGGCGATCCCGTCATAGCCCTTCTCGGTGAGCACGGGTTTTAAGATGATGTCCTCGGATGTCATACCGCATAAGCCTCCTCGAGTTTTTTCACCGAACCCGCGGTGAGGATCACAACGGCGTTCGCAACGATTTCGTAAGTGTTGATCTCTTCGACGGAGATGGTCGTAAGTCCTGCGAGGTTTCTCGCCGCGAGGATCACGTTCTCGTCCTGTTCGTCCATGACGACGACGGTGCGCTTTTCAAGGTGCAATGCCTTCTGGAACGCCGCCATCTCCTTCGTCTTGGCCTCGTTTACCTTGAGCTCGTCCACAACGAGGAGCTCGCCGTCCGCCACCTTCTTGGAGAGAGCGGAAAGAAGGGCGCCCTTCTTTGCTTTGTCGTTCATCTTCTTGGAGAAGTCGCGGCTCTTGGGTGCGAACACCACGCCGCCCTTCGTCCACTGGGGAGCGCGGATGGAGCCCTGACGCGCACGGCCGGTGCCCTTCTGTCTCCACGGCTTCACACCGCCGCCGCGCACTTCGGTACGGGTGAGGGTGCTCTTCGTGCCCTGACGCTGATTGGCAAGATAGGTGACGACCGCCTGATGGATGAGGGGTTCATTGTATTCCACGCCGAATACTGCGTCGGAAAGCTCGAGCTCGCCGACCTCGGCGCCTTTCATATTATAAACTTTCACATTTGCCATTTCAGTTCTCCTTATGCTTTACGCTGTTGGAAATAGTGACGACGCTGCCTTTGGGCCCCGGAATCGCGCCCTTGATGAGGATCGCGTTGCGTTCTACGTCCACTCTCACGACTTCGAGGTTCTGGACGGTCACGTTCTCAACGCCCCAGTGCCCCGCGAGGTGCTTGTGCTTGAACACACGGGAGGGATCGCTGATCGAGCCCATGGAGCCGGGTTCCCTGTGTACGGGGCCGACGCCGTGCGTCTCTTTGAGGCGGTGCTGGTTCCATTTCTTGATGACGCCCGTAAATCCGTGTCCCTTGCTCACGCCTGCGACGTCCACTTTGTCGCCTGCCGCAAAGACGTCCGCCTTTACGAAATCGCCCACCTTGTAGTCCTCCACTTTGTCGAGGCGGACCTCTTTGAGGACCTTGCAGGGTTTCACGCCCGCTTTCTTGAACTGCCCGAGTTCGGGCTTGCTCAGCGCCTTCTCGCTCGTCTCGTCAAAGCCGAGTTTGAGCGCCGTGTAGCCGTCGCTCTCCGCCGTCTTTACCTGAACGACGGGGCAGGGACCTGCTTCCACTACCGTGACGGGGATCATCTTCCCGTCCGGCGCAAAGATCTGCGTCATGCCTGCTTTGCGCCCGATGATTGCTTTATTCATGGATAAAGTTCACTCCTTAAAATTTTTATTCGCGAATACCGCTTCTTGCAGTATTTCAACTTCTTACTTAGTTTAACTTGACTTTGATGTCCACGCCTGCGGGCAGATGGATGGAGTCGAGCAGTTTTGCGTTGGGGGAATAGATATCAATGATGCGCTTGTGCGTTCTCATCTCGAACTGCTCGCGGGAGTCCTTGTACTTGTGCGGGCAGCGGAGGATGGTGACGATCTCGCGCTCCGTGGGAAGCGGAATGGGCCCCGAGATCTTTGCCCCGCCCTTCTGCATCGTTTCGACGATCCTGCTTGCCGCCTGATCGACGAGCTCGTGATCGTATGCCGACAACTTGATTCTGATTTTCTGACCTGCCATTTGTTCCTTTCTCCTTTTTTATACTAACTGGTTTTTGCTTGCGTCAACTTTGCCGTGCGTATCGAGGTTTTTGACAGTAAAAAACACCTTGTTGTTTTTGCGGTGTTTTACGCAAAAGCCTCGGTTAGTCGCAGGAGTCGGGCTCCCACACTTGTCAACGGAAATTATCTGCCGAGGGGCTTTTCGACCTCGATTTTTCAGTAACTTCCCGTCTCAACCCTATACGCCATATTAACACAGCTTCAACTATTATAACATAAAGTCAAGCCACCGTCAAACGATTTTATGCGTATTTTCTAAAATTTTCCGTCGAATGAGCGGTATTCTTGCACTTTTTCTTGCGAATTCGCCCTTGTGCCGATCTTTTCTCCGCACTTGACGCGGGTCTCCTTCCCCGCCGCCGTATTCAAAAAGAATTCTTCCTCGATCTCTACCCTTCCCTCTTGGACGAGCAGGATGACGGTGGAGCCGCCGAATTCGAACCTCCCCTTCTCCTCTCCCCTCTTGAAAGAAGGCTTCTCCTCGTTGACGATGCGTCCCACGAACATCGCCCCCACTTCCACCTGAATAACGTCGCCGAAATTCTCGGTATGGAGCACGGTCCATTCGCGGCAGTTCTCCGCAAAGACCTTTTTCTTTTCGAGCGCAGCGGGCTGCACGGTGTGGAGCTTCCCCTTGATGAATTTGCTCTCCCCGCGCGTGCCGCCGTCCGAAAAGTGATACCTGTGATAATCGTTGACCGTGAGCCGCAAGACGATACAAAGCCCGCCGAGGTATTTTTCGGCGAGCTCCGCGTTTTGCAATAACGTTTCCACCGTATAGTCGAACCCCTTCACGTTGAACGTCCCCTCCCGCGTGACGGGAAAGACGGTCACCGCGCCGTCGCAGGGGGAGCAGAACGCCGCGGGATCGGGATCGAACGGGCGCAACTCGGGGCGGATACGGCGGGTAAAAAAAGCGTTGAAACTCTGATAATTCTCGGGGAGATAGTCCCCCATGTCGATGTTGTGTTTCTTGATGAATTTTTTGATGCGGGGCTTGGAAAGGCGGCTATCCAAAAATTTCCCCGCAAGGCGGGAGACCCACCGCGCGGTGAGAAGCGGGCGGATGGATTTGCCGAGCGGGTTGGAATACAGGAAGCGCGGACCCTTTGAAGGCTGCGCAGAAATCGTCTCTCTCATAAAATGCGTGCCGGTTTTGCTCTTCAAAGTTGAGCAAAAGCAGAATAATCAGCACCCCCCCCCCTGCAAACTTAGAGTGTATTGAATATTCTCATACGCCGTCAAGGGAATATTGCACACGTAGGTGCGCACGAGCACGAGGGAAATGATGACAACGGAAAAAATGCCGATGGCGATGAGGACCCCTTTGGGTCCCGCCTTGGGCATACGGAAGCGGAACACCATCAAAAACGCCGTGAGAAGATACCCGAACGTGAGCACGAGCGACGTGACGAGCGGATCGGTGAACATGGTGGCGATAACGTAGAAGGTGGGAATAGCGATCGCGACATTGGTGACGGGTAGCCCCTCGAAGGAGGTGCGCTTGCCCGCGCCCGAAGCGATGCGCTCCTCTTCGGTCACGTTATAATAGGCGAGTCGTATGAGCGCGCAGAGGGTGAAAAGGCAGAGCGGGATCATGAAATACCACTCTTGCATCCCCTTGAAAAACCCGATGGCAACGGGGGCCACGCCAAATGCGATGAGGTCGCTCATCGAGTCGATCTGCTCCCCGAACTTTTTGTCCGCCGTCGTGCGGTTTTTGCGGGTGCCCGCGATCACCCCGTCGAAGGCGTCGCAAATTCCCGAGACGAACAGGCAGACGACCCCCCAAAAGGGCCCCACCGTGGCGGAGAGGAAGATCCCCACAACGCCCGCCAAAGCCGAGAGGTAGGTGAGGATAACGCCGTAATGCCAAAAGCCCACAAAGGGAACTTTACTCTTGTTCGCCTGTTCCTGTTTCATCGGTACTTCCTCCGTATTCATTCATATTCTCTCCGTCTTTCGTTTTCTCTCCGTCCGCTTCTGTAGCCTTTTTCCCCATCTTCTTCACAAGATGTACGTGATACCCGAGCGTATAGACGCCGCTCAGGATCATACATAGATAATAGGAGATCACGCGGGTGATCATCATTGCCGCGAGGATGAACGCGTCCCCGAAGGCAAGCCCGTAGATATTCAGATACAAAAATTCGAACGCGCCCACGCCGCCCGGGAGCGGAATGGAGTTGTAACCCACGAGCACGAACGCCTGCATGACGAACAGGTCCCAAAAGTTCGCCGAAGGGGCCGCCGCGAGGCAGACAAAGCAGGCGATGAGCACGTGGCACACCCGCTGTAGCAGATTGAGCGAGAAGTTCGCAAGCGACATGAGCGGCTTTTCGCGGATGGCGCTGCGGCAATCTTTGAACTTTGCAATCTCCTCGGCAAGGCGGTTTCTCCACTTTTCGGGCTTTTTTACGATCTTCATCTTGGTGAGAAGAGAGATGATCCCGTTCCCGAGCTTTAAGACCGCCCTTCCGCAGAACATACACGCCACGAAAAAGGCGAGCAGAAAGCTCTGCACCACAAACCCCAACACGATGAGCAGCTGAACGAACCAGTTGTCGAGCGCGCCGAAAAAGGAGGGACAGACGCAGAAGGCCACGATCCCGATGACAATGATCGCCGTCGTATAGGCGACGAGGTTAAAGACGAGCGCAAAGGACGCCTTGCCCGCGGCGATCCCGTCCTTCACCATATAGAAGGCGGAGGCGGGCTGTCCGCCCGAAGCGGAGGGGGTGATCGCGGAATAGTAGATGTCCGCCGTGGAATAGACGAGCGAGGAGCGCAGTTTGGGCTTTTCCCCGAGCCCGCGCAGAATGAAGTGCAGGCTCGCGCCCTCAAACACGACGAAGCCGATCATTGCCAAAAAGGCCGCCGCCATCCACCACGGGTTGCAGTTCCGCAAAAAGTCGAGAATGGTCTCGAAATTGAGTTCGCGGTTGCTTAAAACGAGCACCACGACCGTGATGCCGACAAGAATGACAAGAAAGAGGATATTCAGAAGTTGCTTCTTGATTTGCTTGTTCGGTTTAACCATGCGCACCCTTTTGAGTATGATACGTCTCTATTATACTTTACATTTTAACAAATGTCAAGGGGAAACGGGAATATCCGTCCGTTCCCAAATTTTTCCGTAAAATTTGGGGGAAAGCAACGGAACCCCCTCCCACGGAGAGGGACTAAGGGGGTGGGTGAAACGCCATTTCAAATCACGTCATGTTGAGCGGAACGCAGTGGAGTCGAAACATCTCTACCGCCGTTCCCAAATGTCACCCTGCCCCGCGCGCTGTTCTGTTTTTCTAAGCGCGGCACGAGCCGCAAGGCGAAGTAGCGGAACGCAGTGGAGTCGAATGGGTCTCCACCTTAGCTTTAATTATGTGAGATTTCTCCACTTCGCTCGCGTTGCTCGCTTCGGTCGAAATGACAAATTAGGAACAGCAAACAGAACCCCCTCCTCGGGCGGGGAACTAAGGGGGTGGGCAAGGGGGAGCAAGGCAGAAGAGGTGTCATGAAACAAAAAAAGGAAGAGTGTTTGCTCTTCCTCTTGATTTATTACAATTTCCCCGCGGCGGCGAGAATGATGATGTAGATGACCGTGAGCGCCGCAAGCGTTGCGAGCATGGGGATCACCATCTTCTTCATTACCGCAAGAAAGGTGCGCGCCTGTTCCTTGAAGGTCGCCTTCTGCCGCGGCGTCTTTTCCCTTTTCGTGCCGCTCATGTCGGCAACGGTGGAGCCGTCGTCGTAGTAGATGACCTTCACCTTCTTTTCCTTCGGCTGTTCGGCGGGCGCTTCTTCTGCGGGAGCCGCGTTTTTTTTCTTTTTGGACATCAATTCTCCTCGTCCTGCAAAGACACCGCTTTCACGGGTCCCGTCACCTCTCCCTGCGGGTAGCAGTGGCAGGCGGCGAAGTGCCCGGGCTCGTACTCCTTATACGCGGGCGCGATGTGGCTGCAGATTTCCTTTGCCATGGGGCAGCGGGTGTGGAACTTGCACCCCTTGGGCGGGTTCGCGGGGGAGGGAATGTCCCCTTTGAGCACGATGCGGTTCATCTTGACGTCGGGGTTGGGATTGGGCACCGCCGAGAAGAGCGCCTGCGTGTAGGGGTGCAGCGGGTTCTCAAAGATGCTCTTCTTGTCGCCGAACTCCACCATGGAGCCGAGATACATCACGCCGATGTGGTCGGAGATGTGCTTGACGACGGACAGATCGTGCGAGATGAACACATAGGTGAAGCCCATGGTCGTCTGCAGCTGTTTCAAAAGGTTGATGATCTGCGCCTGAATGGAGACGTCGAGCGCGGAGACGGGCTCGTCGCAGATGACGAGCTTGGGTTGCACGGTGAGCGCGCGGGCGATACAGATCCTCTGCCGCTGGCCGCCCGAAAATTCATGCGGATAACGCTCATAGTAATAGTCGCGCAAGCCGCACTGTTCCATGATCTTGAGGACATAGTCCTTGACCTCGGAGGACGGCACGATCTTGTGCACCCGCACGGGTTCGGACAGGATCCCCCCCACCGTGCTGCGTGGAGGCAGGGACGAATAGGGGTCCTGAAAGATGATCTGCATCTGCGTGCGCAGAGGGCGCATTTGGGAGGGCTTGTATTTTGCGATCTCCTGCCCCGCGAAAAAGATCTGCCCGCCGGTGGGCTCGTGGAGCTTGAGAATGGTTCTGCCGAGCGTCGTCTTGCCGCAGCCCGATTCGCCGACGATGCCGAGCGTCTCCCCCGCTTTCAACTTGAAAGAGACGTCGTCCACCGCGCGGAGAGACACGAGCACTTTCCCCGACATCGACTTTTTGATGGGGAAATATTTTTTGAGGTGCCTGACTTCGAGAAGAACGTCGGGATCGGGCGGGAGCTCCATATCGGCTTTTGCCTGCGCGTCCCGCGCCTCCTGTTCCTTTTGCGCTTCGGCGAGATCGTCAAAGGCGGCAAATTCGCCCTGTTGCGCCTGCGCCTGTTCCTCTTTGAGTTCCTCTTTTTCGAGCGCCTCTTCGTAAGATTGCGTCTTTTTAATACTCATCTACGTTCTCCTTGGCGTTCTGCACGGCGTCCTCGCCGTACAGATGGCAAGCGACCCAATGGGTGGGGCTCACTTGCACCATTTCGGGATAATCGCCGTAGCACTTTTGGTTGCAGCCCGAACACCGCTCGCGGAAGTAGCAATAGTTGGGCATATTGACGGGGTTGGGCACGTTGCCCGGGATATTGAAGAGAGACTCCGACTTGGAATCCATCGTCGGCTTGCTCTTCTGAAGCCCGATCGTGTAGGGATGACGGGGATCGTGGAAGATCTCGCTCGCCGTGCCCTGCTCGATGATGCGCCCCGCGTACATGACGACGACAAAGTCCGCCATTTCGGCGATGACGCCGAGGTCGTGGGTGATGAGCAGAATGGAGCCGTTGATGCGGTCCTTAAGTCCCCGCAGAAGGTCGAGGATCTGCGCCTGTATCGTAACGTCGAGCGCGGTCGTCGGCTCGTCCGCGATGATGAGGCGAGGGTTCCCCTCGAGCGCCATGGCGATCATCACGCGCTGGCGCATACCGCCCGAGAGCTCGTGCGGATAGGACTTATACACCCGCTCGGGCATGGCGATCCCCACGAGGTTGAGCATCTCGATGGAGCGCTTTTTCGCCTCCTCCGCCGTTGCGCCGGGCACGTGGAGAAGGGTCACTTCGTCGAGCTGGTTCCCGATCGTAAACACGGGGTTGAGGGAGGTCATGGGCTCCTGGAAGATCATCGCGATCTGCCGCCCGCGGAGACGGAACATCTCCTTGATGGGCATCTTGGCGATGTCGAACACCTTCTCTTCCATTTCGTAGAGCTTGGTGCCGTATTCGTCCCTCTTCTGTCTGCGCTCGGTGACGGGGTTCCCCTCTTTGTCGAGTTTCGCAACGAGGAGCGACTTGAAGAGTTTCTTCCCCTTCTCGTCTTTTTTCTGTCTGCGCTCGGTGACGGGGTTGCCGTTTTCGTCAAGTACGGGCTCATAAACGGGTTTGAAGAGCTTTTTCCCTTTACCGTCCGTGCGCTGTCTGCGCTCGGTGACGGGGTTCCCGCTCTCGTCGAGCTTGGGCTCCAGAATGGGCTTGAATACCTTCTTGCCCTTTTCGTCCTTCTTCTGCCTGCGCTCGGTGACGGGGCTGCCGTTTTCGTCGAGCACGGGCTCCAGAACGGGCTTGAATACCTTCTTGCCCTTTTCGTCTCTTTTCTGCCTGCGCTCGGTGACGGGGTTGCCGTTTTCGTCGAGTTTGGGCGCATACACGGGGCGGGTCATCTTCCTGCCCTTGTTGTCGCTTCTCTGTTTGAATTCTCTGACGGGCTCCCCGTTTTCGTCGAAAATGGGTTTGCCGTTCTTGCCGAGCACGGGATAGAGAATGGGCTCCCCCTTTTCGTCCGTCCACCAAACGGGCTCGGTGCCCGTCTTTTTCATGACGGGTTCGTAGACGGGGTTGCCGTTTTCGTCGTCGTCCCAAACGGGCTCGACGCCCGTCTTTTTCATGACGGGTTCATACACGGGGTTGCCGTTCTCGTCGTCGTCCCAAACGGGTTCCATGCCCTTTTTTTCATAGACGGGGTCGAAAATGGGCTGACCGTTTTCATCCTCCGCCCAATCGGGCTCGGTCCCCGTCTTTTTCATGACGGGAACAAACACGGGCTCGCCGTTTTCATCGTCGTCCCAAACGGGTTCCTTCCCCTTTTTTACATAGACGGGGTCGTAAATGGGCTGACCGTTTTCGTCGTCCTCCCAAATGGGAATGGGCTTTTTGTCCTCGCCCAGCTTGAAGTCAAACGACTTAAAGCGGATACCGCCCTCCACGATCTGCCCCTGCGGGCCCTGCAAAAGGCGCATGACGGACATGCTCGTGACCGATTTTCCGCAGCCCGACTCGCCAACGATGCCGACGGTGGCGCCCTGCGGTACGTTGAACGTAACCCCGTTCACCGCCTTCACCACCCCTTGATCGGTGAAAAAGTAGGAGTGCAGATTTTCGACCTCGAGGATATTCGAAGGGTCCTTCATTTCGGTGACGAACTCGGATTCCTCCGCCTTGCGGTTCTTGTATTTTTCAAGTTCCCGCATCACCTTATTGTTTTCTTTGGCGATGGCGCGGACTTCCTTCCCCGAGAGGTAATGTTTCTCCTCTTTTACGGGAACTTCGGTCTCGCCATCCGTCTTTTTCTTGAACAAATTCATGTTATCTCCTCATCTTGGGATCGAGCGCGTCCCTCAGGCCGTCGCCCACAAAGTTGAACCCGAGCACCGCAATGATGATGCAAATTCCGGGCGGCCCCCAGATGTTGAAGTAGTTTTCGAGAATTGCCGAGTCCTCCGCCGCATTGACCATGGAGCCCCAAGAAGCATAGGGAGCTTGCACGCCGAGCCCGAGGTAGGAAAGGGACGCTTCGTACAAAATCATGCTGCCGAGCGAGAGGGTCATGGAGACGATGAGCTGGGGCATGACGTTCGGCACGAGGTGTTTGAAGATCTTTCGCGCCGTGGAGTACCCCATCGCCTCCGCCGCCACCATGTATTCCTGCTCGCGCAAAAACAGAATTTGTCCGCGCACGAGCCGCGCCGTTCCCGACCATGAGAACACGGTGAGGAAGATCATTAGATAGTATATTCGGTCGGAGCCCTTGACGCCGATCGCGTCGAGCACCGAGCCCAAAATGAGCAGAATGGGAAGCCCGGGAAGGCACATCAGAATATCGCAGATACGCATGATGACGTTATCCACCTTCCCGCCGAAGTAGCCCGCGATACCGCCGAAGATGACGCCGATGATCATGATGGCGAACACGGCGATGAAGCTGATGAGGATGGACTTCTGCCCGCCGTACATGAGCCGCACGAACACGTCGAGCCCCGTCTGGTCGGTGCCGAGCCAGTGGGACGCGCTCGGATAGGAGCGGTTGTTGAGCAGGGAGTGCACCTCGATCACTTGATAGAAGGTATCCACGATCTGCTTCCCGCTTGCATCGAGCACGGGATCGCCGTTCTCGTCCACGCGGGGAACTTCCACGAGCTTTGCGTTTTCATAGCTTGTGGGACCGTTATAGTCGGTCTCCGTCTCCCCCCAGCCGCCGTGTTCGTTGGGAATGGCGGACATGATGAGGGGTCCCACCCACGAGAAGAGGATGAGAGAGAGGATCATGACGAGCCCGATGATGGAGAGTTTGCTGCGGAAAAACCGCCTTGCCACCATCCGCCCGGGGGACATGAGCCGCACGTTTTTGTCGAGCGGCTTTTCGCCGTCCTCGAACCCTGCGCCGGTTGCGCCTTCGGGGACCTGCGCCTCGGCCGTCAAATTTTCGTTGAGATCATCATTCATTTCGGAGACCTCCTTTAAGAAAGTTTGACCCGAGGGTCTACGACCACATACATGAGGTCGGAAAGCAGCACGCCGATGACGGAGAGGAGCGCGAGAAACATGTTATAGGTCATGATGACGGGGATATCGCCCGATTGGGTGGCGTTGAGCGCCCAGTTCCCGATGCCGGGGAGCCCGAACACGTTCTCGGTGATCATTGCGCCCGAGAAGAGGGAGGGTAGCACGCCCGCCATCATCGTGACGATGGGGATCATCGTGTTGCGGAAGGCGTGTTTATAGATGACTTTCGTCTCTTTGAGTCCCTTCGCCCGCGCCGTGCGGATGTAGTCGGAGTTCAAAACTTCGAGCATGTTCGTCCGCATATAGCGCATGGTGCCGCCGATGCCTAAGATGACCGTAGACGCGATCGGCAGGGTGATGTGGCGGAGGTAGTCCCCGATTTTTTCGAAGAAGTTCATGTCCGAGGCGGGATTTTCAAGACCCGTGGGATAGAACCAATTCAAGGGGGAGGTCGCAAACGCCTTCTGTAGCACTCTTCCGAGGAAGAAGCTCGGGAGCGAAATGCCCACCATGACGAGCACGGTGACGACATAGTCACGAATGGAGTACTGGTGGGTCGCGGCGGTCACGCCGAGCGGAATCGCGATCATGTATTCGAAGATGATGGCGATGAAGGCGACCGCAAAGGAGACGCCCATGTGGTTGGCGATCTCGTCGATGACGTCGCCGCCCGTGACGAAGCTCTGCCCGAAGTCGAGTCGGCACAGCGACCAGAGCCACGAACCGTAGCCCTGCAAGATGCCTAAAAAGCTCGAATCGGAGAGCCCGTAGCGCTTATACATCGCCTCGACCGTCTCCTGCGGAATGGTTGCCCCGCCTTGGTTCATCTCCGTCAAACGCCGCATGACGAAGTCAACGGGCATACATCTGACGAGGATGTAAATGATCAGGGAAACGCCGATCAGAATGATGATGGAGAGTCCCAATCTTTTGAGAACGTATTTGAGCATAATTTACTCCATAGTCCTGCCGAGGGCCTCGGCAGGACTTTTTCGGAAAATTTGTTGTACGGATCGCGCAAAAATGCCGCGACTTAATCCTCGGTGAACCTGATCTCCCAGATCTTCGCAAGGGGCGAAGTGTAGGGGTTGATCTTCACGTTGCCGTTTTCATCGTGAGGCATGGAGCTCTCGTCGATGACGTTGGTATTGTAAGCGTACAGCGTCTTTCTCTGGTAGAGAGGAAGCTCCACGGCGAGGTCGAGCACCAAGCTCATCGCCTCTTTGTAGATGGCGGCACGCGCGTCCTGGTCGTTCGTCTCACGCGCGGCGTCGATCTTCTCGGAGAGGTCGTTGAGGATCGCGCGCTCCTCGGCGTATTCGCTCTGCTGCGCGGTATCCTTGATCGCGTCGTACCCCCACGCCTTTACGCTGGTCGCGGTGGAGTTCTTATGATAGACCTGATACATATCGGGGTCGATCGTGGAGCCCCACGCCGCCGCCCACACGGCAAGGGAGCCGGTAGCGAGCTTGGTGAGCGCGTTTGCGTCGGGCTTGATGGTGACGTCCCAACCGCACTTATTGAGGAGGTCCATTGCCTTCTTGAATACAAGGTAGGCGGGGTGGTCGTACATATTTGCGCCCGCAATGGTGAACTCGACCGTGAGTGCGGAGTTCCCTTCTTGCACACCCGCCTGTGCCATGTACTGACGGATCGCCTTTTCGGCTTCGGAATCGGAAATATAAGTCGTGTAGGTATGCCCGTTATCCGTCTCCATGTTCGCGGTGGGGTTTGCGCCGTTATAGCTTGTACCCGCAAGTCTCGGGTAAGCCCAGCTCACGGCGGACATCGGCCAGTTAATGTTGACCGCGGTGTTCGTCTGATAATATTGAAGCGCAAGAGAGGTATCCATCGCCGCCATGATGGCTCTGCGGAGTTCGAGCTGCTTGACCTTGGAAGCATTGATGCCGATGTAGCCGTAGCCGAGCTGCCAGCTGTCCACCTCTCCGATCCCCTTGCTCTTGAGGTCCTCGATCTTCTGCGCGTTCTCCTTGGTGAACTGCGGGCTGACGAAGTGCACCTGTCCGCTCTCGAGGGAAGCAAGCGCGTTGGAGATGGGCGTCTCCATGTAGCGCATCTTCTTAATCTCGGGCACGTACTTGCCTCTATTATGAACGGTGTCCCAGTCTGCCTCTACGCCGTTCAAAGAGAACTTCTCGTTTGCTTTGTAGTAGACGATGTTGTTATTGAAGAAGCCCTCTGCGGTGGGGTTGTCTTTGTTTTCTCTATCGGTCGCAACGTAGGGACCTGCGCCGACGGGGATCTTGTTCTTGCTCTCGCCCCAGCTGTTCGTTCCCTGCAGAACTTTCGTCTGGAAGTCGAAGTCCGCCCATGCCACGCCGAACTTGTTGTTTTCGATATCCATCTCATATTTGGAGGGGTCGGAATAGTAGTGATAGGGCGCCACGGTAAAGCCGAAGTTCCACTTCGCCTTGGGGTCGATCTTGTTGATGGTGATGCGGAGGATATCGTATTCGCCCGCATTCTTGGGGGTACCGTCGTCGTTGTGCTCCTGCGCGATCTTATATGTGGTGCCGTGGACCGTCTCTTCCGTCTTATCGGTGTTGTGTCCCATCGAGACGACGCCCGAAACGCTCTTATACTTCAGCTCGTCGCCGCCGAGGTCGCTGTGCAGGATGACGTCCTTCGCCTTGGCGACGAATGCGTCGTACATCTCCGTTCCCGTTCTCCACGCGGTGAGGATCTGGTCGAACTTGCCGGGAACCATGCTGTTATAGACGTAGGAGATGGCTTGCTCTTCCGTCTTGATATTGTCGGGGTTGTAGTCGAGCGTCGCCTTTTCGATCTTGCTCTTGTCGTACTGCTTCGTATCGGGATCGCGCTGATACTCGATGGTAACAAATCCCTCGGTGTACATGAAGGAAATGATCTCATCGAAGCCCGTTCCGATGGGCTCGGAGCCCTGATAATAGATCTTTGCGGACTTATAGGGTTCCTCGGTGAAAGAACTGCGGGCGCCCTTGTAGTCGCTCTCGAGTTCCTCGCGGAACTTTGCGAGGGTATCGTTATAGTCCGCTAAAAGCTGCTCCCTACCCTCTTCCTGCGCGTTGTCGCCCGTCGCGCCGATCGCGTCAAGATAGCTGGCGCCGCAGTTGTGCTCCTTGATGGCGGCCTGCATCTGCGCGGGGGTCGCGATGTGCGATGCGTTGGGGTCGCTGAACTTGCCCACCTCTTTGTAAAGGTCGATGAGTTCCTGTCTGCGGGCGGTCGCATGGCCGCGCGCCGTGTTGTTGACTTCCTCGTCCAGCGTATCGTCGCTCGTCTCTTTCTGCGTTCTGTAGGCCTGCAGACCGACGATGTCCGTCGAATACATGGTGGAAGAGCCCGTATATGCGGGGTCGAGATAGACGTAGAGGTTGAACATGACGTCGTTCATCGTGAGCGGCTTGCCGTCCGAAAATTGAAGTCCGTTTTTGAGAACGTAGTAATATTCAGTGGTGTTGTTCGAAGCCACATATTTCTCCTCGTAGTCGAGGACAACGGTGGGTTCGTCCTTTCCGTAGGCAAGCTCGCCGTTTTCGTCGGTGGAGAGCATGGAGATCTGGGTATTTCCGACGACGTCCATATCGGTGCCCGCCGTGGAATAGAACGGGTTATACAGCTCGTTCAGATCTTCCGTCATGATGACGAGCGCGTCTTTGTCGGCACGAATGCCGCCGCAACCCGCAAAAACGGCAAGACTGCCGGCGCTGAGCACTGTCCCAACGGAGAGAGCGATTGCACGCAGAGCAATGTTTCTTTTCATTTTTCTTTCTCCTTTTCTTGATTTCGCTATATAAAATTTATATTAACCGATTTTGATTTCACCCGTAGCGGTATCCACGACGGAAGCGTTGACTTTGTCTGTTTTGAGGGTGATGTTTGCAAACGAGACGCCGCAATTTGCGAAGTTCCCCGACAGAAGTCCGAGGTCATATACGTGCGGCGCTTCGCCGATCGTGCCCGTGTAGGGATCGTAGCTTCCTCTCGGGATATAGATGTCGTTCCCGATAAAGAATGTCCCCGAGATCGTAACGTTCGTCATCACGGCGTTGCTATTCAGCTCTCCCGCAAACAGACCGAAGGTCGATTCCGGTTTTCGGGAAGCCGCCTCCAAGCTGAAGGTGATGTTCTCGAACGTGATGTTTTCGAATACCGCCGTCGCTCTGATCCGGCCGAACAGCCCGCAGTACATATCATCGGTAGAGGTCTGGTGCACCACCACGCCCGAGATCTTGTGCCCGTTCCCGCGGAAGGTGCCCGAAAAGTCGCCGCCGCTGAACGCCGTGGGCCATTCGTCCGTCTCCTCATATACGAGGTCGGCGCGCAGATCAATGCTCCTTCCCGCGCCCGCGTTGGCCGTCATCTGCTCTTTGGTGGAGACACGGTACCAGAGCCCTTCGTCCCACTTTGCATAGAAGCGGGCGATGTTGTTTGTGGCGGTCGCCGTCTCTTCGTCCCAGCTCCCCTTGTTTTCGAATGCGCTTAAGGCGTTCGTTCCGCTTGCGTAATCTTCCGGGGTCGCATATGCGGAGAGGAAGGTCTTGTTGAGCGGGCGGGAGAGTTTCCCATATTCGAGCACGCCCGTATCGTCGTCCCATGCGGGAAGGGCAATGGCGGTGTCGTCGGCGCGCATGGGGTTGTAGAGATAGCTCGTCATGGCGTGCCACACAAGCCCTCCGTCGTTGAATTCGACACTCCCGCAGGTCGGGACCTTTCCCGTCTCGTCCGCCTCGCCGACCGCCGCCGTGCACTTTTCGGGCTTTTCGCCGTAGTATGCCGTGCCGCAGACCGCGCATGTCCATTCCTGCTCCTCTCCCTCGACCTCATAGCCGAAGTTGGGCACCCACGCCGCATACAGGGTGAAGGCATATTCGCCCTTCTCGTACTCGAAATCGTCGCGGGTGAGCAGGGAATTGAAGTCCCACTTCTCCGAATAGGTATAGCCCTGCGGCTTGCCGTACTCCGAATAGTAGGCCTTTTGTACGTTGCCGTCGTCGTCATACACGGGATTGCCGCCCGCGTCGAGCCGGTCGCGCGCCTCGGTGCAGACATTCCCCTCTTCGTCGAGCGGATTTCCGCTCTCATCTACGCGAGGGTTGCGCACCGCATACCACCCCGCGAGGAAGTAGCCGCTCCGCTCCACGTTGAACACGTTGCCTGCGCCGCGCTGCGTATCGTCGGGGGCGTAGAGTTTTACACCCTCTTTCACCCTTTCATACGGATAGGTATCCACGACTTTCGTGTCGTCCTTGCCCGCGGTCTTGCCGCCGTTCGCGTCGTAGCAAACGGAGAAGGTGAACCCCTCCTTGGCGTAGTTCTCATAGGGTCCGCCGCTCGAACTGCATGCGCCGAGGATGAGCGTCCCCGCGCACAGTGCGGCAAGTCCGATAATGATTTTCGTCCTCTTTTTCATATTATTCTTCGTCCGGTTTTTGTTCGGTCTTTTCCGTACCCTCGGTTTCCTCGCTCTCCTCCGCGGGCTCTTCCGCGGGAGCTTCTTCTTCCGTGGAAGCCTCTTCCTCAGCAGAAGCCTTTTCTACGGGAGCTTCCTCTTCAACAGGAGTTTCTTCTGCAGGAGTTTCCTCTTCCGAAGGAGTCCCTTCCGCAGGAACTTCTTCCCCGTTCTTGGGGCCCTTCTTGCCTCTCAGCACGAGCACTGCGACAACCGCTGCGATCGCTGCGGCGCCGACGACGCCGATTACAATATACAGCCAAAGGAGGGAAGCCGGTTCCTCATCGTTCGGATCTACGGGAGGGGTCTCCTGCGCGTGCAGGAAGGCAATTCTCGTTTCAGCCGAGATGAGCACGTTGAGGTTGGCGTTGTACACGCAAGCCTGCTGGTCGGGATTGAGTGCGTCGTAGAGACTTCTGATATATACCACCATCTCCTCATCTGCGAGAGAAACGGGGTTGGGAAGTGCGGCGATGAGGTCGATAACCCGTTGCGCTTCGTCGCTCGTTGCGGTGGGACCGTCCAACGTCAGATCGAAATATTGGTTGTAGATGAAGTTGTCATATCCCGTGCCGTTGATGGGACGGACCATGAGGAGGGTCTTTGCTTCATGCACGGCTCTCCCCTCTTTGGTGCCGATCTCCGCCACAAAGTTCGCGCCGAACAGCACGCTTGTGGGATCGGCGTTCCACATCTGGAAGTCCACGACCTTGAGCCCGAATTGGGCATTGTTGCTGTTCACAAAATAGGCGAGGTTGTGGGAGAGATAGAGCGGAATGCCGTTCTCGTCGAGCCCGTCTGCAAAGACGGAATCGTATTGCTCTTCGAGGATGGGAGCCTCGATGCTCGAGAAGGACACGGCGACGAGCTTATTGCATTCGTAGAACGCCTTGTCGCCGATTGCCGCAACGCGGCGGGTGAGTTCCACTGCGAACACATCCGCTCCGCGGAACGCCTCTGCGCCGACGCGCACGACGTTGTCTGCAATCTTGAAGCTCTTTTCCGTCTTTCCCTTCGGGTAGGTGGTGAGCACGAGCCCGTTGGGGCAGGAGCCGTAGAGCACACCGTCGATGACTTTCACACTTTCGCTCACGTCGAAGGTGGTCGCTCCGCTCGCATCGGTGAAGTTGCCGATCGGGCATCCCGAGAAGGGATTTTCGCCGATCTCCGCAAGAGACGCGCCGAGGGTGACTTTCTTCACCGCGGAATCCGCAAAGGCAAAGCTGCCGAGAATGACCGCATCCGAGACGTCCGCCTCTGTAAGCGCGGTGCCCTCGAAGGCGCTGCTTCCGATGTACATCGCCTTGTCGAGATTGCCGACCGTTGCCAATTCCGCCGCCTCGTAGAAGGCTCCTTCGCCGATTGCCGCGCCTTCCTCAAAAAGAGTCACATTCTTGAGCGCGGTGTTCGCAAACGCGCCCGCACCGACCGTGCTCACGTTCGAAAGATCGATCTCTTTCAACGCAGTGCAGCCGAGGAAGGCCTCGCTTTGGATGACGGCGACCGTTTCGGAAAGGGTGACGTCTGCAAGTTTTTCATTGTAAGCGAACGCCCCCGCGCCGAGAGGAGCGCCGTCCTCCGCCTCGAGCCCCGAGAGATCCGCTTTCTCGATGGACGAACCGTAAGGGTTCACGCGCACGACCGCAAAGCCGACGTCGGCGAAGTTGAGATATTCGGGCTGTTCGCCGTAGAAGGCGTAGGCGCCGATGGACTTGACTTTGGAAAGATCGATATCCTTGAGGTAATGGCAGCCGCTGAAGGCGTAAGCGCCGATGGTCGCGCCCGCGCCGAGGTTCACCGTCGTGAGCTGCGCACCGATGGTCGCGCGGTTATAGCTGTAAGTTCCCGCGCCCGCGCCCTGGAAAGCGTAGTCGCCGATCGTAGCGTTTTCGCCGATCGTAAGCGAGCTGAGCGCAGACACATAGGGGTCGATATAGGTGGGCAGATTGCTGTTGTTATACATGGCGTATTGCCCCGAAGCGAGCATTACTTCGTACCCCGTGACCGTATCGACCGCGGAGAAGGCACCTTCGCCGATCACAACATTATCGCCGATTGTGACCGTTTTCATCTCGGGGTTCGCGAAGAACGCACCCGCGCCGACCGTGACGCCGTCCTCTACATTGACCGTCGTTACGTTGAAATCCTGCGCAAAGGCATAGTCGCCGAGCTGCGCGTCCTGAGGGATCGAAATGTTCGTGACGTTGACAAACGAGAAGGCGCGCTCGCCGATCGTGACCCCGTTTTCGAATTGAGGCAACACGGTGATGCCGGTGCGGTAGAAGGCGTAATCGCCCACGCTCTTGAGTTTTCCGAACGTTGCATGGAGGAGAGAATTGCACCCTGCGAACGCATAGTCCCCTATCGTGTCCACTTTGGAGAGGGTGACCGAGGTGAGCCCCTCCGCGGACGAGAATGCGCCCACGCCGATCTCGGTGATATTGCTATCGGTAAGATTTATCATTGTGGGAACGGCAAGCGCGATCTTCTGCGTGCCCTTTTCAAGGAGATACTGACCGTTTCCTCCCACGTCGAAGCTCTTGTTTTCGGGGTTTAATTCGAGTTTATTGATCCTCGTGCCTCTGAGCGCATATTCGCCGATGACCTCGACGTCCGCGCCGATCTTTAAAGTGGCAAGACTGCCGCAGTCCTCGAAGAGTTCGGCGGGAAGAACGGAGGCGTTGAGTTCCATGCTCTGGATCGCGCAGCCGTTGAACGCACCCGCGCCGACCTTTACTTTGCTCGCCGCAATCGAGACGCTCTTCAGATTTGACGCCCCTGCAAACGCACCCGCGCCGATGGATTGGGTGGTGGCGGGAAGGCGCACGTTGATGAGGTAGGTATCCTGGAACGCGCTGTCGCCGATGGCAACGATGGAATTGAATTCGAAACTTGCAAGTTTCGTGCATCCCTCAAAGGCGCGCAGATTGATGAATTGCAGATTGTTCTCCTTGCTGAAGCTGACCTGCGCAAGGGAGGTGCACCCGAGGAACGCGCCCGCCTGTATCTTTGTGAGGGTGGAGGGCAGCGTGATCGAGCGGAGCGCCGTCAAATTTGCGAACGCATACATGCCGATTGTCTTGACGCCTTCGGGGATCACCACCTCGGTGATGGTGTTATCGCCGATGAACCACTGCTTGCTGTAGTAGGGGTCCTCGTCGTTGATCTCATCGCCCGCGGAAAGGTCCTTGGGAACAAGGTCGTAGTTGGAGAATGCAAACGCCTGAATGTCGGTAATGCCAAGATCCTCGGGGATCGTGACCTTTCCGCCCAGCCCCTTATAGCCGAGAAGGTAGGGACCGTTTGTCTCATAGGGTGCCTTTACAGTAATATAAATAGTACGGGTCGTGGTCGTCGCTTTGAACTCGCCCGTGGCGGGATCGAGCATGAGCAGACGGACGGAGACGGTCGTCGTGCGCTCGGTATTGAGCGCGTTGCCGCTGTTGTCCACGTTCTTTGCCGTGATCGTGCCATCCGCAGTCACCTCCGCAACGGTGGGGTTACTGCTCGTGAATTCCACCTTGTAGTTGCTGTCGTCGAAGTACCCTCTCAAGTCGTAGTTGATCTTCACCGACTCGGAGGGAAGCATCTTGAGCGAATAGGTAGAGCCCGAGAACACGACGTCCTGCCCCGCTTCATCCGCGCCGAGGTCGCGATCGTCGCTCGAGATAAAGTAGTACACTTTCTTGACTTCATATCCCGTGAGACGGAAGTTCTCCGCAATGGGACGGTCGAAGTTCTTGAAGCCCTCTTTCCCGTCGGCAAGGACGCGCACGGGCACCGTCACGGTGGCGTTGCTGTTGCGGTTGCTCGTTGCGGTGAGGGTCGTAGTGCCCGATTGCAAGCCGATGAGCTTGCCGTTGACAACGCGCGCGATCGTGGGATCGGCAACGGTGTAGTTGATGCTCTCCGCCCACGCCTTATCCTGCGAAGGAGTGATGACGGGGTTGAGGTTATACAGCTCGTTGGGCGAGAGGCGGATCTCCTCTTCGTTGAACTTGATCTCCCCGATGTTGTCGGGAATGGTGAGCTCGTAGGTGGAGATGTTCTGCGCGCAGTCGTAAAGCTGAACCATAAAGCTCTTATTATTATAGGAAGAGCTCTTGATCTGCTGGAGGTAATCGGTGAGTTCCACCTGCACGACGCTCGTGGAGTTGCGTTCGCCGCTCACGGGCATGACGTAGCGTCCGAAGCCGTACAGGGTGTACTGCGCCTCCGAACCGGGTTCGCTGTAAGCGATATAGCCGGGGACCATGCCGCGCACGTAGTGGTTGTCGTACACGCTGATGTTGGCGAACAGTTTGTTCGTTTCGGTATCCTTGTCGTATTCATAGGTGTACTCCACGCCTGTGACAATGGGAGCGGTGAAGTCCGCATAGAAGGGGAACTCGAAGGTGTTGTTGGCAACGCTGCCGTCGCCGTAGTCGATGTAGCCCGTCAATGTGAACAGGTATTCGGTGTTATTCTTGAGGTCATACTCCGCCGCGCTGAAATCGACGTCGTAGCTCATGCCGTAGATCGCGCCGCCGTAGTTATAGGACTTGGAGATGTCAGCTTCTTCCTTTTGGAAGATCACCTCCCCCGTCGTGGTGTCGGTGACGGTCGCGACCATTCTCTTCGCGCCGCGCAGAAGTCCTACCTGCACGCTGCCGATGGCGTTGATGCCGCCGTCTTCGCCCGTCTGGTTGGTGAGCGCGATGTGGTCTCTGTCCGCAGAAACCTTGCTCGTGGACGCGGGGTCCTGCAAGAAAGGATAGGAACCGAGGTAGGAGATATAGTCGTCGTAGAGGGTGCCGATGGGACGGGTCGCATAGGCGTCGGGGAGGGTCTTTTCGAGAGTCTCCTTGGTGTCGTCGAGCTCATCCGCATTGGTTGCGAAATAGTCGAGGTCAAAGAGAGGCGGATCTGCCCACGAGCCGTAGAAGGCAAGGAAGGGCGCGTTCAGATCGTAAGAGGTGCCGCTTTGTGCCTTCAGCGTGACGTAGCCCTCTACATACATGCCGTTTTCAAAGGAAGCGTCGAGGTAGCTCTTGTTCTCGGAAGTGAGGGTGACGACGAGGGTGACGGTGCCCGTCTGCCTTGCGCCGACCGTGACGGTATTGTCCGCATGGGTGCAGTTTTGGGTGTCGGCGACCTGCACGCCCGCGCCTTCAAGGAGATACCCCTTTTCACTCACGGTGGTGTCGCCCTTGTAGGTAAGCTCGTTGCTCACGCCCTCCGTCATGACGATGGCGTCCGCGTCGAACTTGAGTTCGGAACTTCCGAAGTTCACGATGTTGAACTTCATGGTATAAATGCCGTTCTTTTCGGGATCGTCCCCGAGTTCGATCTTGGCTTTATCCATGATCTCGTTCGTCTTTCTGTCAAACGTCTGCAAATAGGCGGGAGACTTCGTGGCTTTGGTGAGGTTGGCAAGTCCCGACCCCTGTTTTCTGACGGAGAAGGGAAGCCCGTTCGTATTGTACGCGATATCCGTGGTGGACATCATGATCTGGTTGACGGTCGCGGTGACCTGCACGGGATCGTAGGTGGGGAAGGTCTCCTTCACGTATTGGCGGACGAGCGCCGTGACGCCCGCCTGGTTGGGGGACGCCATCGAAGTGCCCGACATTCTGTCGTAGCTCTGCCCGGGGATGGCGGAATAGATATCGCCGCCGTGCGCCGTGATCTCGGGCTTGATGCTGAGGTCGGGCGCGGGGCCCCACGAGGAGAAGTCGGACATGAAGGGACCCGCCTTCTGGCTGCGGCTGATGACGATCTTTCTGTCGCCCGCGGGCGTGTCGAGAAGGAGCTCGCCGTCGTCCTGCGAAAGGGAGCAGACGGGGTAGTTGCCGAGGTGCCCGACGTTCATCGAGATGTTACCCGAGACGTTGTTGTAGATGATGCAGCCGACCGCGCCGTGATCGCGCGCCAAACTTGCCTTTTCTTCGAAGTTGGTCTGGCCGCGCTTGATGAGGGCGATCTTTCCGTTGAGTTCGCCGTTGGGGTTGCCGAATTCGTCCTCATAATCGACGAAGTTCTGCGCGCTGCCGATACCGTCGATAACGACGTACTCGAACTCATAGCTATCGACGCCCGCGGGGACCGTCCCCTGCTGCACGCCGTAGCTTAAGATATCTTCGACGAAGTCCTTGGGCTTTGCCGCGCTGTCCGAAGCCTCGGTGAAGTAGATGATCGTCTCGCCGAGCTTGAGATAGGGCGTCTTTACGCCGCTGATGGAGGCGACGGAGAGCGCCGCGTCGTAGGTGGAGGGAGCGCCGACGGTCGCGGAGTCGGGGTTTCTCGTGAGCCCGAGGTTACCGTTCTTCTCCGAACCGAAGGTCGCGTTGTAGTTGTTGGAACCGGCGGCGACAAGGCTGATCCCCTGCTCCTTGATCCTGTCGTACACCGCATAGCGGATGTCGTCATCCGTCTCTCTCGAGAAGCCCGCGGCCGAACCGAGGGACATGTTGATGACGTCCACGCCGAGCGTGACGCAGTCCTCGAGCGCAGCGACGATCCACGAGGTCTTCGCGCCGTCCTGCTTTTCGGAGAAGGTCTTCATGACGGCGAGTTGCGCGTTGGGCGCGACGCCGCGGATCACGTCGTCATTCCCCACCATCACGCCCGCGACGTGGGTGCCGTGGTCGCTGTTGATGGGCGCAACGTCGTCGTCCTTGTCTGCGTAGTCGTAGGCATAGGGAACCTTGCGGCTGATAAAGACGTTGGAAGGAGTGAGCCCGGGGGTCGTCTTGGCGGCTTCGAGCTGCCCCACCACCGTGCGCAAAGAACCCATGGTGATGACGTCTTTTTCGGGGTCGGCGTCGAATTTATCCATGGAGAATGCCGAGTGCGTATAATCGAGCCCCGTATCGAGCACGGCGATGACCGTGCCCGTGCCGTCGTAATCGGAATCGGAGCTGTCGAAAATACCCGTGGACTCGACTACGTTGACGGTGTTCTCCACGACCTGCGTCTCGCAGGGCGCGTACACTTCGCCGACCATGACGGCGGCCTTGCCCTTTACGGCATTGCAAAGGGTGCTGAAGGCGCTCGCCTTGATGGTGACTTCCACGCCGCCGAGGAGGGTGTCGTAGCGGTCGCCGACCTCGTATTTTACGCCTGCGTTTCCCAGCTTTCTCAAAAGCTCGTTGCTCTTCTTTTCGATGGACGCGGAAACCGCCTTGCCCTCGCGGGACGCGGCAAATTCCCCGACTGTCATATCGGGATCGTCAAGCGCATTATATTTGTCGAGGACGGTCTTCTCGTCGAGGCTCAGAATGACCGAGATCTCCTGGTCTGCGATCACCGTCTCGGGAAGTTTCTCCACGACGGAACTGTCGAAATATTGGGAAATATCGAAATCGACCTTGCCGGTGAACTCCGTCACCGTCCCTTTCTCGGCTCCGCTGGCAACCACTTCGTTTTCGGGCTGTTGCAACGAGGGCAGCACCGCCGAAACGACCATTGTGCCGGAGAGTATCAATGCGGACATTCCGAGAAGAAGATTCCTTTTGGACTTCATGCTTTTATTTACCTCCGCGTAATTATCTGATTGCGAACATTATGCTGTTCTATTATAACCGATGGGAAATTTTTTTGCAAGCATTTCTACGGGGCAAAAATACATGCCTTTTCCTTATAGATAGAGATTATGCAAAAACCGTGAAAAAAACGTGATAATATTCACGTTTATTCATTATAGGGGATATAAGTATTTCTTATATTTTTTGTGATTATTCGTATAATTTCCAAAAAAATGAAATATTTCTCTCAATAATTTTTGCGAAAAAAAGACGCCGTTTCCAAACGCGCGAAAAAAAAGAAAGTTTCAAACAATTTATGCAAGCCGCAAACAAAAAAACCTTTTTTGGGCGGAGGCGGAAAAATTTTTTCGGAAAACTTCAGCAAGATAAAATGAAAAATTCGTGAAATTTTTTGCACGCGTTTGCATCACAACATATGGTAGAGAGAAAAATTACCACCCCAACGGAGCGGAGAAATCAAGCGGGCAATTTCGGAAAAATCGGAAAAAATATCCACCCGCACCAAAAAATTTAGGGTCTCCGCGCCTGCGGAGACCCTAAAAAAATTTGTTCATTCAGGCAATTTTTTATTTGTTCATTCCCTCCTGGACGGCGACCGCAACCGCGACCGTTGCGCCGACCATGGGGTTGTTGCCCATGCCGATGAGGCCCATCATCTCGACGTGCGCGGGCACGGAGGAGGAGCCCGCGAACTGCGCGTCGGAGTGCATTCTGCCCATCGTATCCGTCATGCCGTAGGAGGAAGGACCCGCCGCCATGTTGTCGGGGTGAAGGGTCCTGCCCGTGCCGCCGCCCGAGGCGACCGAGAAGTAATTCACGCCGTTCTCGGTGCACCACTTCTTATAGGTGCCCGCAACGGGGTGCTGGAAGCGCGTGGGGTTGGTGGAGTTGCCCGTGATGGAAACGCCCACCTTCTCAAGCTTCATGATGGCGACGCCCTCGGGAACGTTGTCCGCGCCATAGCACTTGACCTTCGCGCGGGGACCGTCCGAATAAGGGACTTCCTTGGTGACGGTGACCGTCTCGGTGTAGGGATCGAACACCGTCTCGCAATAGGTGAAGCCGTTGATACGGGAGATAATGAACGCGGCGTCCTTGCCGAGGCCGTTCAGAATGACGCGGAGCGGGTTTTTACGCACCTTGTTCGCGTTCATCGCAATGGAGATCGCCCCCTCTGCCGCCGCAAAGGACTCGTGTCCCGCGAGGAAGCAGAAGCAGTCCGTTTCCTCGGAGAGGAGCATCTTGCCGAGGTTGCCGTGCCCGAGACCGACCTTTCTGTTCTCGGCAACGGAGCCGGGGATACAGAAGGATTGCAGGCCGATGCCGATGGCGGCAGCCGCGTCGGCAGCCTTTGTGCAGCCTTTCTTGATGGCGATCGCCGCGCCGACGGTGTAAGCCCAAACAGCGTTTTCAAAGCAGATGGGTTGGGTGCCGCGCACAAGCTTGTCGCAGTCCACTCCCTTGGAGAGGCAAATCTCCTTGCACTCTTCCACGGAGGAAATGCCGTATTCCTTCAAAACGGCATTGATTTTTTCGATTCTTCTTTCATAACCTTCAAACAGAGCCATGATACACCTCCTTATTCCTTACGAGGGTCGATGTACTTCACCGCGCCCTGTTCTTTCTCGAATCTGCCGTAGTGCCCCATCGCCTTCTTCCATGCTTCGTTGGGTTCGGAGCCCTTCTTGATGAAGTCGGTCATTTTGCCCAGGGAGACGAATTCATAGCCGATGACCTGGTTGTCCGCGTCGAGCGCAAGGCGGGTGACATAGCCCTCCGCCATTTCAAGGTAGCGGACGCCCTTTGCGGCGGTGCCGTACATGGTGCCGACCTGCGAGCGGAGCCCCTTGCCGAGGTCCTCGAGCCCTGCGCCGACGACGAGCCCGTCGTCCGAGAATGCGGACTGCGTTCTGCCGTAGACGATCTGCAGGAAGAGTTCGCGCATGGCGGTGTTGATCGCGTCGCACACGAGGTCGGTGTTGAGCGCTTCGAGAATGGTCTTATGGGGCAGGATCTCCGCCGCCATAGCCGCGGAATGGGTCATGCCCGAGCAACCGATCGTCTCGATGAGGGCCTCCTGGATCACGCCCTGCTTCACGTTGAGGGTGAGTTTGCAAGCGCCCTGTTGCGGCGCGCACCAGCCGATGCCGTGCGTGAAGCCGCTGATGTCGGTGATCTGCTTCGCCGCGATCCACTTTCCTTCTTCGGGAATGGGAGCGGGATCGTGTTTGGGTCCCTTCGCAACACAGCACATCTCTTCCACTTCACGAGAATATTGCATTGTGATTTTCCTCCATAAATTATCCCCACGGGGACTTGATTTCAAAGACATTTTACCACATCTTGGCAGGAAATACAAGCCCTTGCGGCAAAAAAATTTTTATTCGGGAGAAAAGGCCTACCCCTTCAAGGGGGAGGCTCCCGCGTTAGCAGGTGGTGGGGGGGCGTCCTCAATGTCATTTCGAGCTTGTCGAGAAATCTCTACCGCTCGTTGCTGCACGCACGCTTTTCACGCTTTTCTTTACGAAAAGCTCTATTTGCGTGCGGTGGCTCCTCTTCCCAAAAAATCTTGCTTTGCAATCTTTTTCGGGAGCCCTTATAAGGCGAGATTTCTCCACTCCGCTCGCGTTGCTCGCTTCGGTCGAAATGACATATCAAGCATAGTAAGGTGAAACCCCCTCCCACGGAGGGGGACTAAGGGGGTGGGGCATGTTCCTCAATTACTGCGCGTTGGAAAACCACGCTTTTCCATAAGCGCACCCAATTTGCCGCATACCTGCGGCTTAGTGTCCGATGAAACGACCGCGAGGGCCAACTAAGTTAAACCGCTCCCCCCCCTTCCTCACGGCGTTTATTTTCGACTGACACCCCTTCCGTCTCCTTTGGAGACACCCACCCCTCAAGGGGTGGGCAAGGGGGGGGAGAAAAGAAACGCGTGAACCTAAAACTCGATATGTTCAAAGTTTTCACGGCCGGAACGTCTGTAAAAGATGGCTTTTCTGCCGATGACGGCAACGACTTCCGCGCCGAGCAAATCGGCGATATTTGCGGCGAGATTGTCCTTATCCTCGCCTGCGGCGGGGAGGAGGTTGACCTTGATGAGCTCGTGGGCCTCTAAAGCGTCTGAAATGCCATTCAGAAGGTGATCGGAGAGCCCCTCTTTGCCGACCTGCGCGATGGGTTTTAAGGTGCTTGCGAGCGATTTTAGGTGCGCTCTTTGTTTGGATGTAAACATAACATTTTCTCCTTGTAAAATACGTCCCATACCCCTCCCCCGCGCGGATGCACGGGGGAGGGCAAGAACGCTGTCCCCCGCGAAGCGGGGGAAAGTGGCGCGCAGTGCCAAAAGGGGGCACCGCTTTATAACCCCCTCCATTGGAGGGGGACTAAGGGGGTGGGCCATTCTTAAATCACGTCATGTTGAGCGAAGGCGCAAGCCGAAGTCGAAACATGTCCTTTTTATAATGCGGACACCCTTCGACAAGCTCAGGGTGACGTAATTAGAACGCCCCCTCCCCTACCCCTCCCCCACGCATTCGCGCGGGGGAGGGCAAGAACGCCCTCTCACGGCACAAACTCGAATTCGGTTTCGCCGACGACGACGGTATCCCCCTCTTTGCAGCCCATGTCGGCGAGCTGTTTAAACACGCCGCGCAACTTGAGCACGCGCTGGAAGTACATCATCGAGTCGGGGTTGTTCATCACGACGTTGCGGCAGAGCATCTCGATGAGCCCGCCCGTCAGCACAAACGCGCCGTCGTCCACAAAAATTTCGCACGTGAGCCCCTCGTCCGTCTCGAGCGCAAAGTCCTCGTCGGCGGGGATGCGTTCCTGCGGCGGCAAGGTCGCCAAGAGCTCGCAGCAGGCGCGCACAAGCTCCTCCGTCCCCTCCCCCGTTAAGGCGGTAATGGGGAAAATACGGTACTTCTTCCCATACTTTTTGCGGAATGCCTTCAAATTCTCCTCCGCGCCGAAGCAATCGCACTTGTTTGCGGCAACGATCATGGGAAGCGCGGCAAGTTTTTCGGAATAGGCGTTAAGCTCATCGTTGATGACGGCAAAATCGTCAAGTGGGTCTCTCCCCTCCACGCCCGCGACATCTATCACGTGCACGATCATGCGGGTGCGTTCGATGTGCCGCAAAAAGTCGTGCCCGAGCCCCGCCCCCTCGCTCGCGCCCTCGATGAGCCCGGGGATGTCGGCGGCGACAAAGCTCTCGTCGTAGTACCTCACCACGCCTAAATTGGGGGAAAGAGTGGTGAAGTGGTAGTCGGCAATCTTGGGTTTTGCGGCGGAAATTTTGGAGAGAAGCGTGCTCTTGCCCACGTTGGGGAAACCCACGAGCCCCACGTCGGCGATGACCTTCATTTCGAGGATGAGGACGTGCGGCTTGGTGGCGACCCCCTTCTGCGCAAAATCGGGCGCATGGCGGCGCGCGGTGGTAAAGCGAACGTTCCCCTTGCCCCCTCTTCCGCCCGCGAGGAGGAGGATCTTTTCGCCGTCCTCGAAGGCGTCGCAGACGATTTTGCCCGTTTCAAAGTCGCGCACGAGGGTGCCGCAGGGGACTTTGATAAAGACGTCCTCGCCGCGCTTACCGGTGCATTGGTTGGAGCCGCCGCGTTCACCGTTTCCTGCAAAGAATTTGGAGGTGAAGCGGAAGGCGAGGAGGTCGGTCGTATTGCGGTCGGCAACGAGGTAGACGGAGCCGCCGTCGCCGCCGTCGCCGCCGTCGGGGCCGCACGCGGGCTTGCCCTTATAGGCCTTGAAGGAATTCATTCCGTCGCCGCCGTCGCCCGCCTTGACGGTAATTTTGACTTTATCGATGAATGGTTTATTGTCCATGCCAACAGTATAGCAAACTTTGCAAAAATTAGCAAGTAAAAACACCCCGAACCCAAAGAGCTGCCCCCTCCCCTACCCCTCCCCCGCGCGGATGCGCGGGGGAGGGCGAAAAAGCTGTCCCCCGCGCAGCGGGGGAAAGTGGCACGCAGTGCCGAAAGGGGGCACCGCTTTATAACCCCCTCCATTGGAGGGGGACTAAGGGGGTGGGCCATTCTTAAATCACGTCATGTTGAGCGTAGTCGAAACATGTCCTTATTATAATGCGGTCACCCTTCGACTACGCTCAGGGTGACGTAATTTAGAACGACGGGGAGCCCAACGAACCCTCCTGGGAGGGGGCAAGGACACCACCCCCCTACCCCCCTCCTTGGAGGGGGCGAAAATAAGGAACTTCCCGAGGGTTGCCCCTCGGGAAGTTCCTTGCTATTGGACTATCAATCAACCAGATTGTAGTTAGTTGTGTTTACCACCCCCCTACCCCCCTCCTTGGAGGGGGCAAGGACACCACCCCCCTACCCCCCTCCCGGGAGGGGGCGAAAATAAGGAACTTCCCGAGGGTTGCCCCTCGGGAAGTTCCTTGCTATTGGACTATCAATCAACCAG
>CANQPO010000018.1 GCA_947625695.1 uncultured Clostridia bacterium | reverse complement strand
AAGAAACGTCGTGATATATTTTGTCGTGCGGCGCTTCACGGCGGAAGTGAATTCCGCCTACGCCGCTCGGCGTAAAAATAAAATTTCCTCTTTGCCGCTCGGCGTAAAATAGAACAACTTCTAACCTTGCCTTTTCTCGGCGTGTTTTGGAATAAGCACCTGCTTGAATATTCTTTTCACTTGATTGCAGTTTTTTTATTTCGTCGTAACGGGCGAAGCCCGTTTCGGCAGATTTCACTCACACGTTTGCTTGCCGCTTGTCCTTTATCGGTGGAACAGCAAGGGTATGCGCAAAACCATTCCAAAATGTCATTTCGAGCCTGTCGCCCCGCGCGCAGTTCTGTTTCTCTAAGCGCGGCACGAGGAGCGCCAGTGACGAAGTAGAAATCTCAACCTTAGTGTTAAATAATATAAAGATTTCTCCACTCCGTTCGCTGCGCTCACTTCGGTCGAAATGACATATTGGGAAAGGCGGCACGAGACGTAGGCAACATAGAACATACGGGCGGGACGAAATGACAATTCAAAATCCTTGGCTACCCCTTGAGGGGGAGCTGTCACGAAGTGACTGAGGGGGTGTTTGTATCTTTACGACACCCCTTCCGTCACTCGCGTTGCTCGTGCCACCCACCCCTCAAGGGGTGGGCAAGAGATAGCGATTTCTCCACTCCGTTCGCTGCGCTTCAGTAGCAAGGTTCAACCTTTTCTGTAATACTCCATGAGCTTGCGAAAGCGATGGTTTAGGCAGGACTTGGTGATGCCCAGCGTTTCGGCAAGCTCGCCGAGGGAGAGCGCGGGATCGCTGAGCCGCGCCTCGGCCGCCTCGCGGAGCGCCGCGGGAAGCTCGTTCAGCTTCCCCGAACGCTTGAGCGAAGAGAAGGCGCGCACCTGCTCCACGCTTGCGATCGCCGCCCTGTCCGCGTTCCCCGAGGAACAGTTGAGCGCACGGTTTTCATAGTTGTTCTCCTCCCGCTGTGCGGAAACTTCATTGAAGCGCGCAAGCGCATTCTCCGTTCCCAAAACAGAGAGAAAATCGGAGATCGCTTCGCGGCTCTTGATGTAGACCACCGTCCTGTCACCGCGCTCGGTGACGCCGTACACAAATTGCAGTTCGTCCAAGACCTGCGGAAAGCGCTCCCCGCTCGCCGCCGAGAGCCCGAATTCGAGGTGAAAGCCCGTCTTTTTGCCCGCGCGGGGAAGGGTGCAGCTCCCGCCGCCGAGAAAGGCGCCCTTGAGGTAGGCGATCCGCTCCTCCTCCGTCCGCTCCTCTCCGAGCGTCCACTCGCCCGCAAGGAAGAAGGTGAGCTTGTCCTTGCCGTGCTTGGGATCGAGCGAGGCCTCCGTCAGGGTCATTTCGCCGCCGACGTTCTCCGAAAGGGCGAGAAGATATTCCGCCGTGCTCTCGCTCTCAAGAGAGAGAAAACAGCCCCCGTTTTCCCTTCTGCCGCCCGCGTCCAACACGCCGCAGAGAAGGGCAATCCCCTCCTCCCGCGTGCGCGGCGCGCGCCGCGTGAGCTCCCGTTTGATTTCCTGCGTAAAGTTCATAGATTTTTCTTTTTATACTCCGCAAGGCGCAGCACGGGCATTCTGCCGTCGATGTTGTCGATGCGCTCAAGCGGCACGCCGACCCGCTCGATCTGCTCCTTTGCAAGCGCAATGTCGCCCAGCCGCTTGGGGGAATGGGCGTCCGAATTCACCAAAAAGCGCGCGCTCGTCTTTTGCACGATGTCGCAAAGTTCCTCGTCCGTAAAGTGGGTCTTTTTGCCGCTGATCTCCACGTAAGTACCGTAGTCGGCGCAGCACTTCGCCACTTCGAGCGCGTCGGCAAAGCACTGAAAATTGATGTGGGTGAGCATGTCCACGGGGTTCTTCTTGACGGTGTTGATGTATGCCTTCGTCTGGTCCTTTACGATTCTCCCCTTGAGGTGAAGCCCCATGTTGTAGCCAAGGTACCCCCGCCAGCCGTTCCGCCAATCCCGCCAGCTCTCGTGACTGCTCATGACATGGAACCCCGCAAGAAGAAGGTCGAATTGCGCATAATCATTATCGCTCAAGGCGAAAGTCCCCTCTCTGCCGAGGATATTTTCCTCGACGCCGAGCAGAATTTTCACGCCGTATTTTTTCTCGGCTTCCTTGATCTCACGGGTATAGCGCTCCTTTTCCTTGCGCTTCAAGCCGAAAATCAGGTGGGAATAGCCGTGCTCCGTGAGCGCAAAAGCGGCAAGCCCGAGCTCTTTTGCCCGCGCCGCCTGCTCGTCCACCGTGCAATGGCCGTCCGAATATCTGGTATGTGCGTGTAAGTCTGCTGTCAGTTTCATGCCTTTGTTCTCGGAATGTTATGTAAAAATTCAAGGGAGACGGCGGATCTCCTCGCGGAGCAAGACGCCCGTCTTGCGCTGTACTTCCTGTTTGACGAGGGCGATGAGCGAGGAGACGTCCGCAGAAGTTCCTCCCTCGTTGAGGAGAAAGTTGCCGTGCTCCTTTGAGACGACCGCCCCGCCGACGCGCGCGCCCTTCAGCCCGCATTGCTCGATGAGCCGCCCCGCCGAATCCCCCTCGGGGTTGACGAACACACAGCCCATGCTCCTTCCCTTGGGAAGGTGCGCCCGCTTTGCGCGGAACGTTTCAAGCCGCCGCGAAATTTCTTGCAGAGAGGAAGGCCTCCCCTTTAAGTATGCGCCCGTGACGGCGATCCCGCTCTGGAAAATGCTGAATTTCTCCGAAAAAGCGCAGTCGCGGAGGGAAAAGGTCGCAATCTTGCCCCTTTCGATGCCGATCACCGTTGCAGTGACGTCCGAAAAATGTGTTTCCGCAACGCCCGCGTTCATCGTAATTCCCCCGCCGACCGTCATGGGGATGCCCGTGAACGCCTCGAACCCGCTAAGATCATGCGCGCACGCAAAGCGGAGGAGTGCGCCGCCCGTGACGCCCGCTCCCGCGAACACGGTCTCGCCGTCCGCATAGAGCGTCTTCAGCCGCCCGAACCGCACTACGACCCCCTCAAAGGGGCCGTCCGAAGGGAGCACATTCGCGCCCGCGCCCAAAAAACAGTGCGGGATCCCCCTCTTTCGTAGGTAGACGAGCAGTTCCGCCGCGCTCTCGGTATCCTCCGGCGAGGCGGCAAGAACGGCGGTCCCCCCGCAGCCGATCGTGGTGTGCCGCGAGAAGGAAAACCCCCTCTCCCAGCCGATTTTCGGGAACCGCGCGGGAAGGTCCGTAAACTGCTCCATTTTAATCTCCTTTTATTCTACCATACTTTGACGGCGAATTCAAATACTTTTCAAGAATTTTTCAAGATTTTTTCCATCCTGCACCGCGCCGAGAAGCGCCGCCCTCCCCTCCTCCGAGAGAAAGGCCCCCGATGTGCGCTCTGCCGCCGTTTTCTGAAGCGAAAACATGCCGAGCGAGGAGAGCGTCTCCTGCGTCTTTGGGGAGAGCAGTTCCTCGAGAAAGGCAAGGCACACCCCCTTCTTTTCGGCGGAGAGGACGGAGATGTATTGGTAGAGGTCGCAATAGCCGTCGAGCGGCTTTTGATAGACGGTGACGTTCCGCGCCTCAAAGCGGCAGATGTCCCGCTGGGTGCCGAGAAGATAGCGGTACTTCCCATTCAAAAAGGCGGTGTAGGCGGTAAGAGAAGAAAGTTCCTCTCCCTCTATCCCGCTGAGCGAGGCGGCGACCTTCGGAAGGTTGCTCCCCCCGCAGGAGATCGCAGTCGTGCCCTCCTCCTTGAAATCGTCGGAGAGGGAAAAGAGATAGTACCTCCCCGCGCACCACGGATAGGCGAGCGTCTTTCCCCCCATCTCCCCGCCCGCAAAGGAGTAGGGAAGGGGCAAGGAAATTTCCGCAAACTCGGAGAGCCCGATCCCGAAGGAGAGCATGTCGGGAAAGTTCCCCTCCGCAAAGGCGGTGCGCGCCCCCTCCGCCGTGAGGGAGAGGACGAGGAAATACACCCCTTCCGTTTCTTTCTCCACCCGCCGCGCGACCGACTTTAAGAAGGCGGTCCGCGAGCCCTTGCCGCCCTCGAAGGTGTCCACGTTCCACACCCGCACCACCTGACGGACGGGAGAAGGGGTCTCCTCCTCTTTGGGATAGAAAGCGCAGGCAAAAATAAGCGCCGCGGCGAGGAGGAAGGGCAGGCCCGTTTTGACGATTTTTTGAGCTTTCACGGGGTATTTTATGAAAATTCAAGACGAAAAATGCGGCTGAGAGGAACGCCCAAAATTGCAAACGCAAAAATTTAAGGGGACGCCAAGAGGCGTCCCCCGCGCTTTTGCAAGACGCGCCGTCATGCAAAAGCTCTATCTGAAAGCGGTTTCCCGCCAACAGACATCTTGCGCAAACCCGCTTATTTTATGCGGTTTATCTGCGCTTTTGGTAGCTGTCGCAACAGGTGCAGTGTTCGCAGTCGCAGGTGTTGCCGACGTGGATCCTGTCGAGCTCGCAGTGCATGCCGTCCTGATTGAAACGGCACTCGGTGACGCCGCAGGAAACGCCCTTGTTGATCTGTTCCATATTCCCCTCCTTCTCCCCTATTTTGCGCCGTTTTTGTAATTTTATCGGAAAAGGTTGACAAACCCCCGCCGCTCTGTTAAAATATACCAAAAGGAGAAGAAAATCATGAAAGTCATTCTCAAGGCGGACGTAAAAGGCAGCGGCAAAAAGGGAGACATCCTTGAAGTCTCGGACGGCTATGCGAAAAACTTCCTGCTCAAAAAGGGGCTTGCGGAGATCGCCACCTCTTCGGGCATCAACGAGATCAACCAGCGGAAGAATGCGGACGAGTTTCATAAGGCGGAAAACATCAAGGCGCAGAAGGAGCTTGCGGCAAAGCTCAACGGCGTGACGGTGCCCGTCTCCATCCGCGCAGGCGAAAACGGCAAGGTGTTCGGCTCGGTCACCACCGAAAAGATTTCCTCCGCCCTTTTAGAGCTCGGCTATGAAGTGGACAAAAAGCGGATCGTCACCAAAGAGCCCATCAAAAACGTGGGCGAGTATGAGGTGGAAGTCAAATTTATCGAGGGCGTTTCGGCAAAGATCAAGATCGTGGTCTCCCCTCTGTAATTACATAGTATTTTTGAAAGGCGCCCGAGTCGGGCGCCTTTCTTTTTGATTTTCGGGGGTTAGCATAGTACTATGTCTGACATAGTACTATGCTAACGGGCAAATAACGCCGTTTATTCGCACGAAAAAGCGGCACAGCCGAAACTGTGCCGCTCTCCCCCGCTCTTCCTATTTGGCACTGACGGAAGAGTTTATGGGGAAGCTGAAATTCCGTATTCAACCAACCTTACGGTCATTTCCGCGTTGCTCCGTAGTAAGCGTTTAAATACATCTCCTTGATCTCGCTCATGAGCGGATAGCGGGGATTTGCGCCCGTGCACTGGTCGTCGAACGCCGCCTCCGTCATTTCGTCGAGCTTGGAAAGGAACTCCTCTTCGGTAAATTTCCCCTCCAATGCTTCTTTGATGGTCTTGGGTTGCCCGATCGCATCCGCGAGCTCCAACAGTTTTTTAATGAGCGCTTCGACGAGCTCCTCGTCCGTCTCCCCTTTCAACCCTAAATAGCGGGCGACGTCCGCGTACCTTGCGCGGCACTGCGGGTAGGCGTACTGCGGGAAGGTGCCCATTTTAGCGGGCGCCTCGCTGCTGTTGAAGCGGATGACCTGCTCGAGCATCAAACTGTTCGCCATGCCGTGGGCGATGTGGAAGTAGGAGCCGAGCTTGTGCGCCATGGAGTGGCAGACGCCGAGGAAGGCGTTCGCAAACGCCATGCCCGCCATCGTCGCCGCATTCGCAACTTTTTCGCGTGCGACCGCGTCGTGCGCCCCCTTTTCGTAGGCACGGGGCAGATATTCAAACAGAATTTTGAGCGCTTCCTTGGCGATCCCGTTGGTAAAGTCGGTCGCCATGACGGAGGCGATCGCCTCGAGCGCATGGCTGACCGCGTCGATCCCCGCGCAGGAAGTGAGCCCTTTCGGGATATTCATCATGAGTTCTGCGTCCACGATCGCCATGTTGGGCATGAGCGCATAGTCGGCAAGCGGGTACTTCGTGCCCGTCTTTTCGTCGGTGATGACGGCGAAGGGGGTGACTTCGCTCCCCGTGCCCGCCGTGGTGGGAATAGCGACGAACAGTGCCTTTTCGCCCATCTTGGGGAAGGAATAGACCCTTTTTCGGATGTCCATAAAGCGCATTGCCATGTCCTCGAAGGCGGCCTCGGGGTGTTCGTAGAGCACCCACATGATCTTTGCGGCGTCCATGGGAGAGCCGCCGCCCACCGCGATGATGACGTCGGGCGCAAACGCTTTCATCTGCTCCAGCCCCTCTTTCGCGCACGCGAGGGTGGGGTCGGGAGTCACTTTGAAGTAGGTCGCAAAGGAGATCCCCTCCTCGGCGAGCACTTTTTCGATCTGTTTTGTAAAGCCGCTCTCGAACAGGAAGGAGTCCGTAACGATGAAGGCCTTTTTCTTATGATATTCCGCGCCGAGCTCCCGCAAGGCAAGGGGGAGACAGCCGCGTTTGAAGTAAACTTTTTCGGGCGCTCTGAACCAAAGCATGTTTTCTCTCCTTTCCGCTACCGTCTTGATGTTGATGAGGTGCTTGACGCCGACGTTCTCCGAGACGGAATTGCCGCCCCAGCTGCCGCAGCCGAGGGTCATCGACGGCGGGAAACGGAAGTTGTACAAATCTCCGATGCCGCCCTGCGAGGACGGCGTGTTGACGACGATACGGCAGGTGCGCATGCGCTCGCGGAAATATTCGAGCTTCTTCTGCTCCGTTTCGACGTTGAGATAGATGGAGGAGGTGTGCCCCAACCCGCCGTCGCGGATGAGGCGGTCCGCCTTGTTCACCGCGTCCTCAAAATCCTCGGCGCGGTACATCGCAAGCACGGGCGAGAGCTTTTCGTGGGCGAATTCCTCCGAAAGATCGACCGACTCCACCTCGCCGACGAGCACCCGCGAACCCTCGGGCGCTTCGAACCCCGAAAGTTTTGCGATAGTGCAGGCTGTCTGCCCGACGATGCGGGAGTTGAGCGCGCCGTTGATGATGATGGTCTTGCGCACCTTCTCCGTCTCTTCGGGGGAGAGAATGTAGGCGCCGCGGTACTGCATCTCCTTCTTAAAGGCGTCGTAGATGTTTTTATGGACGATGACGGACTGCTCGGAGGCGCAGATCATGCCGTTGTCGAAGGTCTTGCTGTGCAAAATGGAGGAGACGGCGAGCTTAATGTCGGCAGTCTCGTCGATGACGGCGGGCGTGTTGCCAGCTCCCACACCGAGCGCGGGCTTGCCTGACGAATACGCCGCCTGCACCATGCCCGGTCCCCCCGTTGCGAGAATGAGGTCCGCCTCCCGCATGATCATGCCCGAAAGAGGGACGGTGGGAAAGTCGATCCAACCGATGATGTCCTCGGGCGCGCCCGCCTTGACCGCCGCCTCGAGCACGATTTTCGCCGCCTCGATGGTGCTCTTTTTCGCACGCGGATGAGGGGAGATGATGAGCCCGTTCCTGGTCTTTAGGCACAAAAGACACTTAAAGATGGCGGTGGAAGTGGGGTTTGTGGTGGGAATGACCGCCGCGATCACGCCGATGGGCTCGGCGATGCGAGTGTAGCCGTTGTGTTCGTCCCGCTCAATGACGCCACAGGTCTTTTCGTTTTTGTAGGCGTTGTAGATGTATTCGGAGGCGTAGTGGTTTTTGATGACCTTGTCCTCCACGACCCCCATGCCCGTCTCTTCTACCGCAAGTTTGGCGAGCGGAATGCGCGCCCTGTTCGCCGCGACCGCCGCCGCGTAAAAAATTTTATCGACTTGCTCCTGCGTGTAGACGGAAAACTTTTCCTGCGCGGCACGCACCCGCGCGATCGCTCGCTTGAGCGATTCCTCATCGTTGACGATAAAATCCTTCATGAAAACCTCTTTCACAGAAAGCATTCCCTTTCTCGGCTTCATCATACCATTGTTTGCCGAATTTGTCAATCGTTTGGAAAAAATTAGATAAAAGTGCAAAAAAGAAGTCCCGCACGCCGCGGGGCTTTACATTATTATATATGGGGGCCCGCGCGCACGTTCTATCGTGCTTTGTTCGCGTCATGCTGAGCCGTAATGTATTTACGTAGTTCATTTAGGCAAGTCCGCGAAGGCATCTTTGTACGTTCGGGTTTGGTTTTGAACGCACTTGGACGTAGCAAGATTCCCTCGGGGAATTACCGCGTCGGACTGCGTTCTTTCCGTTACGGCTACTTCGTCGCAGGCTCCTCGTGCCGTAGGCGAAGTACCAAGCGAAGCGCGTGGAGAAATCTCACTTTATTATAATAAGGTGGAGACCCATTCGACTCCACTCCGTTCCGCTCAGGGTGACATTTTAGAAAGGAGCCCCCTCCCCTACCCCTCCCCCAACGAGTTGGGGGAGGGCGAGAGAAGAAAGGGGCTCTCTTTTCTTAAAGGTCGGAGAGTTGCTTTTCGATCTTCTTCTTCATATCGATGAACTTTTCGAGCTTGGCGCGCTCGTCGTCCACCACTTTTTTGGGAGCCTTCGCGATGAAATTGTTGTTGGCGAGTTTTCCGCCTGCGCGGGCGATCTCCCCCTCCACGCGCTCGAGTTCCTTTTCGAGCCGCGCGCGCTCTTCTTTGAGATCGACGAGTTCCCCGAGCGGCACGAACAGGTGTCCGAGTTCGCATACCTGCGAAACCGTCTTTTCGCCCGCGTCCGCGCCGTCCGAGATAAATTCGATCTCGCTCGCGCCCGCAAGCCGCAAAATGGCGTTTTTGTTGACGCAGACGAGCCGCTTTTGCTCGGTGACGAGGAACAGGTGCACCTTTTTGGCGGGCGGGCAATTCACCGCCACCTTCATGGCGCGCACCGTTTTTATAAGGTCGATGACCCCCTCAAACGCCTTTGCCTCCTTCTTGTAGGAATACTTGGTGTTGTAGCGGGGGTAGTCCGCCGCGATGATCTTGCCCTTGACCCCGGGCAGGTAGCCGTAAATTTCCTCCGTAACGAAAGGAATGAAGGGGTGCAGCAGTTTAAGGGTGTTTTCGAGCACATACATGAGCACGCCGAGCTGGGCGCGCTTGCGCTCCTTGTCCTCGCCGTAGAGAGCGGGTTTGCTCAGCTCGATGTACCAATCGCAGAAGTCCTCCCAAACAAAGTCGGTGAGCTTGTCCGCCGCGATGCCGAGGTCGTACTTCTGCATGGAGAGCGTCACTTCGCGCACCGTGGACATCAGCCGAGAGATGATCCAGCGGTCGGCGGGCTGCAATTTGATCTCTTCGAATTTGGGGACCTTTTCCCCTTTTGCGTTCATGAGGACGAAGCGGGAGGCGTTCCATACCTTGTTGATGAAGTTGCGCGCCCACTCCACCTTTGTCTCGGTAAAGCGGGTGTCGTTGCCGGGGGCGACGCCCGTGAGAAGGGAGAGGCGGAGAGAGTCCGCGCCGTATTTTTCGATGACTTCGAGCGGGTCGATGCCGTTGCCGAGCGACTTGCTCATCTTGCGCCCCTGCTCGTCCCGCACGAGGCCGTGAATGAGGACGTCGCGGAAAGGCACTTTGCCCGTGTGCTCGATCCCCGAGAACATCATGCGCATCACCCAGAACGGAATGATGTCGTACCCCGTGACGAGGACGTCGGTGGGATAGAAATATTTAAAGTCGGGGGTCTCCTCGGGCCAGCCGAGGGTGGAGAAAGGCCAGAGCGCGGAGGAGAACCATGTGTCGAGGCAATCTTCCTCCTGCTTTAAGTCCGTGCCGCCGCACTTGGGGCAGACGGAGGGCGTTTCGCGGGAGCAGATGACCTCGCCGCAGGAACAGTACCAAATGGGAATGCGGTGCCCCCACCAGAGCTGGCGGGAGATGCACCAATCGCGGATATTTTCCAGCCAATTAAAGTAAATTTTGGCGAAGCGGTCGGGGGTGAACTTTGTCTTGTTCTTGACGACCGCGTCGATGGCGGGCTTTGCGAGCGGCTTCATGCGGACGAACCACTGCTTGGAGACGATGGGCTCGAGGGTCGCATTGCAGCGGTGGCAGTGCCCCACGTTGTGCGTGTGCGGCTCGATCTTGACGAGCCGCCCCTTTTCTTTCATCTCCTCAACGATGCGCTTGCGCGCCTCGTATCTGTCGAGCCCTTGGAACTTTCCCCCCTCCTCGTTGACGGTGCCGTCGTCGCTCAATACCTTGATCATGGGCAGGTTGTGGCGAAGCCCCACTTCGAAGTCGTTGGGGTCGTGCGCGGGGGTGATCTTCACGGCGCCCGTGCCGAATTCCACGTCCACATAGTCGTCGGAAACGACGGGGATCTCCCTCCCCACGAGGGGCAGAACGAGGGTCTTGCCAACGAGATGGGAGTACCGCTCGTCATTCGGATTGACGGCAACCGCCGTATCGCCGAGCATCGTCTCGGGACGGGTGGTGGCGATGGTGATGCACTCCTCCGAGTCTTTCACGGGATAGTTGAAATACCAAAAACTGCCCCTGTCCTCGGAGTAAGCGACCTCCTCGTCGGAGAGCGCGGTGCGGCAGTCGGGGCACCAATTGATGATGCGGCTCCCGCGGTAGATGAGCCCCTTTTCATAGAGGCGGCAGAACGCCTCGCGCACCGCCTTGGAGCAGCGTTCGTCCATGGTGAAGGCGAGTCTGTCCCAATCGCAGGAGGAGCCGAGCTTTTTCAGCTGGCCGATGATCGTGCCGCCGTACTGCTCCTTCCATGCCCAAGCGCGGCGCAGAAATTCCTCTCTGCCCAAATTTTCCTTGCTCGTGCCCTCGCTGCGGAGTTTTTCGACGATTTTATGTTCGGTCGCAAGCGACGCGTGGTCGGTCCCCGGGAGCCAGAGGACGGAATACCCCTGCATCCGCTTGAAGCGGGCGACGGTATCCTGCATGGTCTCGTCCATCGCGTGCCCCATGTGGAGCTGGCCCGTGATGTTGGGCGGGGGCATCATCACCGTGAACGGCACCTTTTTGGGGTCGATCTCCGCGTGGAAATACTTTCCCTCCATCCAATCCGTATAGATGCGGTCCTCGAAATCTTTGGGGTTGTACGTCGTTTGCATTTCTTTCATACTTTCACCTTTATGAGCGCGATTATTTCCATTATATCCCTTTCGCGCCCGATTGTCAATTATTCCCGCCGCGACATAGGATATATTATCCTAAAATTTTCGGAGAAAGGCTATGAAAAAAATACTTACGCTGTTTGCGGCAGGACTCTTTGCCCTGCTCCCCCTTTCCGCCTGCGGCAAGACCGAAGGCGGGATAACGACGCTTCGCATCAACGAGGTGACGCACTCCATCTTCTATGCGCCCATGTACCTCGCCGATTCCCTCGGCTATTTCGAGGAAGAGGGTCTGAAGATCGAGCTCACCAACGGCGGCGGCGCAGACAAGGTGATGTCCGCCGTGCTCTCGGGAGACGCGGACATCGGGTTCTGCGGACCCGAGGCGGCTCTCTATGTGCTCCTCGGCGGAACGGGAGACGTGCCCACCGTGTTCGGACAGCTCACCAAGCGGGACGGTTCCTTCCTCGTCTCGAGAAAGGAAGAGCCCGACTTCAAGTGGACCGACCTCAAGGGGAAGGAGATCTTGGCGGGCCGCCGCGGCGGAGTTCCCGCCATGACCTTTGAGTACGTGCTCAAGGAAAACGGCTTCACGGAGGAGGACATCAACCTCAATTTCGACGTCTCCTTCAACAACATGACGGCGGCCTTCCTCGAGGGCACCGCCGACTACTGCACCATCTTCGAGCCGACCGCCTCCGAAGTGCAGGCGGAGGGCAAGGGCTACATCGTTGCGGCGGTGGGCGACGCCTCGGGAGAGGTCCCCTACACCTCCTTTATCGCCAAGCGGAGCTGGCTCGACAAGAACGGCGATACCGCCAAAGGATTCCTGCGGGCGATCATGAAGGCAATCGACTACGCCGTGACCGCCGACCCCGACGAGGCGGCGACCTACCTCTACAAACAATTCCCCGACACCTCCTATGCCTCCATCACGACGAGCTTAAAGAGCTATATCCGCATCGACTCATGGCAGAAGAATATGCAGATGACGGAAGCGAGCTTCGACCGCCTGCAGGATATCATCGAGGCGGCGGGCGAGCTGCCCGAGCGGGGCGATTTTTCCAAGCTCGTGGACAATTCTTTCGCAAAAGAGGCGTTTGAAGGTCTCAAATAACCCAAAAACGCCCTTAGATACCGCCGCATTCAAAGGAAAAACATCATGAAAGAGAAAATTCTGACGTTCGAGAACGTCAAACTCATCTACCACACCGTGCGGGGGGAGACGGTGGCGACCGAGAATCTGAGCTTCTCCGTGGAGGAGGGAGAGTTCGTCGCCATGATCGGACCCTCCGGCTGCGGCAAGAGCACCCTCCTCTCCCTCGCCGCGGGGCTGCTCGCGCCCTCGGAGGGAAAAGTCGAACGGCGGGGGAGCGTCGGCTACATGCTACAGCGCGACGAGCTCTTTCCGTGGCGCACCATCGAGAAAAATATCCTGCTCCCCCTCGAGATCGAAAAAAAGCTCACCCCCGAGGCAAGGGCGGAGGCGAGAGCGCTTGCCGAAAAGTACGGGCTCAAAGATTTTTTGGGGAGCTACCCCGCCGAGCTCTCGGGGGGAATGCGGCAGCGGGCGGCGCTCATCCGCACCCTCGCGATAAAGCCCGACATCCTGCTCCTCGACGAGCCATTTTCTGCGCTCGACTATCAGACACGGCTCAATGTGACGCAGGACGTTGCGGGAATCATCCGCAGGGAGAAAAAGACCGCCCTTCTCATCACGCACGACATCTCCGAGGCGATTTCTCTTGCCGACCGCGTGATCGTGCTCACCGACCGCCCCGCCCGCGTCGCGCACACCCACGCCCTCGACTTTGAGGAGACCGATCCCCTCAAACGGCGGGAAAACAGGCAGTTCTCCGCATGGTTCGAACTGCTTTGGAAGGAGTTGAACGTATGAAAAACACGAATTTCTCCGCCGAGCACCTCAAGTGGCGGAAAAAAAGAAAAATAAGACTCATTGTCGTCCAATCCCTCCGCGTGGGGCTCCTCCTCTTTTTTCTCCTTTTCTGGGAGCTCTCCACGCGGCTGGGGTGGGCGGATCCCTTTTTGGTGAGTTCCCCCTCCCGCATCGCCGCGACCATCGGCTCGCTCTATGCGGAGGGGACCCTCTTTTACCACATCGGCGTCACCCTGCTTGAAACGGTGATCGGCTTTCTCGCCGCCGTCGCGCTGGGGTATGCGATCGCCCTCCTCCTTTGGTGGAGCGACATGCTCCGCCGCATTCTCGAGCCCTACATCGTGGTGCTCAACGCCCTGCCCAAGATCGCCATGGGGCCGCTTATCATCATCTGGTGCGGGACGGGAAGCAAGGCGATCGTGTTCATGACCATCCTTGTCGGCATCATCGTCGTCATCATGCACATGCTCTCCGCCTTCCTCGAGACGGACGCAAACAAACTGCTCCTACTTCGCTCCATGGGCGCAAGCAAGCTGCAGATCCTCACAAAGCTCGTCATCCCCTCATCGCGCGCGGCATTTATCTCCATGCTGAAAGTCGCCGTGGGCATGAGCTGGATCGGCTCGATCATGGGCGAATATATCGTGTCCCGCGCGGGGCTCGGATATCTCATCGTGTACGGCGGGCAGGTGTTTAAACTCGACCTTGTGATGACGGCGACCGTCATTCTCTGTGCGCTCGCCGCGGGAATGTACTTCCTCGTGGTGCTTCTCGAAAAGATACTCGTAAAGAATACAAAGAATTGAAAAGGCAAGTCCCACTCCCCCGAGCGCGGGATAGAGCAGACGGACGATGCCCGAAAGACCCAATCTCGACAGACCGAACGCCGCAGCGAGCACAACCCCCCGCGCGGCGTTTTTGGTTTTGGGAGAAGGGAGCCCCTCGCAGAGGGCGAGAAGCGGATAGAGCGCAGAGCCGAGCGAGGTGACGATGGCGAGCCCCGAGGCGACGTAGAATATTTTGTTCCCCCGCATGGCGCAGAGGAAGGGAAGCTCTGCACCGACGGCGCTCTCCCCCTCCCGAAAGATTGCGCCGAGCACCGCGCACGCACAGAGGAAGATGAGAAGAGAGGCAAAAAGCGCCGAGAGAACGGGACGCTCCGCCTCCGCCCCGACGTCGAGGAGGACGGGTACTGCGAGCAGAACGTTCATGCCCGCATACAGCGCGCCCATTCCCGCCCCCGCGGGCAGAGGAGAGACAAGCGTCCCGCCGCGCGCGAAGATCAACACGAAGGCGACGAGCACGGGCACGAGAATGCAGTTGAGAAGGGTGATCCCGCGCGTCCCCTTCCGCAAAAACAGGAGGACGGCGGCGAGCCCCAAGAGGGAGAGAAGAGGAGAAAATTTGGGCGCGAGCGCGTCTAAGCCCGCGAGCATGCCCGCGCAGGGGACAAAGGAGAGCAGCGAGATGACCGTGCGCATCCACTTCCCCCCGCGGCCGAAGAGCTCCCCCATGGTCTTTGTATATCCCCCGTGCCGCTTCCCAAGCAAAAGGAAGAGAGAGGTGAGCGCGAAGAAGAGAAGAAAGGACAACACAAGGGCGGGCAATACGCTCTTCACGCGGAAGAAACGGACGAGCTCCGCGCCCGACAGAAAGCCCGCGCCGATGCACGTCCCCACGATGAATAGCGTCGTCTTGATGAGCCCCATTTCCCTATATCTATGAAATTATGTCTGACAAAATACACAAAATATGGAAAAAATAGCAGAATTCTGTCTGACATAGTACTTCGCATACTTGACAAATACGAAAATGTGTTGTATAATATTGCCAGAAAACCAAGGAGAACGTTTATGGAGCAAGATTTTTTCCGTTTTGACCATGACGGGGACGACGACGAGCCCATTGATAATGCGGATCGCGACGGCTCCCAAGAGAGCGGTTTGCCCCTTGTCTCCCCTTTCCTTTCCGATGAGGACCCCGACGGCGTCTACTTCGAGGACGAAGAGCCCGAATTCGAGGAAGAGTCCGAGGAAGCCGAAGTCGAGTTCGAGGACGAAGAACCTCCGGTAGCATTCGATGACGAACCCGAGTTCGAGGACGAACCCGAAGAACCCGAAGTGGAATTCGAGGACGAAGAGCCTCCGGTAGCATTCGATGACGAACCCGAGTTCGAGGAAGAGCCCGAAGAACCCGAAGTCGAATTCGAGGACGAGCCCGAAGCGGAAGCCGAGGAAGAACCCGAGTCTCCCGCCGCCGAAGCCGAAGAGGAGCCCGAGTCTCCCGCCGCCGAAGCCGAAGAGGAGCCCGAGGAATCAGAAGAGCCCAAGCAAGAGGAAAAGGAAGAGAAGGACGAATCGCTCGCAATCAGTTCCGATCTCATACGCGGACACATCAACACCATCATTCTCCGTTCTCTCTATGACGGAGATAAATACGGCTACGAGATCATTTCCGAAATCGAGCACAAGAGCCGCGGGCAGTACACCATGAAGCAGCCCTCCCTTTACAGCGCCCTCAAGCGGTTGGAAAAGGACGGCTACATCACCTCCTATTGGGGAGGGTCCGTGGGCGGCGGCAGGAGAAAATATTTCTCCCTCACCGACGCGGGAAAGGAGATCTCCGAACGCAACCAGACGGAGTGGGAATACTCCCGCACCGTGATCGACAGCCTAATCTCGGACAAGGAGTTCGACTTCTCCGAGCCCGCCCCCGCCGCAGTGGACATGCGGGTGCTCAAGCAGTCCACTTCCCGCGTGCCCGACCGCGACGAGGACGACCTTGACGACCTTCCCGAAGAGACGGAGGACGATCTTGCCGCACAGCGAGCCGCCTTCGAAGAGGAGAAGGCAAGATACGAAGAGTCCCTCCGCGTGCGCGAAGAAGTGCTCCGCGCAAGGGAAGAGGCGGGCACCAAGCGGGAGCAGGAGCTCCTCGAGCGGGAATTTGCTCTCGCCGAAGAGGAACGCCGCCGCGAAGAAACCGCCGAGCTCGCAGCGGAAGAGGCAGAGCCCGAAACGTCTGAAGAGGCCGCTCCCTCAGAGGAGGCCGCCGAGGAGAGCGAAGCGGTTGAAGCCGAAGTTCCCGAGGCGGAGCTCGAAGCCGAGCCCGTAGCCGAAGCCGCGACAGAGCCCGTAGAAGAGTCCGTAGCCGAAGCCGCGGCGGAGCCCGAAGCGCCCGCCGAAGTTCTTGAAGCGGCAACGGAGCCCGAGACGGCGGCAGAGCCCGAAACGGTAGAAGAGACGCTCTCCGAAGAGGAACTTCAGCGTCTTGCCGAGGAGGAAATGCGCCTCGCCGCAGAGGAAAGGATCCGTCAGATTGAAGAGCAGCGCCGCCTCGAAGCGGAGGAGCAGGCGCAAAGACTTCTCGAAGCGCAACAGCGCAGACAATCCGCGAGCGAGACCTTATTTGCTCCCACGGACGAGGATCGGGCGCGCGCCCTCTCGCTTGCACAGGAGAAGGAAGCGCAGAACGCCCGCATCCGTGAAATGGAGCCCTTCGCCGAGGAACGCGCCCGCTATGAACAGCGGCTGCGCGACCAGGCGGCGGAGTTCCGCGAAATGCATGAGCGCGAGCTCGCGGAGCAGGAAGCCCGCATCCGCGAAGAGGATGAGCGGCTTTACCGCCACCGCGAACAGCAGATCATCCACCAAAATTATCTCAATCTCGTAAACGGAGGTCCGAGCGAGGAACGCAACGAGGGCAGTTACTACTACGAAAAACCCACGTCTGCGGAGGACTATGTGTACGTCTCCAAACCCGAGGCGGAACGGGAATACCGCTCGATCATCCGCAATCTCTACAACAGCGCGCTGCCGCAGGAGGAACCTGTTCCCGCACCTGCCCCTGCGCCTACCCCTGCCCCCGTTCCCGCGCCTGCTCCCATGCCTGCGCCCGAACCCGCTCCCGCCCCCGCTCCTGCGCCCGCTCCCATGCCCGCATCCGAGCCCGCTCCCGAGCCCAAACCCGCACGGGTGTACACGGGACGGCCGCTCGACGGAGTGGACTTCTACGATCTCGAATCCCTCGCCGCACAGGACGGCATCCGGATCACGACCTCGGGCGGGCGACACAAGGAAGAGCCTGTGAAGTCCGAAAGCCTCGTCCACCGCGGAAAGGCGCTCTTCTTCAGCGCACTCGTCGTGTTCCTGCTCTGCCTTGCGGAAGGAAGCATCGCGCTCGGTTTCCAGAGCAAACTCAAGCTCCCCCGCTTCTACCCCTACTTCATCTGGGGAACGGGACTTGCGCTTCTGCTCGTGACCTTCCTGATGTACATCAACCGCTTCGGCGAACGGTCACTGAGAAAGACGGGAAATCTGCTCGTCAACACCATCGTCGCCTATGCGCTCTGCGTGATCGTAATCCTCATCGTCGCGCTCGCCGCAAGAGCCGACTTCGCCGATATGGGACAGCTGATGACCTTTGTCATTCTTCCCGCGGTGTACTTCTTCTCCATCGTCGTGTTCGGCATTGCCTACTATCTGCAGGTGAGGCCCATCGACGAAGAATAACTTTGAAAGATGAAAGCGGCGGCTCCGCAAACTTGCGGAGCCGCCGCTCTTATTTTACAAATTTAATTTCCCTTATACACCTTCAGCCACTCGGGCAGGCGAGTGACGAACTCGTCGTTGTTCTGCGTCTTTTTCATCATGTCGAGGATCCCCTCCGTGCTCTCCGCAAGCCCCCGCTCGCGCAGTTTGTACACGGCGGCGAGCTCTGCTTTCGGCATGAGAAGTTCCTCTTTGCGCGTTCCCGAACGGCGCAGATCGACGGCGGGAAAGATGCGCCTTTCCGCAAGTTCCCGCGAAAGGAAGATATCGCTGTTGCCCGTGCCCTTGAATTCCTCGTAGATGACGTCGTCCATGCGGCTCCCCGTGTCCACCAACGCAGTCGCAAGAATGGTGATGCTCCCCGCCTCCACCGTGTTGCGCGCCGCGCCGAAGAAGCGCTTGGGCTCGGCGAACGCGCCCGCGTCCAGCCCGCCCGAAAGGGTCTTGCCCGTGCTTTCCGTCATATAGTTGTAGGCGCGGGTGAGCTTGGTGAGGGAGTCAAGCAAGATCACAACGTCCCGCCCGAGCTCCGCAAGCCGCTTGGCGTGCGCGATGGTGAGTTCCGCCGCGCGGATGTGATGGTCGGCTCCTTCGTCGAAGGTGGAATAGATCACCTCGGCGGTATCGACGCTCGAGCGGAAGTCGGTGACTTCCTCGGGCCGCTCGTCGATGAGCAGAACGATAACGTCGATCTCCTTGTGATTTTCGGAGATCGCGCGAGCGATGTCCTTCAAAAGAGTGGTCTTGCCCGCCTTGGGCGGGGCGATGATGAGGGCGCGCTGTCCCTTGCCGATGGGTGCGAACAGGTCTAAAAGGCGAAGGGAGAGCACGTCGCTTCCCTCCGAGAGGGTGATGCGCTCGTTGGGATAGCCCGCGGTGAGGGTGTCGAAGAAGAGGCGCTCTTCATAGGAACCGACGGGGCGGCCGTTGACGCTCAGAAGTTCGCCGATCGCCGCCGAGTCGTTTTTGAGACGGGGCTTGGGAATGCAGGCGACAAAGTCCCCTTCACGCAATTTGAGGGAGTGGATGATGGGCGCGGCGATGAACACGTCCCCTCCGTTGGTCGGCTGGCAGTTCTTGGCGCGCAAAAATCCGTAGCCGCTCTGCATGATCTCGAGGATCCCCGAGCAGGTCGGCTGTTCATAGTACCCCTTCTCGCCCTCGCTCGCCACCTCGAGAATGGGAGGTTTGACCTCCTTCTCCCCCTTGCGGCGGATGTCGCTGAGTTTTTGGATGACGGAGGGGTCGATATAGCTCTGTTTGACGGGCGCGCCTCTGCCCGAACGGGGCACCGGCATCGACCGCCCCATGAGGATATCCACGATCCCGTCTACGAGAACGGTCTTATTCCCCGAACGATCGGTGGGCACGCCGTTCATTCTGCCCAAAATGCGCAGAGTGGGAAGCGGCAAGCTGCCGAGAAAGGTGCGGTATTCCTGTTCGATTTCCTGACTCATTTCTTTATCTAACATCAAAAGTCCTCTCCATAAAGATAATTTGCGTCTCACCCTCCGGTCTTTCGGAGAGCGTGAGCGTTTGCGCTCTTTTCGTATTCCCGAAGAGAGATAAAAATTCCTCCGCGCCCGAAATATCCACGGTGAGCCCCTTCACTTTGTAGTGCATGGGGACGCAGATCGCGGGACGTATCCCCACGACATATGTTTTGGCTTCGTGCGCGTTGATGGTGTAGTTCCCGCCGACGGGAAGAAACAGAACGTCCGCCCGCCCGAGCCGCTTGAGTACCTCCGCAGAACAGGGCTCGCCGATATCGCCGAGGTGCAACACAGAAATCCCCTCCGCCTCGAAGCGGAAGGCGAGCGTCTTTCCCCGTTTTCTGCCGCCCGCATCGTCGTGGTCGCAGAGAACGGAAGTAATGTGCACGCCGCCCACGTCGAAAACGCCCTCCGTGTTGAGGACGACGGACGCGCGCACCCCGCCTACGGTACAGTGATCGTAGTGCGAATGGCTCACCGTGACGGCATCCGCAGAGACGGGCGGCATCGGAATTCCGACGTCCCCGAACGGATCGGTCACAATGCGGGTCCCCCCTTCGAAGGTCAAAAGGAAAGAGGAATGCCCCAAATATTGAATTTTCATGATGCCTCCGAAAAAAACAAATTAAACCAAGCCTTGAAAAGCCTTTCGAAAAGTGAAGCGGAACATAAAAATTCCTATGAAGAAAGTATAGCGTAAAATTCGGAAAAAGTAAAGAGAAATTTGCTTATTTTTCCGAAAAATAAGCCTCATAAGCGTGCCGACCTGCCCGAAGGCAGCTTAAAAGCGCCTCTTCGTCCCCCTCTTTGAGGGCCTTTGCGTACTCTTTCAGCCGATCGGAAAGCCCCTCGATCTCGGCAAGAAGGTTGTCGCAATTGTAAAAATAGAGGTCCTTCCACAAATTTTCGTCCACGCCGCCGACCCGCGTCATGTCCTGAAAACTGCCACCCGTAAAGCCGGCGATCCCCTTCGCCGTGGGGCTCTTGATGTAGGCGTTGGAGACGATGTGCGCAAGCTGGGAAGTGAGCGCGATCTTCTTGTCGTGCTCTGCTGCCGTGGTATGGACAATCCGTCCGAACCCCGCGTCCCGCGCAAGGCGCTCCACGGTTTGGAGCGCGTCCCCGTCCGTCTTGTCGTTTACGGTCAAGATGAGATTTTTGCCGCGGAAGAGACAAGGGTCGGAGGAGGCGATCCCGCTCGTCTCCTTGCCCGCCATGGGGTGCGCGCCCACGTAGCGGTAGCGGCGCGGCTTGGAAAAGACGGCCTCCTCGATGATCCGCTTTACGCCGCAGATGTCGCAGACGATAACGCCCTCGGGAAAGTCCACCTCCTCGAGCTCTTTCAAGGTGGGCTTGGGCGGAAGGGCGAGAAAGATCACTTCGGCTCCCTCATAGCTCTCCGCCTCGCCGTCGATCATGCCGCGGGAGAGCGCGATCTCGACGGGTTCCTTACTTCTGTTCTTTCCCAAGACGGTGTGCCCGCTTGCTTTGAGCGCCGCCGCAAGCGACGCCCCGATGATGCCGAGGCCATAGACAACAATTTGCATAATTTTCCCTCAAAAAATTAGTAATTATGTCACACATAGTACGTATTATGTCACACATAATACTATGCACACATTAAAATTATAAAAATTCGATGGCAGGATTTGCCTTTAACGCCTTCCTCCGCGCTTTCCAATCGGGCAGAATATCCCCCACCACTTCCCAAAATTCCGCGCTGTGGTTGAACACGACGGTGTGCGCAAGTTCGTGCACGGCGACATATTCGCAGAGTTCGGGCGGCAGAAAGGCGACGCGGAAGGTGTAAGCGATCACCCCGTCGCGGTTGCAGGAACCCCACCTTCCCCTCGCCGAGGAGATGCGAACGGCGCGGTAGCAAAAGCCGTATTCTTTCGCAATGCGGGAGGTGACCCTCTCCATGACTTGAAGAGAAAATTTTTTCAAGAGGCGGGCAAGCGCATTCTCTCTCCCCTCTTCGGGCAAAAAAATCATACCCTCGCCGATGCGCGTTCTGCCGCTTGCGATCGTATATGCGCTTCCGAAGAGTAAGAGGTTCGCGCCGTTTGAAAGGTCGAGCTTGGGTCTTTGCTCCACTGCCTGCAGGCGTTTTTCGATCCAAGAAGCGTGCGACCCGACAAAGCGGGAGATGTAATCCTTGCTCACCCCGTAGGGCGCGCGCACGACGACCTCCCCCTCCCGCGTGACGGTAAGCGAGAGCGTTTTCCGTCTGCTTCGCACGATCTTCACTTCCATGGCACCTATTATAACACGCCTTGCGAGATTTTTCAACCAATCGTTTGACCTTTTTCCCCGCTTTTGTTATACTTGTCCTATGAAAATTTACGAATGCGCACGGCTGACGCGGAAAGACGTCGCCGTTTCCGTCCCCGCTTCCAAAAGTATCTTGAACCGCGCCCTCCTGCTTGCCGCCTTTACCGAGGGCGACACCCTGCTTTCGGGCTGCGGGAATTTCGGGCAGGACAGCGAAGATCTGCTCTCCTGTCTCTCTTCGCTCGGCATCGGCACGGAGCGGGCGGGCGATAAAATTTGCGTGCACGGAACTGCCGCGTTCCGCAAGAAGGCGGCTTTGAATGTGGGGAGCGCGGGCACTGCCGCCCGTTTTTTAACGGCCGTCCTCGCTTTTTCGGGGGGAGAATACGACCTCGACGCCTCCCCCCAGATGAAAAAACGCCCGATGGACTTTTTGGAAGTGCTCGCAAGGGAGGGCGTAAAAATAGAATACGGCGAAAAAGTCGGGCATTTCCCCTTCCGCCTCAAAAGCTGCGGCATTTCTACGGACGCTCTCACCGTGAACACCGACGTGAGCACCCAATATGCGAGCGGGCTTCTGCTTGCCGCCGCGGTGGGAAAGAGGCCGCTCACCCTTATTCTGACGGGAAGCCGCACGGAGGGAAGCTATATTCAGACGACCCTCGACGTTGTGCGCGCCTTCGGCGGAGATTTCTCCCGCGCGGGGAACAAAATTACCCTCTTCCCCATCCAAACCGCCGCGAAGGAGTATGCGGTCGCCCCCGATTTTTCGGGCGCGTGCTACTTTTACGCCCTCTCCCTCCTCTGCGGGGCAAAGGTGCTCGTGCACGGCGCGCACCCCGACTGCGGGCAGACTGATTTGAAACTGCTCGATGTTTTGAAAGAAAAGGGGGTAACCGTGACCGACGCCCCCGCGGGAATGGTGGCGGACGGCGGAAATATTTCAACTTTCAGCGGGTTCGACGTGGATATGCAAGATTTTTCGGACCAAACGCTGACGCTTGCCGCGCTTGCGCCGTTTGCGGCGACCCCCTCCGTTCTCAGAAACATCGGGCACATCCGCAAGCAGGAGTGCGACCGTGTGGAGGCGATTTTACACAATTTGACCGCCCTCGGCGTGCCCTGCGAATGCCGCGGAGACGACATTTTGATATATCCCGCGCCCGTGCGCCCCGCGACGCTCGAAAGTTACGGGGACCACCGCGTCGCCATGGCGTTTGCGCTCGTCGGGCTCAAAGCGGACGGGATAAAAATCAAAGATCCCGAATGCTGCAAAAAGACCTTCGGGAACTACTTCGAACTTTTGGACAAATTGACAAAAAATTGAAACGAGCGGCAACAGCCGTACCGAATGAAAAGAGCGAAACATTGATTTCGCTTTTTTCTTTTGCCAAAAAGCGCGCAACGCTTGACTTCTTCGCGCCCTTGTGCTATACTGAAAATGCCAAACAAACTTTATAACCGACAATGGGAGGATTTTTTATGTTTTTTTAATAGGAACAGGGAAGGTTTATCCTGCCCTTATGTTGTGCATATTAGAATTTTGCAAAACTGCAAATTCCAATATATGTACGACACCAATCCGTCCCATATATAAAGTTTGTTTGGCGACAACCGGAGTTTGCATTTTGTATGCGTCAGCTTCGGTTGGCGCATTTTTTATTTATTTACAAGGAGAAATTTTATGAAAAAACGGTTTATCATGATTTTGTCGCTCGCATTTGCGATTTGCCTGTGCTTTGCCCTCACTGCTTGCGGCGGACTTTTCGGTATCGGTTCGAGCGGGAGCAGCAGCGGAAACAACAATTCGAGCAGTTCGGGCTCTTCGAGTTCCTCGGGCAACAACAGCGGGTCAAGTTCGAGCGGAAACAACAGCCAGCCCAAAGAGGACAACGACGGCACCTTTATCTATTCTGGCGCATCTATCAAAGCGGCGAGCACTTCGATCTCGGGCGAGATTACAATTCCCGCGGAGCGCAATGGTACCCCGATCGACACGATCCCCGCGGACGCATTCAAAGGGTGCAACGCGATTACTTCCATTACCGTTCCCGAAAGCGTGACGACGATCGGTGCAGGCGCGTTTAACGGTTGCTCTTCCCTTCGGAGCATCACTTTGCCCTTTGTAGGAGGACAGAAAGGAAATGGCGGGACATCTGAGGCTTGTTTCGGATATGTTTTTGGAACTGTTTCTTACCAAAGTGGAACAATCGTCCAACAGACTTATGATGCCACAGCCACAAAGTTAACGAAAAGTTTTTGCATTCCTTCTACTTTGCGAAACGTTACTATTACAAAAGAATCCATTCTCAATCGTGGTGCTTTCCAGAATTGTTCCATGTTAACAAAAATTGAGTTGAACGATGGCATCATTCAAGTAGGCGCAAGCAGTTTTAAAAATTGCTCCAAAATCGAAGAAATCAATTTGCCGAGCATTTCGATCATCCCCGATTCTTTGTTCAGCGGGTGTATTTCTTTGAAAAAATTTACAATCAATGAAAATGTGGATACGATTGGGAGCTATGCTTTTGAGGGGTGTAGCGCGCTATCGTCGATCAATTCCGAAAAAGCAGGTGAGTTTATCATTCCAAACAGCGTAACTTCCATTGGCGAAAGCATATTCAACGGATGTCCCATGATCAAAAGCATTACCCTTCCTTTTGTCGGAAGTGAAAAAGGAAACAGCGACACCTCTGAAGCTTGTTTCGGATATATCTTTGGAACTGCTTCCTATCAAGGAGGGACAATCGTCCAACAAACTTATGATGCTGTCGCCACAAAGCTAACAAAAAGTTTTTGCATCCCTTCTATTCTGCGAACCGTTACTATTACAAATGAATCGGTTATCAATCGCGGTGCATTCCAAAACTGCTCTATGCTCCAAACCATCACCATCAATAAAGGGGCGCAGAGTTCCGTCGGTGAAAAAGCCTTCGAGAATACCGCAAAACCCACTTGGGTATGACCTACACATAATATGACAAACGCCGCGGCGCTTCCATGGAAGCGCCGCGGCGTTCTTTTTTCTCTTCAATTCTCAATATACTTTTTCAGAATTTCAAACATTTCGTCGGAGATGACGTGCTCGATGCGGCAGGCGTTGCTCTCGGCAAGGGACTTGTCCGCCCCCACCGCCATAAGCGCCTTGGTGATGACGCGGTGACGTTCGTACACCCCCGCCGCCTTCTTCTGCCCGCTCGCCGTCAGCGTGATGTCGCCCGACCCGTCGATCTCGATGTATCCCTTCTTGTGCAACAGCCCCACCGCGCGGGAAACGCTCGACTTGGCATAGCCGAGTTCCTCGCAGACGTCGATGGAGCGGACGTTCGCCCGCTTCTCCTTCAAAAGCAAAATTGTTTCAAGATACATCTCTTCCGATTCGTGCGATCTCATGGCATCCCTCTCGCTCGTTTTTTACATTATACAACATTTTATGTGAAATGTAAAGAATATTTTGAAATTTTTTTACTCTTTTACCCGCACATAGATCGCATAGCGTTCCTTGTACCGCTTAAAGTGGGGAGAAAAGGTGAGCGGCGGCTCCGACTTCATCACAAAATTTTCCCCTTCCCGCGTGAAAAATTTGGTCGGCTCCTCGAAGAGAGCGTAGAGGTCGTTCACCTTGACCGTGACCTCGCGCGGCTCTCCCGAGGGAATGGTGACGTTTTCGCCCGTCGTCTCCGTCTGCATGTCGTCGCTGCCGAGGTCCGCTGAAAGCAGAACGCCGCCGAAGCGGAAGGCAAAGGCGTTTCCGCCGTCGGGAAGCCCCTTCATGCCCATCTCCACGGGGAGCTTCAGCGTGAGCTCGTCCCCCTCCTTCACCGCCACCGTCACATGGCCGCTCCCCTCGAGCAGTTTGACGGGCGCGCCGTTCTTTATCGCCTCGGGATATCCCGCCGCCCACTCGGGAAGGCGCAGACAGAGCAAAAACGGCTCCTTTGCCTTGAGCACCTTGAAGGTCGCTCCCTCTCCGAAGGGAAGATCCGCGCTCTGCGCAAGGGCGACGTCCTCCCCCTCATAGACGGAGGAGAGATACCGCTCCACGAACACGCTCTTGACGTTGCGGTAGTACATGCCGTCGCCGAGCTTGGTGAAATTCTCCATGCCCGTGCCCGTACAGCACCAAAAATTTTGCTCGGGCGAGGAGAAAACCTTGAAATAGCCGCTCGCCATCGCCTGGAAATAGGTCGTCATGCCCGTTTCGGGGTTCTGCGAGGAGAGAATTTGGTTGGTGAACGCGTTGTCGTAGTAGTCGCAGTACTCCTTCTTCCCCGTGGCGAGGAACAAGCCGCGCGCAAGTTTCAACATATTGTAGACATTGCAGGTCTCGCAGTTGCAGTTTGTGCGCTCTTTGTCGAGAACATCGTCCTTGCCGAAGCGCTCCCACTCCGAATTTCCCCCCGTCGCATAGGTGTGATGGGTCGTCACCGTTTGGAAGAAACACTCCGCCGCACGAAGGTAGCGAGAAGCGTCCACCTTTTCGCCGCTGAGTTCTCCCCCGTGGAGGGTAAGATAGCGGTTGAGCGCGCCGAGGAATTTGGGGATCGTCGTGTTCGCGTGCAAGTCGTCGAGGACGTTGGGCTCCATGGAGAGGACGCGGTCGAAGAGTTCCTCCTCGTCGAAGAGATGGGCGGCGACGGCGTGCGCGGGCTTGCCCGTCAACGAGTAGAGTTCATAGAGGGCGTCGTTCATGCCGCCGTACTCCGTCTCGAGCACAATTTTATGGGTCTTTTCGTCCCATGAAGAGGCGCGCTCATACACCCAATCGCCGAGTTTTTCGGCCACAGAGAGAGCGGGCGCATACCCCGTGAGCTTGTACGCTTCCACAAGCCCCGCCAAAATTTTGTGCAGGGTGTACCACGGCACCCACGCCTGCGTGTAGATGTCCGTCTCCCCCCGCTCCACATGGTCGAACTGCGCCTCGATGCCGCCCGCGACCGGAGGAGCCCCCCATACAAGCCCGAGCCCCGCCGCCTTCTGGCACTCTGCAAGGCAGTCGACGATGTTCTTCATCTTGTTGATTAGTTTTTTTCGGTCGGGTTCGGGCACGGCGGGGTTGACTGCCCCCTGCGATACCGCCGTGAGGTAGTGCCCGAGGGTGTGCCCCCCGATGAGCCCGCTCTCCCAGCCGCCGTAGCGGACGAAGGGCGTTTTGAGCCCCGCGTTCTCGCAGAAGCCCGCAAGCAATCTCCCCTCTTGTAGAGAGAGCAGGTAGGAAACCTCCTTTTCGAGGGCGTTCTTGCAGTAACCGTCCGTCACCGTCACCTGCGACAGCGCGGCAGGTTGCAGATTGGTCTTTAATTTTATCATGAATTTTCCCTCCCATTCGGAAACAGATATGCAAGGAGTGCGGTGCAGCCCTCCCAAATATCGCGGAAAGTCTCGTCGAAATTGCCCGTGTACCACGGATCGGCAATCGCGCGGGGATGGGCGGTAAAGTCCAAGAGGCACTTCACCTTATTCGCATTTTCCGCTCCCACGATGCGCAGAATGTCCCTGCGGTTGTATTCGTCCATGCCGATGAGAAGGTCGAACTTCTCGCCGTCCTCCCGCTTCAAAAGGCGGGCTCTGTGCGGAATGAGCGGGATCCCCTCGCGGTTCAATTTCTCCCTCGTGCCGCGGTGCGGGGGATTTCCGATCTCGTCCGTATGCGCCGCCGCGGACGCCGCCGCGACTTCTTCCTCCACGCCGCGCTCCTTCGCCATATGAACAAAAACGCTCTCCGCCATGGGAGATCTGCATATATTTCCGTGACAAATGAACAAAATTTTTTTCAATTTATTCACATTCCGTCCTTTTGTTCCCTATTTTGAAAAAATTTTTCTAATTTTTTGTGTTTTTTTTATCAAAAACGATTGCAATGTTTTCAATTTTATGTTATGATAGAGCCATGAAGATATTTGCCGAACGGCTTATGGAGATGCGTAAAGAGAGAGGTCTGTCGCAGGCGACCGTTGCGAGAGATTTGGGAGTGAGCTTGGGGATCGTCTGCTATTGGGAAACCAACAAGAGCGATCCGACCGCTTCCAACATCGCTAAGGTAGCACGTTATTTTAACGTGTCCTCCGACTATCTTCTCGGTCTTGCAGACTGAGTTTTTACAATCCCCCCACCGACAACTGAATATTTTTTTCGCGGCACATGGTGTCGGTATGGATCCGAAGCATCGGTTTTTTTCACGTTTGAAAACGTAGCTCTGACAAAGGTCAGAGCTTTTTTGTTTTTTCCGCAAGCGCCTCTTCGAGCGCATTCACCCCGCAAAGGGGCGAGTTCCCCGCTTCGAAATCCCCCGCGAAATATCCGAGATAGCGTTCGCACTCCCCCTCTTCCTCCTCGGAGAGCCCCTCGCACTCCGAAAGGCGCAGGAGCGTTTTATGCGCCTCCTCCTCATTTTCTTCCGCAAGTTGCGCCTGCGCCTTGAGAAGGAGCAGGGCGTGACAGGCGGGAAGGTCCTCCCTGACAACGGGGGCCCCGAAGAGAAGTTCTTCGGGAAGGTCGGAATAATTTCCTTTATATAAGATGCCCTGCGCAGTGAGGACGCGGAGGGTAACTTCCTCCTCGGGACGGTTTTTGATTAGCCCGAGAAGGACGGCGCCGTCCGTCTTGCCCGCGGAAAGCTCGGCGGGAAGCAGGGCGCGCACCCCTTCGTAGAACATAAACCCCGACATCGCGCCGCAAAGCACGGGATGGGCGGACAGAAGCAGCCACAGGAGAAAGAGCGTTATGCCGACCAAGATATTCACGGCCGCCCCGCCGAGGGTGAGCGCGAAAAATTTTCCCTTGATATGCTTGCCGTTTTTTGGGTACATCGCCGTCTCTCCCGCGGCCGCGCTCCGCGTATAGGGGTGAACCCTGAAACGGACGAGTTTCATCCCCGCAAGCGCGCCGAACAAAAGGTGCCCGCATTCATGCAAGAGCACGGGAAGTCCCACGACCGAGAGAGCGACCGCCAAGGGGTACTGCCAAAGCTCTTCATCCCCGCGCGGAAATTCCGTGCGCGACGGCACGAACAAGGTGAGGAGTAGCATGCCGCCCCCCAACACGAGAAAGAGGGTCGCATCGGCCACATAATATAAAATTCGCTTCGTTCTGCCGCTCATTTCAGCCCCCGCAAGTAGCAATAGCCCTCCAAATTGTCCCTATCGGAGGCGTAAACCCCGCCGAGAGAGAGTTTTTTCATGATTTCGCCCAAAAGCAAGGACCCGCCCGCGATGATGTCCGCGCGGCGTTCATCCATGCCCTTGATTTTTTTGCGCTCCTCCGCAGAGAGAGCGAGAAGCCTGTCCGCAAGGGCGCAAATTTGCTCCGTTGGCATGTAAAAGTCCTGAATTTGTTGCCCGTCGTACTCCTCGAGCCCGAGCAAGACGGAGGCGAGCGTAGAGCCCGTGCCGCCGATGATATACATTTTCTCCGCGGAGAATATTCCTTTTAAGGGGGAGATCGCCGCTTGAATTTCAAGGAGCAGTTTGTCACCGTCCTCCCCGCACTTGTCGTGAAGGCGCACCGCCCCCACGGGCAGCGAGGTGGAAAAGACGACCTTTCCTCCCTTGCGCAGGCACACCTCCGTGCTTGCGCCGCCGATATCGATGACGCCGCCGTCCGCCTCGCCGAGCGCGCCAAGGAGCCCGAGAAGCGCCTCCTCCTCGCCCGAAACGACGTCAACTTTCACGCCGCAACGTTTTTCCGCTTCCGCGCAAAATTCCGCGCCTTTCTTTGCCGAACGCACCGCCGCGGTCGCAAAGGCATGAACCTGAGCGCCGTGCGCCCTCCCCTCTTCGGCGTATTCTTTGACGGCTTCCGCCGTGCGGACGATCGCCTCCTCTTTCAGCACGCCCGTGAGCGCAAGCCCCTCGCCGAGGCGGGTGGTATTTACCCGCTTATATAAAGATTTTCCGCCCTCCCATAGCATCAGGCGGACGGAATTGGAACCGATATCAATGATCGCTTGCATTACTTGAACCCGTTCCGGCGGGCATAGTAGTAGAGCCCTTCGCCCGACCGATAATAGTCGAGATCGTTCTGCCCTTGCTCAATCGAACGCTCATATTCGCCGATGCGCTCGTCAAGCTGATCCTTTTTGGAACTCGCCACCCCCATCTGTACAAACTGCACGATGACGATCACGATCAAAAAGATGATGAGAAGCACGCCCGCGATCGTAGCGCCTACTGCGATGCGTTTTGCTTTCTCTTCGGAAATCTTCTCTTTCTTCGGCATTTCTCATCCCTTCTCTTTTGCTTTTTCGATACAAAACTATTATATATCTTTTGCAAAAAAAATGCAACCGTTTTATGCACGCTTTTCAAATAAAGGAAAAATCCTGCAGCACATCCCAAAAAATGGTAAAAACGGAGGTCGGAAAGGGCAAATTTGAGGGAGAACAGAAGATAGAGTCCCGCAAAGAGCAGACAAAAGAGCCCCTCGGCGACCGCCGTTACAAGGCGGTTTTTAAAGGGATAGGCAAGACCCGTCAACAGATCGTATGCCGCGCCGCCGATAAATCCGAGGAGCGCGCAGAGCAAAAAGGCGTGCAGGTGGCTCACTTGAACAGCCCCGCCAGCTTCCCCTTCCCGCTCCCGTAGCGAAGAGCGCGCACCTCTCCGCTCGCCGAGAAATTGCCGCTACCCTGCGAAAAGGTCAAAATTTTGAGTTTGTCGCCGTCGATTATCACGCGCTGCCCGCCGACCGTGAGCAGAATGCGGGTCTCGGAAAAGGCGTCTACGCTCTCCACGCAGGTCATGGTGATCTTCTTCCGCTGTTCAATGGTGAGAATGCTCTGGTTTTCCATGCTCTACGCATATGCGAGCGGCGTCCGAAATAGAACAAAACCGCCCGATTCGGACGGTTTATTGAATACTATGTCACGCATAGTTTTATTATTATGTCACGCGTAGTACTATGCTAAATGGAATTTTTCGAGGTTTGGAGCCCTTTCTACTGCAATTTGGCCTTCGCACGCGCTTTGGCGCGGAGTTCGCCGTCCAAAATGCGTTTGCGGATGCGGACGTTCTGCGGCGTCACTTCCAAAAGCTCATCGTCCTTGATGAACTCGAGGCACTCTTCAAGGCTCATCTTCTTGGGGGTGATGAGACGTAGCGCTTCGTCCGAAGAGGAGGAACGGGTGTTGGTGAGGTGCTTCGTTTTGCACACGTTCACGTTGATGTCCTCGTCCTTGGGAGAAAAGCCGATGACCATGCCCTCGTACACCTGCACGCCCGCGCCGATGAAGAGCTGTCCCCTCCCCTGCGCGTTGAAGAGCCCGTAGGTGACCGCCTCGCCGCTCTCAAACGCGACGAGCGAGCCTGTGCTGCGCTTTTGAATTTCACCTTTATAGGGTTGGTATTCGTAGAACACCGAGCTCATGACCCCCTCGCCCTTGGTGTCCGTCAAAAATTCGCTCTTGTAGCCGAAGAGCCCCCGCGCGGGCACCAAAAATTCGAGGCGCATCCGCGAGCCGATGGCGCTCATGTGCACGAGTTCCCCCTTCCTTTCTCCCATGCTCTGGAACACGGGGCCCGTGCTGGTTTCGGGAACGTCCACGATGAGCCGCTCTACGGGCTCATAGCGCTGCCCGTCGATCTCCTTGAAGAGAACTTTGGGTGCGCTCACCTGAAATTCGTACCCCTCGCGGCGCATGGTCTCGATGAGGATACTCAGGTGCATCTCCCCTCTGCCGCTCACGCGGAAGGCGTCGGTCGAGTCGGTGTCCTCCACCCGAAGAGAGACGTCGCGCAGAAGTTCGCGGTAGAGCCTTTCGCGGAGGTGCCGCGTCGTGACCCACTTGCCCTCTTTCCCCGCGAAGGGAGAGTCGTTGACGGAGAAGATCATCTCCACCGTGGGCTCGGAAATTTTGACGAAGGGAACGGGCTCGACGCAAGTGGGCGAGCAGACCGTGTCGCCGATGTTGATGCCCTCTAAGCCCGCAAAGCAGACGATGTCGCCCGCCTTTGCACTTTCACAGGGCACGCGGTTCAAGCCCTCGATCTCATACAGCCCCACGAGCTTGCCCTTGGTGTTGACGTCCTCGTGGTTGTAGTTGCATACGACGACCTCGCGGTTGGGGAAAGCCTCTCCGCGTTCGATCCTGCCGATCCCGATCCTGCCGACATACTCGTTGTAGTCGATGGAGGAGACGAGGATCTGAAGTTCCCCTGTTTCGTCCATCTCAAGGGGCGGAAAGTGGGAAAGGATCATATCAAAGAGCGGCTTTAGGTCGGTCCCCTCCTCCAAAGGGTCGAGCGTAGAAGTTCCCTCTCTGCCCGAACAGTACACAAAGGGACTTTCGAGCTGTTCGTCCGTCGCGTTGAGGTCCATTAAAAGTTCGAGGACTTCGTCGTTGACCTCGGAGATGCGCGCGTCGGGGCGGTCGATCTTGTTGACGACGATGATGAGCTTGAGCCCGAGTTCGAGCGCCTTTTGGGTGACAAAGCGGGTCTGCGGCATGGGGCCCTCTGCGGCGTCCACAAGAAGGAGGACGCCCGAAACCATCTTGAGCGACCGCTCTACCTCGCCCGAGAAATCGGCGTGCCCGGGGGTATCGACGATGTTGATCTTTACCCCGTTATAGTGAATGGAAGTGTTCTTTGCAAGAATGGTGATGCCGCGCTCGCGCTCCAAGTCGCCGCTGTCCATCACGCGCTCCTCTACCGCCTGATTTTCGCGGAAAGTGCCGCTCTGCTTGAGCATTTGATCGACGAGGGTCGTCTTGCCGTGGTCGACGTGCGCGATGATCGCAATGTTTCGTAAATCGTTTCTGATCATAGATGCCTCTTAAAAATCACAGATGATTATAGTACTTTTCTGCGCTTTTGACAACAAAAAAGAGGGTATTTTACGAAATTCTCTTTGTAAGATGCAATAAACTCCGCCTTTTTCCGTAAGAAGCAATCAATGTCTTATGTCGCAACTTTGCCGCCCATTCGACTTTCCTTATCAAAAAAGAGGAGCCGATTCCCGCTCCCCTTGAATTTTCTCTTTTTATTTGTTTTTTATATATTCCATAACTACTTCACGGTTAACCTTTGCAACTTCGCAAAAATGGGAAGCTACTTCAAGCGGATTGCCCGTAGGAGATTCATTGGCAAATCTGCTTAAACAGGGATTGCAAAATGCCTTATGCTTGCAATCTGCACATTTTTTCACGTCTTTCTTTTTGAGATTTCTCAAATACTGAATCGGGATGGAATGGAACCAAATTTCCCGTAAAGATTTTTCGTATAAATTCCCGCAGACATAGCCTTGCCATCCCGGGCATGGATAGACATTCCCGTTTGCGACCATACAGGCGGTGTTAATTCCGACTCCGCAAAACGGCTCGTTCTCATCCGTGATATGCGCTTTTTCCGCAGTGTCGAAGTCAAGCTCTCCAATCAAATTTTGATAGGCTTCATCAAGTTCAATGATCGATCGAATGACCCCCCTGCACTCTTCGGGCGACAGGCGGTTTGCCAAATTGGAGGTTTGGTGATCGTATTCAGCCATAATGGCATAATCAACATTAGTCCTGATCTTATGTTGATGTCCCCAACGAATTACGTCAGCCGCATCATTCTTATTCCCCTTCATCACAGGACAGTTGATCTGCACGGGTATATTGTTTTCAATGAGTTTCAAGATTGCATTCTTTGTTTTTTCAAATGAACCTTTTACCGTTGTAATCGCATCATGATGTTCGGGGACCATACTATAGAGACTCGCTTGAATTCCGCAAGTATTGCCGTCGCGCATAATGCGTATCGTTTCATCGTCAAGCAAAGTTAAATTTGTAAGTACATGGACATAAAAGTCACGCTCCTTTGCCGCCTTCAGAAATTCTTTGAATTTCGGACGCACCATTGGTTCCCCGCCCGAGAGCGTCACCCCGAGCGTTCCCATCTTTTGAAGTTGTTCCAAAACATCATAATATAGTTTCTCATCTATGTCGGAATTTTTATATTCGTGTGGAATATAGCAATGGACGCAACGCTCATTGCAACGACTGGTGAGTTCAATTTGAAAGTTTGAAAGATAGGGATTTTTCAAAAAATATTCATCAAGCAAAGCTTGGCTGTCCCGATCCGAGCGGATGTTGCGCGGGGTGTAGTCCTCTTCCAAGCCCATTTGTTTTACATCGGCATAATTGAAGCCGATATTGCGCTTAATAGCTTCTTGTTCCGTCTCTCCAAATACGACATAGCCGTCATCCACCAAAGCATCAAAAAATTCTTTGACATCTCCGATGATATCTTTCTCCTTGACGTCGATGAAATGTTTTGCGATTTCCTCCGTCAATTTTTCGAGTGATTTCGGCGTTCTACTCAAAGCAGACAAAAAAATCTGCCCGCTTTTATCAAAGACCAAGTCGTTGAAAAGTCCACTTGACTTGATATACCCATACTCCCCTATTGTTCTGATATAGCAATCTTTTCTTAACAAATAATTCATTTTTAACTTCCTTTTTTGTTGGGTTCTTAGACAAACGCCCGACCGAAGTCGGGTGTTTGTTCATGTTTGAATGCGTTCCTTTACTTGGCTCTATCGCAGCTGTGGCATCCGAGTTCGTATCCACTGTAATTGGCCGGACATCCTGCCGCATAGGAACCTGCTTTCTTGTTCTGCGCAAGCACAGCGGGCTTCGCGTACTTCATAACCCCTTAACCTCCTTTTGTAAGATATATCTTATATTATCATAAGATATATCTTATGTCAAGCATTTTTTGTAAGTTTTTCCTTATAATAAACTTATGAGAAATCAATTTGCCGAAAGGTTGAGCGAGTTGTTGATGTCGAATAATCTATCCAAACGCGCCTTTGCGGAAAAAATCGGCGTTTCGGCCATGAGCGTGTCCGATTGGACCAATGGGAACGTACAACCCGTAGCGGAAAATATTTTCCTAACGGCGGAATACTTTCATATAAGCTCAGATTTCTTGCTCGGTTTGGAGGATGAAACAGGCACAAAAAGTTATTAAATATATACGCAAAAGCCCGTCCATGCGACGGGCTTTGTTGTTGTTTTTAGCAATAAAACTATACAAGTTTATATCTTGCGGTAGGTGCAGAACTTGATGGTGTAGCCGTTGTCCTCTTGGGGGGCGCTTTCTTCGGCGAGGGAGAAATTTTCGTTTTCGTCGAGGTTGGGCGCGAACACGTCCGCACCGCCGCTTGCATCCACTTTTGTAACAAGCGCCTCGGTGCAATAAGGCAGAAGGGCGCGGTACACACTCGCCCCGCCGATAACGAACACGTCGTCCTGAGGATACTTTTTGACCTCTTCGAAGAGTTCTTCAAGGCTGTGGACAGTGATGACGTCCTCATCTACATCTTCGGGCGAGAGAACGATGTTGACGCGGTTTTTTAAGGGCTTGCCGTCCGGAAAAGAGCGCAGGGTATTCAGCCCCATGACGACGACCTTTCCCTTCGTCGTCTCGCGGAAAAATTTCATATCCTTGGGGAGGGAGAACATCAGGCCGTTGTTCTTCCCGATGCCCCAGTTTTTATCTGCATGAAAAATTGCTTTCATAAGTGTTTCGCGCGATTCTTTGCTCGACCCTTTGGGGGTCGTCGTAAATAATCGCGCGAGGAAACCCTCCTTGATGGTTTAAGTGTTAAAACGTACTTGGACGCAACAAGATTCCCTCGGGGAATTGCCGTTTCGGACTTCGTTGTTGCCCGTTCGGCTCGGAATGACGCGCTTTTGTACATGGATATTCCCCTCCGGTGGAGGGGGTTAAAATAAGGAACCCCGCAAACACCCCTTCCGCCTCCTTCGTCGGCACCCACCCCTCAAGGGGTGGGCAAGTGTTTCGCCTTGCTGTCCCGCGCACTTATTCTAATTACGTCACCCTGAGCTTGTCGAAGGGTGTCCGCAGTATAATATGGACATGTTTCGACTTCGCTCAACATGACGTATTTTTTGGGGGAAAGTGGTGGGCGAGAAGCGCGTTTTATACCGCGATCGGGATCTTGACGTCGAAGGGGTGGAATTGGTAGTTCTCGAGCGTGAAGCTGTCGCGGGTGAAAGAGTAAAAATTTGAAATACTTTCGTCCATGAAAAGTAGAGGTGCGGGAAGAGGTTCGCGGGTGATGAGCTCCTTTACGATGGGCACATGGCGGTCGTAGAGGTGTGCGTCGGCAATGACGTGCACGAGTTCACCCGCTTTCAGTCCGCTCGCCTGCGCGAACATTTTGAGGAGCACCGCATACTGCACCACGTTCCAATTATTGGCGGCGAGCATGTCCTGCGAACGCTGGTTCAAAATGCCGTTTAAGGTGTTTCCCGAGACGTTGAAGGTCATGGAGTAGGCGCAAGGGTAGAGATGCATTTCGTGGAGATCGGCAAAATTATACAGATTGGTCATGATCCTGCGCGAGGCGGGGTTGTGCTTTAAGTCGAAAAGCACTCTGTCCACTTGGTCGAACTCCCCCTCCTTATACTGCGCCTTTTGGGCGAGTTGGTAGCCGTATGCCTTGCCGATAGAGCCGCTCTCGTCCGCCCAGCTGTCCCAGATGTGCGGCTTTAAGTCGTGGATGTTGTTGCTCTTTTTCTGCCAGATCCATAAAATTTCGTCGATACAGCTCTTAAAAGCCGTGCGGCGGATGGTGAGAATGGGAAATTCCTCCTGCAAATTGTAAC
>CANQPO010000017.1 GCA_947625695.1 uncultured Clostridia bacterium | reverse complement strand
TTATAATAAGGCGAGATTTCTCGACTTCACTTCGTTCCGCTCGAAATGACAAATAGAACACTTGGTTTGAAATGATAAAGCAAGAGCGACAATGGAAACGCAACTTCTTTATAATAAGGCGAGATTTCTCGACTTCACTTCGTTCCGCTCGAAATGACAAATAGAACACTTGGTTTGAAATGATAAAGCAAGAGCGACAATGGAAACGGAACTTCTTTCTAAACCATTCAACGAGGGAAACCATGAAAAACAAAAAGACAACGGTATATGAAGATCGCGAGGCGAAAAGACAAAAGTATCTCGAGGAGCACACCGTGCTCTGCCCGTACTGCGGGGCGGAGGTCCTCGACCATATGACGGAGTGCCCCCGCTGTAAAAAACCCCTCAAACCCAAGGGCTACACCCCGCTCACCGACAAGCAGATCAAAAAGATCAAGATCATCACCTTCTCCGTCGGCATGGTCATTGCAATCGCTGTGCTCGTCTGTTGGTACCTTTTCTGGAAATAAAAAGGCGGCTCTACTCACGGTAGAGTCCTTTTTTTGACAGTAGAATTCAATATTTTTAAGGAGAATTTGAAAAATCAAGAGGAGAGGCGCAATCATAAGCGGTAGGTTTCCTTTTGGCGGAAAAACGGGTATACTGATAGTATCAAAGGAGAACGTTATGGAAATGACATCGGCAAAGAGGGGATTTCGTTCCTTTTACACCCGCGGCGAGGAGATCTTCAACGCCGTCTCGCACATCGTGGGCGGCGCGCTGGGGCTTGCGATCTTCGCGCTCGGGCTCGTATTCGCCTACCCCTCGGGCGCAAATATGGCGGCGATGGCGGTATTCGGCGTCTGCGTTATCATCTTATATACAATGAGCGCGCTCTACCACTTCCTCCCCGACGGCAGGGCGAAGGGGGTGTTCCGCATCTTCGACCACTGCACCATCTTTCTGCTCATCGCAGGCACCTATACGCCCGTCTGCGTTATCGCGCTCGGGTTTACTCCCATCGGGATCGGCGTTCTTATCGGCGAATGGGTGTGCGCTGTGGGCGGAATTACGATGAACGCCATCGCCATGAAGAACAAGGTGATCAAGGGGCTTTCGATGGCGCTCTATTTCGTCATGGGCTGGGCGGCGCTCGCCATTCTGCCCTTCGTGCTCGGAAAGGTCCCCGCCGCCTTTTTGTGGCTGCTGCTTGCGGGCGGGATCGCCTACACGGGCGGCATCGTCTTCTTCGCCTTCGGCAAGCGGGTGCGCTACTTCCACTCCATTTGGCACCTCTTCGACCTCGCGGGGACGGCCCTCCAATTTTTAGGCATTCTCTTTCTGCTCTGAAATTTCGCTCTTGACAGCGCGGGAAAATGCGTTTATAATAGAACGCGGAGGTGGAAAGTATGAAAGTATTGATGATAAACGGCAGCCCCAACGAAAAGGGGTGCACTTTTACGGCGCTTACGGAGGTCAAAAACACCCTCAAAGAGGAGGGGGTGGAGAGCGAGATCGTCTGGCTCGGCAAACAGCCCGTTGCGGGGTGTATCGCCTGCGGGCATTGCAGAGAGCAGGGAGGGTGCGTTTTCAAGGATAAAGTCAACGAAGTCCTCGCCCGTCTCGACGAATTCGACGCCCTCATCGTCGGCTCCCCCGTCTACTATGCGGGGCCGAGCGGGCAGATCATGGCATTTTTGGACAGGCTCTTCTATGCGGGCGGAAAGAAAATGGCGGGAAAGCTTGGCGCGGCGGTCGTCAGTTGCCGCAGGGGCGGCGCGAGCGCGGCGTTCGACCGCCTCAACAAATATTTCATGATGAACAGAATGCCCGTTGTCTCCTCTCAATATTGGAACCAGGTGCACGGCAACACACCCGAAGAGGTGAGAGAGGACGGCGAGGGCCTGCAGACCATGCGCACGCTCGCCCGCGAGACGGCGTGGCTCCTCAAAAACATCGAGGCGGGAAAGAACGCGGGGGTGCAAAGGCCTGTGGACGAGCCGCGCATCCGCACCAATTTTATCAGATAAATCGGAGCGCACATGGAGATCATCGCAAAGCGAAAGGACAAGGTCATCTGCCGCGACGGGGACAAGCTCATCAAGATGTTCGACGAAAATTATTCCAAGTCGGACATTCTCAACGAGGCGATCAATCAGGCGCGGGTCGCCGAAACGGGGCTGAGAATTCCCCGCTTCCGCGAGGTGACGGTCGTCGGCGGCAAGTCGGCTATCGTCATGGACTACATAGAGGGGGAGACGCTCGCCGCGCTCATGGAGAAATATCCCGAGAAGCGCGGGGAGTTTTTGCGCATGTTCGTCTCCATCCAGCGGGACGTGCACTCCCGCAAGCATCTGCTTCTCACAAAATACATCGACAAGCTCAAGATGAAAATTCTGAGCTCGGAGCTGAGCGCCTCCACCCGCTACGACCTCTCCATGCGGCTTGACGGCATGCGGCGGCATACCCATGTTCTGCACGGCGACTTTCTTCCGAGCAACGTCATTCTCGCCTCGGACGGACCCTATATCCTCGACTGGTCGCACGCGAGCCAAGGGAATTCCACGGCGGACGCGGTGAAGAGCTACCTTCTGTTCCGCCTTTCGGGTGCGGACGGGTTCGCGGAGGACTATCTCGACGAATTCAATTTACAGGCGGGCGGGAGCCGCGAATACGCGATGGAATGGGTGCCCCTGATTGCGGCGGCGCAGCTCGCGCGGGCGACCGACCCCGTAAAAAAAGCCAAACTTCTGCAATGGACGGTCGAGGAGTGAGTATGCACAAGTTCGATACCAAAGTACAACTGCTCAAATATAAGGTGCTGAGGGAAGTGGCGCGGCTCTCGTGGACGGACAACCTTCTCGAGAACGTCACCGAGATTCCCAAGATCATCGCGCCCGAAAAGGTGCCCACCATGCGCTGCTGTATTTATAAGGAGCGCGCCATTTTGAGCGAACGGGTGCGGCTTGCCATCGGCGGGAACAGGCACAACCGCAAGGTGATACAGGTCATCGATATCGCCTGCGAGGACTGCCCCACGGGCGGTTACGAGGTGACGAGCGCCTGCCGCGGCTGTCTTGCCCACCGTTGCGAGGAGGCGTGCAAGCGGGACGCGATCTCCTTCGACCACAAGCAGAAGGCGTTCATCGACAAGACCAAGTGCGTGGAGTGCGGCGCGTGCGCCAAGGCGTGCCCCTATTCTGCAATACATAATTACAAACGCCCCTGCGAACAGAGCTGCAAGGTGAAGGCGATCTCGGTGGGGAGCGAAAAGGAGGCGGTCATCGACTATGAAAAGTGCATCGCCTGCGGGGCGTGCGTGTACGCCTGTCCCTTCGGCGCCATCACCGACCGCTCCTACATCTTAGACGTTATCGACCTCATTCTCAAGAGCCAGAACAACACCCGTTATAAAGTTTACGCCCTCGTCGCGCCCTCCATTGCGGGGCAGTTTTCCTATGCAAAGCTCGGGCAGGTGATCACGGCGATCAAGGAGCTCGGCTTCTACGGGGTCGTAGAGGTCGCCCTCGGCGCGGACGCGGTCGCCAAAAAAGAGGCGGAGGAGCTCGCAGAAAAGGGCTTTCTCACTTCCTCCTGCTGCCCCGCGTTCGTCTCCTATATCGAAAAGAATTTCCCGAGCCTCAAAGAACACATCTCCCACAACCTCTCCCCCGCGGGGACTATCGCCCGCATGCTCAAGGAGCGGGACGAGAACTGCAAAACGGTGTTCATCGGTCCCTGCACCGCAAAAAAGGCAGAGTTCCAGCGGGAGGAGTACCGCGGCCTCTTGGACAGCGTCATCACCTTCGAGGAACTGCAGGCGCTCATCGACAGCCGCGACATTCCCGTTTCCGATCTTCCAGAAACGGAGCTTGCGGACGCCTCTCCCTTCGGCAGGGGCTTTGCGTGCGCGGGCGGGGTCGCCGAGGCGGTCGCGCAAGCATTGAGAGAGAGCGGGAGCGCGTTTCCCTTCGACCCCGTCTCCTGCAGCGGGATCGACGAGTGCCGCGCCGCCCTTCTCAAGGCGAACAGGGGAATGCTGCAAAACAACTTTATCGAGGGCATGGTGTGCGTTGGCGGCTGCGTGGGAGGGGCAGGGTGCCTTACTCACGGCGAGCGCGGAAAGAGCGACACGGAGCGCTATGCAAGCGAGGCGGCGTATGCGGAGATCGCCCTCGCGCTCGGAGAGTTCGAAAAATGACCCTCGTCATCGCGGACCTTTGCGGAACGCCGCAAGAACTCATTTATAGCGCGTTAAACAAAATTCCCTCCCCGCGGCGGGAGGAAATTTTCCGTTTGAAAGGGGAGTTGGAACGGGCGCAAAAGGTCGTCGGCGAGGCGCTCGTGCGGCGGTTCGCCCTTGAAAAATTCGGCGTTGCTTGCCCCGTGATCTTGCGCGGGGAGAAGGAGAAGCCATACTTAAAGGAGGTCCCCGATTTTTGTTTCAATCTCTCCCATTCGGGGGAAAAGGTCGTGTTGGCGGTAGCGGAACTGCCCGTCGGCGTGGACGTCGAAAAGGTCGTTCCGCGGGAATTTTCGGCGGTCGCGGCGCGGTGTTTTTCGATCGAAGAGCAAAAAAAAATCGCCGCGTCCAAAGCGCCGCTTTTGGAATTTTACCGCGTCTGGACGGCGCGGGAGAGCGCAGTCAAACGCCGCGGCGAGGGGGCGGCGGCAATGCGCGGCTTGCGCCTTGCGGACGAGCGGGTGCGCTCCTTTTCAATCGAGGGAGAAAGAATTCTTCCGTTTGCGGAATGCGCCGCGCCGGAATATCTTCTCTCCGTCTGCACGTCGGAGGGGGAAAGCTGCGCCCTCACCGTTTCTTTTTGCCTCGCGGAAGAGGTGTTGCGGGGGTTAAAATGAGGCGAGATTTCTCCACTTCGCTCACATTCGTTCGCTACGGTCGAAATGACATATTTAGAAGCGTGGTAAACGAAACCCCTCCTCGGGAGGGAGCATATAAGCGGAACACCGTTCCAAAATGTCATGTCGAGCGTAGTCGAGACATCTCTACCTTGTTCCCCCCTCACCAAACAAATTTGGCGTCGGAGCTCTCGCCATTGTCGATGAGAATGTCCTGCGCCGTCATCGACTTGTTTACAACGGAAATAAAATACGTCCATTCGGCGATCTCTTCGGGGGTTGCCCATTTTTTTAAGGGGGTGAGCGCCATGATCTGCGCCCACATCTTTTCATCTTCCATCACATGGCGGTTGAGCGCGGTCGTCACGCCCCCCGGGGAGAGGCTGTTCGCGGTCGCGCCCCACTGCGCAACCCTAAGGGCGACGTTCTTCATGTAGGCAACAAGCCCGCCCTTGCTCGCCGCGTATGCGGGGAATTCCGCCCCCGTCGTCGCGCTCGCCGAGGCGATGAACACAACGCTCTTGATTTTCGGCTGCACGCCGTACTTTTCGGTGACGCTCATCGCCCCTTTCAGATTGACGTCGATGTCCTTCCCGCTGTCCTGCACGCCCGCATTGTTGACGAGAATTTCCACATCGTTGACGTCGGGAAGTTCCCCCGTCACGTCTGCGATGAAGTGGGTGTAATTTTTCTCTTTGAAAGGGGAGGGGAGGAGGTCGAGGCCCACGACTTCATGCCCCGTTTCGAGGAATTTTTCGGCGATGGCCCTGCCGATCCCCCGACTTGTGCCCGTGATGAGAACTTTCATGCGGTTTCTCCTTTTACATCCGCGTTAAAATAGTGCGAGATTTCTCCACTTTGCTCACGTTCGTTCGCTTCGGTACTTCGCACTGCGTGCTCGTACCGCCCTTCGGCAACATAGAACGTGCGGGCGGGGCGAAATGACAAATTAAAAACAGTGTGTAAAAACAACGAAGCCATTCTTAAAATGTCATGTCGAGCCGCCGAGGAACGAGGCATGTCGAGACATCTCATCCTTGTTTTGCGGCGATGTATTCAAAATATTCCCTGCCGACGCCCCGTTTTTTCCATACGTCGCAGATTTTATAGCCGATGGGGGAGAACACAGCCTCCACAAGCAGTTCTGCCACCATGCCCGTCGCGGCGCAGGTGAAGCATTGAAGAGGGCTCCAGCCGAAGAAGAAAAAGCTCACGAGAAAGGCAAATACGAGGTTGTCGCAGAACTGCCCCACCGCCGTGGAGAGGTAGGTGCGGCAGGCGTAGGCGAGAAAGCCGTCGGGGTTCTTCTTGAAGAGCTTGCCGATCCCCCAATTGGAGAAGTTGTTGACGACCGCCGACACGATAAACGCCGCCGTACTGCCGAGGAGCACATACCACGTCCCGCCGATGGTTGAATCGAGGGCTTCGTTGACGACCTGCTCCTCGCCGAAGTCGAAAAACGCCCCCCACGTGCCCGGAATGAGGCTCGCAAGCCAGAGAATAAAACAGGCGAACAGGTTGACGAAAATGGCAAAGACGGAAAGAACAGTCGCCGCCTTTGGCCCATAGTGCTTGGTGAGCACGTCCATGCAGAGAAAGGCGACCCACGAGACGATGATGCCGCAGTCGAGGGCGAGCCAATCGAGGGAGAGATTGAGGCTCTTGTTCGCAAGCAAATTCATCGCAAATACGGAGAGCAGAAAAAAGGCGAAAGCGAGGGGGGAAACGGAGCGCAACAAAACGCCGCATTCGGAAAAGAAGTCCGAAATCTTTTGTTTCATAAAAAAACTCCTTGTTTTTTATTGCGCAAAATGCGCTTTTCCTTGCGGAACGCGGCTCGGATGGTTGGGCAAGGCGAACATCCGCCGCGCATTCTATTATAGCGCAGGGAGAAATGTAAGTAAAGCGATTTTCGGCGGGATGTGCGGCTTTCTCCTCAAAAAATAGAAAACATAAGCAACTCTTATACTTCTCATAACGCAGATGATTTGACATTTCGGGTGGAACAGCGTATACTGAAATATATTTTGTTATATTTGTTGTTAAAAGAGGAGGTCATATGAAAAAGACACGAATTTTGACCGTAATGCTCGGGATCACGGCGGGGTTCGGACTCTTGTCCCTTGCGGCATGCAAGCCCGATCAGCCGACCGCGACCCTCACTCTCTCTGCGGGAGAGGGCGGCACACTCACCCAGACGATCTATGAGGTGGAAGTCGGCGCGTCCCTTGCGGACTATCTGAAGGACGTGAAAGTCACGCCCGAGGAAGGGCTCACCTTTGCGGGCTGGTACAACGGCAGCACGCCGATCTCGACGGAGACGATGCCCGAGAGCGGACTTTCTCTCACTGCGAAATACAATGTGCCCTATACCCTCAATCTCTATCTTGCGGATGTAAACGGCGCCTATGGCGATGCGACCGCCACGCAGGAGACGGCAATCTACGGGGAGGCGTTCACCTATTCTCCCTCCGCAGCGCACTACACACTCGACACGGAGAAAGAGAATAAACTCTCTTCCGAAAAGCTCGGCAAAGGGGAGACGTTTACCGCCTACTTAAAGCGCGAGACGTATGGGGTCCACTACTACGTCAACGCGCCCGCGGGAGCGGAGGAGGAGTTCGGGGGCGAAATAGAGTCGGCTTCCGTTGTCTATGGCACGGAGATCACCGTATCTTCCGACAGCGCGCTGACCTCTCCCGAATGGTTCCGCTTTGCGGGCTGGGCGACGGATGCGGACGGCGCGGTTGCCTATCAGGCGGGTGAAAAAGTCACGCCCGAGAGCAATCTCTTCCTCTATGCCGTCTGGGACGAGGCTTATCAGGACCGCTTCGGCGGCGGCGATTTCATCTTCTTCCCGCAGACAGAGGAAGGCGTAGCCATTTTGCGGCGCGCTGGGAAGGAATACCGCGGCACGCACGACGGCAACAATTTCTCTTTCAAAGACGGAGACAAGGAGATCGTCAAAGGACAGGTAAACGCCAACGGCACCTTTGTGTACTACCGCGAAGGGCAGGAAGAGGAGACTTACCGCCACTTCAGCGCCTATCAGAACGTGTTCGAGGCGGACGGCGCGACGATCAAATTCGATAATTACGGCAACGGCACCTATACCGTCGGCGGAACGGAAAAGCACGGCGTCGTTTCTTACAAGCCCTCGTTGATGTTCTACACCTTTGAGGGGGACGGGGAGCACTTCGACTTTGTTCTCACCGACGTGTCCGGTTCGGACGGCTCTTCCGAGACGGTGTTCATCACGGTCGGAGAGGAGTTCGGCGCCTATTTCCTCTTCCGATTCTATTATGAAGAAACCGAGATCAAGGCGGACATCCCGTCGGTCAGCCTCAATTTGTACGGTCTGGGCAGTATGGCATTTATCGACGTCGAAACCGAAGAGGTCATCGCTGCGGGCAGTTACGAGCCGAAGGGAAACGGCATTGTCACCTTGAAGTGGGTGGACGAGGATAACGTTTCGAATGTCTTTAACGTCAAACTGCTCGAATACGGAGGAGAGAAGATCACCGTATACGAGGACGGTTGGGCAGGCACGTATACCGACGCGGAGGGCAATAAGCTGACCCTCGACGGCTACAGCGGTACCATCGGGAGCGCAGTCTGGACCGCGAAAGACGGAGCGGCGAAGAAAGAGGGCATGTACGCCTTAGACTATTCCCCCTTCGGTTTACATTCTGCGCTTACAGGAAGCGGACGGCAAGATAACTTCCTACCGCATCTCGATCGACGAAAAGTTCTCCGAACTCGGCGACGGAAGCTATACGGAATACATTCTTTACAACGGACGGTTGGGAGCCGCCGTTCTCCTGCTTGGCAGCGGCGGTACGGCCACCCTTTATCCGAATGTCGCTACGCCCGAGGTGAAGGTCGAGGGCAAAGTGACGGACGTGAAGGACAAAAAAGATCTCATGCTCTTCACCGCGACCGATGACGAGATGGTCTTTGAGTTCAAGCTCTATGGCGACGATTTCACTTTGGCGGGCACACGGTACTATTGCCACTATTTCACCTACTATCCCGTCATTGAAGAAGGCGCAGAGGGCGTACTGTTCTTGGAGTCGGAGGACGGAGACGAATTGGTCCTCGTGCCTCGGAATAGCGCGGCGATCTACACGTCGGGAGATACTTCCACGGTCGGCCAATTTGTCTTGATCGAAAGTGTGTCCGATCACACCTACATCGAATTTTTCGATTACGAAGCGGGAACGTATCAGTATTTCGAATACGACACAGCGAATACCTCTTTCACAGCGCTCGGAGAAGTCTCGGGAGTCTATGATTGGTACAATCAAGGCAGTTCAGAGGCGGATGACACCTATCAGCTGATCCTCTTCGACGGAAAGGAACAGACGGCGATCTATCGTTGGCGGGTTGAAGATAGACAGACTTATGTGGGATATTACGGCTCCTATACCTACGATGAAAACACCTACCGCGGCGTGTTTACTGTCGATCCCGACTTTGAACTCGATCCCTCCGATGATTCTCTGAAGTTCTCATTGGGAACCGACGGAACGGGATATCCGGTCTTTTTCACACAATACAAACAGTTCAAAGGAGAAGAGGACGTCACCTTTGCGGGCGAGACCCCGCTCAAGCTCGACGCCTACGGGTTCGCCGAATATGACGGCATGGAGGGAAATTATTCCTTTGCGAACGTGGGCGACTTGGGCGATGGTATCTACCGTATCTATGCCGCCTTCTATATCAATGGCGAACCGAAGGATGCAGAAATCTTTGATATCAACTTCAAAACAAAGACTTACACCATCTGCGGCTATGAATGCGATTTCTATTATGAGGATATCGCCAGAGAGGAACTTCTCGAATTCGACGGTTACGGGCACGTTACCTATTACAATATCGACAACGAGACGGCGGAGGGCGCCTATACCGTCATAGGCTATGACGAAGAGGGCAGGATCATTATCAACGTCACGTTCGAGGGCGAAGACCCGTATCTTATCCGTTGCTATTACTTGTTGGACGACGAGGGAGATTTTATCGGTCACTATACGAAAGAAGTCGAAATCAAAGGCACTTATGTGAGCGACAAGTGGGAATATCTCACCATCGACACGTTCGGTGAAGCGATCTACACCGACGAGTACGGCGTCAGCTATGAGGGTGAAATCACGCAGTTCACAGAGCACGTCGTCTCTTTCCAAGGAGAATACGCACAAAACGCCATCTATTGCAAACTTGAGGGCAGCGCCTTTACCGTTCCCGAGGACGGCATGCTCATCGACGGCGACACCCTCGTGAAGTATCTCGGCGGGGACGAAACTGCGATCAAAATTCCCGACGAAGTGACAAAGATCGCGCCGCTCGCCTTCTCCGAGCATGTTTACGGCTCCAACTATTCGGGCGCGCCGATCGTCTCCCTCGATTTGAACAACGTGGCGGAGATCGGCGACAATGCCTTTAACGGCTGTTCGGTTCTGAAGTCGGTCACGGGCAAACAGCTCAAAAAAGTGGGCAAGAACGCCTTCTATGCCTGCATCGAACTTACCACGCTCGATCTTCCCGCCCTTGAAGAGATCGGCGAAATGGCGTTCCACCTCTGCGAATCGCTGACAAAAGTCACGCTCGACAAGGTAAAGATCGTCTATGCCGCCGCATTCAGCAATTGCTATGAACTCACCGAAATTTCCCTTCCCGCTGCGGAAGAGCTGTATGAGGGCGTGTTCTTCGATTGCTTTGCGCTCAAACTTGTCACCCTCGGCGAACATCTCACCCAGATCGGCACTCCCGACGAACAGGTCGCGGGCGTGTTCGAACGGGAAGGCGGCTTTGAACAGGCGCGCCTCAAAGTGACGCTTCTTTGCGCCGAGGCTCCCGTGGTCGGGAAACAGCTGTTTGCAGGCGTCGCCTCTTACACCGTTGTGGTGAACGATATTGCCACCGTCAAGAAGTTCTATCTTGCGGACGGCTGGGCGGATTACAACAACTGCGTCGGCTGCCAGGGCGATGAAGAGTATGTCGGCACCTATTACAACTATCGCGACGGTTCTGTCTATGCATTCGTCTTGGATGAGACCTTGCATGAAGTCACACCGTATGCGATCAACCATAAGGGCGCATATGAGGTGCGCGACGACGGGATCTATTCCATTACGTTCAGTCAGTGGGCAGAGGGCAAGTACACGGAAACAAAACTCGTTACGTTCGGCGAGAACGGAAGCCTCGTTTACGATCCCTATGAATACGGGCCCGAGTATAGTTACACCTACTTCAAGGCGGGCAAAGAATTCACGCTGCATGTAGGAGATAGCGACGCCATTGTGTTCACCCCGGGAGAATTTACCTCGCTTGCGACGGGCGACGTTTACGAAGTCTCCGCGAAGTGGACGACGGGCGGCACGCAAAAGGACGCGAAAGTGAAAGCGTCCTATCAGGCGGATGGCGGGTTCACATTGTATCTCAAAGCGGGCGAAAACCGCTATGCGATCAATTCTCTCTCCACCGCAGGCGGCAAAGTCACCGCTTCGCTCGGGCGCGAAGAGTTCGATCCCGTCATCAAACGCTATACGATGTCGGACGAGAGTTTGCTTGTCGTTTCGCAGAACAATAAGGCTGAGACCGATTACACTGTTTCCTTTGTTCTCGCCGCGATCAGAGATGAGAACAACGTTCCCTTCTCCCTTGCGAACTTCGCCGTGGAGAAGAACGCAGACGGCACGTTTACCGCCAAAGAGTCCTATGTGTTCGCGGGCTACAGCTACAAACTCACCTTTGCCGTCAACGACGACGGAACGTTCTCCTATACGTACACCTGCGATCGGGAGATCGTCGTCAACTCCGCAGACGGATCGGCGAAAGTCGTTGCATACCAGTCGGCGACGGGCGAGATCACGAGCGTGACCCTCTTTGTAGGAGGTAGTGAGGTCGGCGAGGATATCAAGAACTTTGTCTTAACGCACGAGGAAAACAGCAAGGTTTACCGCTGGTTGGTATACGATTATAACTATGCGGGGTCGTTTACCTTCACGTTCATGGGCGAGGGAGAAACGCTCACGGGCAACCTTTCCGTGGGTACGGTCGTTAAAGGCTATCTCGACGGCGTGTATGCGATTGCTTTCTACGAGGGGACCACGCGCACCGATTTCTATATGGGCAGGTCGAACGGAGAATACAGCAAAGTTGCGGCAAGCGACATTACAGAGGGCGACGGCTATCTCACGGTTAAATTCCAAGAAGAAACCTTCTATGTCACGTTCGATCTCGAAAGCAGAACAGCGCTTGTCGTCTTTGCGGATGTGACCTATCAAAGCGACGAATACAGCGATCTTGAGGGCAGTGTTCGCGTAGAGAGAAACCCCGACGGCACGGCGAAGAGCATGACCCTCACGATGGGAGATAAGAGCTACACGACGTTTACCGAATATGATTACTATTATATCTTTACGAACGGTACGGACTACTATTATGTGACCCTTTCCTCAAACAGTTGCAGGATCTCCGCACTTTCGGCAAAAGCATTTACGAGCGGGGAGTTTACGATCACTCTTCTTGTGCAGTCCAACAACGAGGTCGTAGGCGTCGCCTCTGCCACCTACCAAAACAAAGCGGTTGTCGTGACGTTCGAGTCCGATTATATAAGCGGGAAAGACTGCGCTCTGCTTTCGTTCACGGTAGGGGATGTCACCAAGAACTATCTTGCGAACATTACCGATAGCACTATGGCGGAACTTGAGGAGCACATTCTTACAACTTCCGACGGAAAGTACCGCGTCACCGTTTTAACGAGCGGAAATGATTTCGTGTATGGAGTTACGAAGTTTGAAGAAAAGGACGGAGATGGCTTTAAGGAACTCACGATTACTTGGAGTTCAGCGACTGAAGGCGATGGCTACAACTTCCAGTTTGGTACCGACACCGGAAGCTATGATTTCAACATCGTAAAAGTAGGAAACGATTGGACAGCGACATTGGTAAACGAGTATCACTGGTAATGTTCCGCTGAAAATGCGGGGCGCCCCCGTTGCGAACGCAACGGGGGCGCCTTTTGCATATTCGGAAATCTCTATTTTATCGTCTGCCGCTGTTTTACTTCAAAAAAGTCCGCCCACGGGTCGGGCTTTTTTAGCCGCTTGAGCGCGCCTTTCAAGGTAATTCCGTTCGGGGCAACGCGCGAAAGTTCCTCCCACGCAATGGGCATGGAGACGGGCGCGCCGTCGCGGGCGCGGAGAGAATAGGGGGCGACGCTCGTTGCGCTCTCGCTGTTCCTCTGCCAATCGAGAAAGATCTTCCCCGTCCGCGCTTTTTTGGAGATGTTTGCGGTAAAGTCGTTCGGGAACCGCTCCTCCATGAGCAGGGCGACCCCCTTTGCAAACTGCTTGAAACGCTCCCCGTCCGCGCGCGGGCGAAGGGGAACTACGAGGTGATAGCCCTTGCCGCCGCTCGTCTTCAAAAAGGAAGTGAGTCCCAAACTTTCGAGCGTCTTTTTAAGTTCCCGCGCCCCTTTCCGCACTTTGGAGAGGGGAAGCCCCTCGTCGGGGTCGAGGTCAAACACCATCACGTCGGGCTTTTCCGCCCCCTTTTTCGCGCCCTGCACGTGGAATTCCACCCCATTGTACTGCGCGAGGGACAAAATTCCCTTCTCATTTTTCACGAAAAACCCATTGCCCTCAGAGAGCATTCCCACGCCCGCGAATTCCCCCTCGAGGCGGCGACGGAAAAAGGCCTCGCCTTCGATCCCCGCGGGACAGCACACCAAACTCAAGAGCCTGTCCTTGAGGTAGGGCAGCATGCGCGGCGCAACGGCCGCATAGTAGTTTGCGACTTCGCCTTTTGTAATTTTCTGCGCGGGGAACATCGGCTTTTCGGGGTGGGTGATGTTCACGCCGAGTACGCGCATTCCCCCCACTTTTTTCTCCGTTTTGTTTGAACGTATGCGTTTTCGGGCAGGGAGGGGAGGCTCGGCAATAATCGTTTCGGGCGGTTTATCCTCCCTCAGCCCTTGAAAGCTCGCCTGCCGCAGGAGCCCCGCCGCCGTGCGCTCGGCAAATTCCACCTGCGCCGCCGTTTCGGGCTTCAGCCATATGGCGTTCTTTTCTTTGAGCGGCGGGGAAAAGGGGCACTCCTTTTGCACGAGGGGAGCGAATTTTTTCAGCAGTTCGCTCTTTGTTTTTTCCGAAAAGCCGCTCCCCACCTTTCCCGCAAAGGCGAGCGACTTTCCCTCGTAGAGTCCCAGAAGAAGGGACTTCAAGCCGCCCTCTCCTTCCGTGTAGCCGCCGATGACAAACTCCTCGCAATTCCGGAATTTGAGCTTTAACCAATCGCCGTTTTTGCCCGCCGCGTAGGGGGAATCGGCGCGCTTGATTACGACCCCCTCCATGTCCTGCGCCTTCAGCCTTTTCAGCTGCGTTTTCGTCATACGTTCGGCATGTTCGCTGTATTTGAGGAGGGGAGGGGCGTCTTTCAAGAGGGTTTTTAACCGCTCCTTGCGCTCGGCAAGAGGACGGCTTCTCAAATCGACGCCGTCGAGGGCGAGGAGGTCGAAGAGCACATAGCAAAGCCCGCTTTTGTGGGAGGGGTACGATTGCAGCGCGCCGAAGTCGGATTTCCCGTCTTTTCCTACCGCGATCATCTCCCCGTCCAAAACGGCGGCGCGGCCGCTAAGGAGCGCAGTTACCGCCTCCGCCGCGGGCGAAAATTTTTGGGTGCAGTCGTACCCGTTGCGCGTTTTAAGCGCCGTCTTGCCCTTTTCGGAGAAGGCGAGGGTGCGGTGCCCGTCGTATTTGAGTTCGAAGAGCCACCCCGTGCCCTCGGGAAGCTCGTCCGTAAGATTTGCGAGCATCACGTCCGCCTCGGAGAAAGGGTTCGTGTTGCCGCTCTTTGCAATTTCCTCCATGCTCTTGCCCGAGCGCACGCCGCGGGTATATTTTGAGATCCCAGCCGTCTCCTTTGCATAGCCGTCCTTCTCCTTGATGAGCAGCCACGGCTCCCCGCGCTCCTTGCTGCTTTTTATTTTGACGAGCGCCCAATTTCCCTTCAGCCTCTCCCCGAAGAGAGTGAACTTGAGCGACCCGTTTTCAAGCCCTTTGTCAAAATCGAAGCGGGGAGAGTACGTCCCCTCGTCCCAGAGCATCACCGTGCCGCCGCCGTATTCCCCCGCAGGGATCGTTCCCTCGAAGGACATATAGTCCACGGGGTGGTCCTCCACCCGCATGGCAAGGCGTTTATCGAGCGTGCAATAGGAGGGCCCCTTCGGTACCGCCCAACTCAGCGCAACGCCCTCCCATTCGAGGCGGAAATCGTAGTGGTCGGCGCGCGCAAGGTGATGCTGCACGCAAAATCTCAGCCTTTCGCCGCTTTGCTTTACCTCTCCCGCGGGCTCGCCCGTCACCGAGAAGTCGCGCTTTTTTTGATATGTTTCGAGTTTGTTTTCGTCCATGACTTCAGTTTGCGCCTCCCAACGCAAATTATGGGGAAAGGAGAATATTGCCCGCACGAAAGGGGCATAATTCCGACTGTTTTCAAAAAGGGGGCAACTATGGCGGCGGTACAGAAGGTAGCCATTTCGTTCGGGCTCGTCTACATTCCCGTAAACCTCTACACGGCGACGCAGGACAGCGACATCACGTTCAACCAGCTTCACAAGGCGGATAAGTCCCGTATCCGCTACAAAAAGGTATGCGCCCACTGCGGCAAGGAAGTGGAGGCGAAGGACATCGTGCGGGGGTACGAATACGCAAAGGACAAGTATGTCATCATCACCGACGAGGAGCTCGAGTCGCTCAAGACGGAGAAGGACCGCACGATCGAAATCTTGAGCTTCACCTCTTCGGACGAGATCAGCCCCATTTATTATGACAGGGCGTACCACGTCGCTCCCCAAAAGGGGGGAGGGAAGGCGCTCGAGCTTTTGAGGCAGGCGATGATGGAGACGCGGCGGGCGGCGCTCGGGAAGGCGGTGCTCGGGAATTCGGAAAAACTCCTCCTCATTCTCCCGCGAGAGGACGGGTTGCTCGTCGAAACCCTTCTCTATCAGGACGAGCTCAAGGACATTCCCGTGGACTACGACCGCCCCGCCGTCACCGATGAGGAGCGCAGCATGGCGGAGCAGCTCATCAAGAGCATGGAGGCTCCCTTTGCTCCCGAGAAATATCACGATGCCTTCCGCGAAAAGCTGCGCAAGCTCGTTGCGGACAAGATTGCGGGACGGGAAACCGTCGCCCCCAAAGAGGAGAGGGCGGGGCAGGTGCTCGATCTCATGGAGGCGCTCAAGGCGAGCGTAAAGCGGGCGAAACCCGCAAAGGGGAAGCCCGCCCGCCCCAAAAGCAAAGAAGTGAAAAAAGAAGCATAAAAGGAGCGGTCCGACGGGAAAGTCGGACCGCTCTTATCGGTTTGCTTATTTACGGCGTTTTACGGCAACCACCGCCATAGGAACGCACACGAGCGCCGCGCCGCAGACGCAGGCGAGGGTGATCCACATCCACACGCCGCTGTCGGAACCTGCGCTCTCCATAGAGGGCAGAATTTCCACCGTAGCGCCGCCGCTCACCGCCGCGTTGTTTCCTTCCTCCGTTTGGGGAACGGGGGTCGTCTTTGTCTCGGGTTCGGAAACTTCGGGAGCTACGGGAGCTTTGGGCGCAAGTTCGCGCTCGGGTACGATCGCGGGAGTCGAGGGCGCTTCGGACGCCGCCTCGGGGAGTTTGTCGAGCTTCACCGAGGGAGCCTGCTCAGTCTTGGGCGTTTCTGCTTGCGGTTTGACCGCGGGCTCCTGCACTTCGGGCGCTGTTTCCTCGGGTTGAATTTCGGGCTCCTGTGCCTTGGGCTCCGTCTTGCTCACCTCGGGCTGGACCTCGATTTCGGGCTGAACTTCAGGCTGAACCTCGGGAACGGGTTCGGGCGTAGGCTCGGGTTGCACTTCGGGAACGGGCTCCGAATCGGGCTGAGGAGCGGGCTCCGCTTGCTGTGCGGGCGCTACCTCTACTTTGCTGATTTCTTCCTCTTTTCCGCAGAGGACGCAATAGCGGTAGGTGATCTCAAAGCCATCCTCCGTCTTTGTCATGTTGACCGACCAAGCGTGGGCGTTCGGATCGGAGACTTTTTCACTCTCGAGCAGCGCGCCGCAGACGGTGCAATAGGTATTCACTGCGCCGTCCTGAATGCAGGTAGCTTTCAGCGTAACGGGCTCGCCCTTGGTGTGACCCTTAGCCTCTTCGCCCGCCTCTCTTTGAGTGTCGCCGCACTTCGTGCAGACCTTCTCGGTGTAGCCGTCCTCCGTGCAGGTCGCCTCGTGTTTCGTCTCGCTGTAGCTGTGCCCCGTTGCGGGAATGGTCTTTTGTTCCTTCACGGCAGGGCAGAATTTGCAGTGTACGGACTGTTGCCCCTCCGTCGTGCAGGTGGGCGCAACGTCCACGGTGGGGGAGGTTTCCCAAGTATGTTGGGCGGTCGGGTCCGTCTCTACCTGCGTCTCGCCGCAGCGCGTGCAGGTCGTTGTCGTCACCGTTCCGCCGCAGCTTTTCTCGGTCGTCACTTTCCAGTCATGTCCGAGGGGGGTGCTGTCTTCTTTCGGGGTACGGGTCGTCTCGCCGCACTTTACGCAGACGTTTATGGTATAAGCGCTTTCGGTGCAGGTCGCGGGAACTTCACGGGAAACAATTTCATGTCCCTTCGTTTCGGTCGTCACAATCTTTTTCTGCCCGCAGGCGGTGCAGGTATATTGCATCGTATAAGGTGCGGTGCACGCGCCCCACTGCCCGCTCACGACTTTCCCGTTGTTATAATAGTGTGAAGCGGTCGCGGACGTTGTATAAGTCTCTTCTCCGAAGATGAATTTGACCTCGACCGTTTCTGCTTCCGGAAGGTGATTCTTGAATTCATCCTTTACGGTGACGGTCGCAACCGTCTTGTCTTTGGAGACGGTCAAATCAAAGTGATCGGAACCGCTCGTCAATTCCCAGCCCATATTCGCGGGCAGTTGCTTGTTTTTCGAGTCGAAGGTCGCGGTAAAGGTATGGGAGCCGAGGTTGGGGTCGAAGGTGCGGCCGCCTCCAATGAGCCCCTTGAATTTGGCGGATTGGACCGCGCCGCCGACGGTCGTCATGTCGTCGTAGATCGCATAAAGGCGAAGAACGGGCTCATAATTTTCGGGTGTAAAGAAGTTCTTGAGCATTTCGCCATCATAATTTGTGTCGAACTCAAACTTTGTGCCGTTTGCGTCTATCCAGCCCTTGAATTCATGTCCCTGCCATGACACCCATTCGTCGAGAGGGAGGCGGGCAAACTTGCCGCCGTATTCAAAGCCCGTGCTTCTGCCGGTGGAGGCGTATTCGGTATCATCGATGCCCTTCCAGCCGTTGCTGTACCAATAGACGGTGATGGGCTTGGGGTCGTACATCGCATAGAGGGTGGAACCCGCCGACACCATGTCGCCTTTCTTCACCAAGTCGCCCTTAGTGGCGTTCTGCACCCCGAGAGAATGCTCTATCCAGCGGGCGTTTTCCCAATTGTAACCTGCATTGTCGGCATAGCGAGGATCGGGTTTCTCTCCCTCGTTGTACCATGCAATGGACTTGCCGTTGAGGTAAGTATAGCCCGCGTTGCCATATGTGTCTTTGAGTTTTGTCCAATCTTCACCCTTTTTGTCGCCCCAGAATTCAACCTCGACGGGCGCGGTGAACCAACCCACAAAGTCATAGCCCTCGCGTTCGGGAGTGGGGAGATCGGGCAGCTTGCCGTTCTCGAGTTCAACGGTCTTCGCCCCGTTTCCGCCGTAGGCTTCGAGGGTAACGGTGGTCGCTCCGTCGGCGGAAACGCCGAGCGGGGCCGCCTGCAGAACAAGGGGGACTTGGGAGAGGGCAAATACAGCCGCACAGCCGAGTCCTAAAATTCTTTTACGCATCTTTGTCATAGTGCGCTCCTTCTCCGCGCGTCGCGCGCGGATAATCAAAGTCTACTATATTATATCATGGGTTTTCGGAATTGCAACCCCTTTTTAATAAAAAATTAAGGGTTTTGAACTATATTTTTCCATACGTATTGCGTTTTTCACAAAACCTTGAATGTTTTTACGGGTTTAAGGATACCCCTCTTACCAATGTAGGGAGCAAGCGGAGCGCGCTGCCCGAAAATGCAAAACCTTTTCATCGAAGCGCGAAAATCGTATGTATTTTGCAGAAAATAAATCATTTTTTGTTACAGTTTTTCATTGACAAAGAAAAATTTTTGCATTATAATAGAGAAGCACCAAAATACAAGCGAGGACAGAAATGGACATTCGTGAAATCTTAAGCAAATGCGACCACACCCAGCTCTCCGTCACCGCGACTTGGAAGGACATCCAAGCGCTCATCGACGACGGGATCAAGTATCATACTGCGTCCGTGTGCATCCCGCCCTGCTATGTGGGCGAGGCGAAAAAGTACGCGGGCGACAGGCTTGCCATCTGCACCGTCATCGGCTTCCCCAACGGCTACAACAGCAAGGAAGTGAAGGTGTTCGAGACCCGCGACGCCGTAGCGGCGGGGGCGGACGAGATCGACATGGTCATCAACATCGGCGACCTCAAGGCGGGGCTACATGATAAAATTCTCGACGAGATCAAGGCGATCAAGGAAGCCTGCGGCGGGAAGATCCTCAAGGTCATCATCGAGACCTGCCTCCTTTCCGAAGAGGAGAAGATCGAGATGTGCAACATCGTCACCGAGGCAAAGGCGGACTTCATCAAGACTTCCACGGGCTTTTCCAAGGCGGGCGCGACCCGTGAGGATGTGGCGCTTTTCAAAAAATACGTCGGCAAAGACGTGAAGATCAAGGCGGCGGGGGGAATTTCCTCCGTCAAGGACGCGGAGGACTTCGTTTCGCTCGGCGCAGAGCGGCTCGGCACTTCCCGCATTGTAAAAATCGTCAAGGAGGAACATCTGTTATGAGCGAACATCCCAACATTCCCACTCCCCACATCGCCGCAAAGTACGGCGACTTTGCAAAGACCGTTTTAATGCCCGGCGACCCTCTCCGCGCAAAGTTCATTGCGGAGAACTTCTTCGAAAACCCCGTCCTCGTCAACAACGTGCGCGGGGTCAACGGCTTTACGGGAACGTATAAGGGCAAAAAGGTGTCCGTCATGGCGTCGGGCATGGGCCAGCCCGCCATCGGCATCTATTCTTACGAACTTTTCAACTTCTACGGCGTGGAGCAGATCATCCGCGTCGGTTCCTGCGGCACCTTTGATAAGGACCTGCACGTGCGCGACCTCATTCTCGCGCAGGGCGCATGCACCAACGGCAACTATGCCGCGCAGTACAACCTCCCCGGCACCTTCTGCCCCATCGCCGATTTCGGCCTTCTGAAACGGGCGGCGGAGCTCTGCGAGGAGGCGGGCGTGCGCTATAAGGTGGGCAACATCTTCTCCTCCGACATGTTCTACGACGACGCGAACAGCGGCATGCAGTGGGCGAAGATGGGGGTGCTCGGCGTGGAGATGGAGAGCGCGGCGCTCTACTGCAACGCCGCCCGCGCGGGCAAGAAGGCGCTCTGCATCTGCACCGTGAGCGACAGCTTCATCCATCCCGAGGAGAACACCACCGCCGAAGAGCGGCAGAACTCCTTCACTGCGATGATGAAGATCGCGCTCGAATTGGCTTAACGCGGAGGCAAGACCGTGGCAAAGAGATTTTTTCTGATCGTACTCGACAGTTTCGGCGTGGGGGAGCTCCCCGACGCCTACCTCTGGCATGACGAGGGGAGCAATACCCTCGGCGCCATCCGCAACCATCCCAACTTCCACTGCCCCGAACTTGAGGCGTTCGGGCTGTTCAACATCGACGGCGTGGGCGGCGGCGTTCCCGCCCCCAAGGCGAGCTATGCAAAGATGACGGAAAAGTCGATGGGGAAGGACACCACCATCGGGCATTGGGAGATCGCGGGCGTCGTCTCGCCCGAGCCTCTCCCCACCTACCCCGACGGCTTCCCCAAGGAAGTCATCGAAGAATTCGAGCAAAAGACGGGGAGAAAGGTCATCTGCAACAAGCCCTATTCGGGCACCGAGGTCATCAAGGACTACGGGGAAGAACATGTAAAGACGGGGGCGCTCATCGTGTACACCTCCGCGGACAGCGTGTTCCAGATCGCCGCGCACGAGGACGTCGTGCCCGTAAAAGAGCTCTACCGCTATTGCGAGATCGCGCGGGAGATGCTCGTGCCGCCCCACAACGTGGGCAGGGTCATCGCCCGTCCCTTTAGCGGCGAATATCCCTTCACGCGCACTTCCAACCGTCACGACTTTTCCCTCGTGCCCCCTTCGGACACCATGCTCAACCTTTTGCAAAAGGCGGGGTACGACACCATTTCGGTGGGTAAAATTTACGACATCTTTGCAGGCAGCGGCGTTTCGGAGAGCAACCGCACCGTCTCCAACACCCACGGCATGCAGGTCACAAAGGAGATCGAGGGGAGAGATTTCAACGGGCTTTGCTTTGTCAACCTCGTCGATTTCGACATGAAATACGGCCACAGGAACGACGTTGCGGGCTATGCCGCGGCGGCGACCGAGTTCGACGGCTTCTTGAGCGAATTCATCAAAGATATGCGGGAGGACGACGTTCTCCTCATCACCGCCGACCACGGCTGCGACCCCGCGACCCCGTCTACCGACCATTCCCGCGAATATACCCCCATGCTCATCTACGGGCAGAAGATCAGAAGCGGCGTCAACCTCGGCATCCGCCCGAGCTTTGCGGACATCTCCGCGACCGTGCTCGATTTCTTCGGCGTTCCGCAGGAAAATACGAGCGGCAAGAGTTTTTTGAAGGAAGTTGTAAAATGATTGACGATAAAACTTTGATGGAAGAGGCGCAGAAAGCGCGCGGGCGTTCCTATTCGCCCTATTCCCATTTCCGCGTGGGGGCGGCGCTCCTTGCAAAGAGCGGAAAACTCTACACGGGCTGCAACATCGAAAACGCGGCGTATTCCGCCACCGTCTGCGCCGAGCGCACCGCCTTTTTCAAGGCCGTGAGCGAGGGGGAGCGGGAGTTCGAAGCGCTCGCCATCGTGGGCGGAAAGGAGGGGGAGACCTCCGACTTCTGCGCGCCCTGCGGCGTCTGCCGGCAGGTGATCGCCGAATTCTGCCCGAAGCATTTCAAAATTCTCCTCGGGAACCCCGAAAAGTTCGAGGCGTACACCTTGGAAGCGCTGCTTCCCTTCTCGTTCACCGAAAAAGACCTCTGATCTTATGAAAAAACGGCTTTTGAAATTTTTCGCTCCCTTCTTTGCCCTGCTCTTTGTCGGCGCGGGGCTTGCAGGCTGCGCTCCTTCGGGGCGCTCGGGCAATACGGCGGAGCTCTCCTTTTTTGCCGTCAACGATCTGCACGGGAAATTCATGGACACAAGCGGTCAGCCCGGCGTGGACGAATTCACCACCTATTTGAAAGATCTGTACGCAGACGACGCGCGCGAGGAAATTCTGCTCTCCTCGGGGGACATGTGGCAGGGGACGGTGGAATCCTCTTCCAACCAAGGGCAGCTCATGACGGAGTGGATGAACGAAGTCGGCTTTGTCTCCATGACCCTCGGCAACCATGAATTCGATTGGGGCCCCGCCGTGCTCGATCCAAACAGCGAGCTCGCGGAGTTTCCCTTTCTCGGCATCAACGTGACCTATCAGGGCGGGCCCGCAAGCTATTGCAAGCCCTCCGTCGTCGTGGAAAAGAGCGGCGTCAAGATCGGCGTCATCGGCGCGATCGGCGACTGCCTTTCCTCCATCTCGGGCGAATTCCAGACGGGCCTCCACTTCGCAACGGGCGGAGAGCTCACCGCGCTCGTCAAAAAGGAGTCCGCGCGGCTGAGAGAAGAGGAGGGGTGCGATTTCATCGTCTATTCCATTCACGACGGCGGCGACAGATTTTCCTCCTCGGGCGTCGGCGACGTTGAAAACAGCGATATGTCCTATTACGACACCGCGCTTTCGGACGGCTACGTCGATCTCGTTTTCGAGGGGCATACTCACAAGCAATATATCGTCAAGGACGAATACGGCGTCTACCATCTGCAGGGCGGCGGCGAGAACAAGGCGATCAGCCGCGCCGACGTCTCCTTCAACACAAAAACGGGAAAATACACCGTCACCCCCAAACTCGTCAAGAGCAACGAATACGCGAGAAGCAGTCTCAAGGACGACCCCTGCGTGGACGAGCTCTACGACAAATATTTCCCCGACAGCGACCCCTATACGACGGTGCTCGGAAAGAACGCCTCTAAGTGGAACTCCTCAGGCATTGCCGACAAGGTCGCCGAACTGTATTATAAGAAAGGAACAGAGGTTTGGGGCAATGAGTACGAGATCGCGCTCGGCGGCGGCTACCTCAAGACGCGCAGTCCCTACGACCTTGCAGGGGGAGACGTCACCTATGCCGACCTCTTCTCCCTTCTTCCCTTCGACAACGCCATCGTTTTGGGCAGTATCAAGGGCAACTTCTTAAAGAGCAACTTCCTGTCCGCAAAGGACAACTATCATACCTATACAAGCGGCCTCAGCGCAAGCGACGTGGACGACGATAAAATCTATTATATCGTGGTAGACAGCTACACATCCACCTATGCCCCCAACCACATCACGGAAGTAAAGCGGCTCGAGGGAAACGTCTATGCGCGCGACCTCGTGGCGGCATATATCTCGGGCGGGGGAAGGGGAAACTGACCCCAAAAATAAGGAGAAAACAGATATGAGAATGTACGACATCATCAAGAAAAAACGGGACGGCGGAGAGCTCACCACCGAGGAGATCAAATTCTTCATCGAAGGGGTGACGGACGGCAGCATTCCCGACTACCAGATCACCGCCCTCCTCATGGCGATTTACTACCGCGGCATGAATGTGCGGGAGACCTGCGACCTCACCTTCGCCGTGCGCGATTCGGGGGAGAGGCTCGACTTTTCCGCCATCGACGGCATCCGCGTGGACAAGCACTCCACGGGCGGCGTGGGGGACAAGACCAGCCTCGTCGTCGCGCCCATCGTCGCCTCGTTTGGGGTGAAGGTCGCCAAAATGAGCGGCAGAGGCCTCGGACACACGGGCGGCACCGTGGATAAACTCGAGGCGATCGACGGATTCCGCACCACCCTTTCGGAGGAGGAATTCATCGCGCAAGTCAACAAGATCGGGCTCTCCATCGTCGGGCAGTCGCGGCAGTTCGCGCCCGCGGACAAAAAGCTCTACGCCCTCCGCGACGTCACGGCGACAGTGGACAGCATGCCCCTCATCGCCGCGAGCATCATGGGTAAAAAGCTCGCCGCCGACGACGACTGCATCGTGCTCGACGTCAAAACGGGGAGCGGGTCGTTCATGAAGACGGCGGAAAAGAGCAAGGAGCTCGCGCGGCTGATGGTGGACATCGGCAAGAACGCGGGCAAAAAGATGGTCGCCCTCATCACGAACATGGACCGCCCCTTGGGGAATGCCATCGGCAACTCCCTCGAGGTCATCGAGGCGGTGGAGACGTTGAAGGGCAGGGGCCCCGCAGATCTCACCGAAGTGTGCTTGACCCTCGCGGCATACATGCTCTCTCTCGCGGGCAAGGGCACGCCCGAGGAGTGCAGAAAGCTCGCCGAGCAGTCGGTTGCAGACGGCAGCGCGCTTGAAAAACTCATCCAAACGGTCAAGGCGCAGGGCGGGAACGCCGCGCTCATCGAAGATACGGAAAACTTTGCAAAGGCGAAATATTCCCACGCCGTAAAGAGCGTCAAGCGGGGATATATCGTGCGGGCGGATACCGAGGCTTACGGGCTTGCGAGCCTCACCCTCGGCGCGGGCCGCAACACGGCGGAGGACCCCATCGACTACAGCGCGGGCATCCTCCTTCGCAAAAAGACGGGCGATCTCGTCTCGGAGGGGGAGGAAATCGCGACCCTCTTCTCAAACGACCCCGCCTCCTTTGCGGCGGCGGAGGAAAAACTCCTTGCGGCGACCGTCATCGAAGCGGAAAAGCCCGCAGACGAACCTCTCGTGTACGACGTGATCGAATAAACGGACGGAAAAAAGGTATGGCAAAGCTGTATTTCAAGTTTGGGGCAATGGGCTCTTCCAAGACGGCGCAGGCGCTCATCACCAAGTTCAACTACGAAGAGCGGAACATGAAGGTGCTGCTCTTAAAGCCCGCCGTGGATACGCGGGACGGCGACGCCGTCGTAAAGTCCCGCATCGGGCTCCAACAGGACGCCATCGCGGTGGGGGAGGAAGAGGACCTCTACAAGCTCTATCTTGAAAAGTATGCCGACCGCAACGTCATCATCGTGGACGAGTGCCAGTTCCTCACCCCAAAGCAGGTGGACCAGCTCGCCGACCTCGTTATGCAAAGGGACGTCCCCGTGCTCTGCTTCGGGCTCGCAACCGACTTCACCACCCACCTCTTCCCGGGGAGCAAGCGACTGTTCGAGATCGCCGAGTCCATCAGCGAAATCAAGTCGGTGTGCACCTGCGGGGCAAAGGCCACGGTAAACGCGCGGATCGATGAAAACGGGAAGATCGTCACGGAGGGCTCGCAGGTCCTCCTCGGCGGCAACGACAGATATGTCGCGATGTGCCGCAAGTGCTGGCTGAAACAGCTTGCGGCGCAAAAATAAACATTTCGGAGAAACCATGCATCGGAAACACGCAAAAATTTTATCCCTCTCGCTTGCGGGGCTGCTGCTATGCGGCGTCCTCTCGTTCGGAAGTACCGTTCTTCCCGCATATGCCGAAGAGGACTATTACGCGCCCATTACCGCAACGAGCGGGGAGGAGCTTTTAGGCCAGCTCCACGACCTTGTCACGACCACGCATACACATTATACTTCCTATAGCGATTGCAGAGACTATGCGAAAACGACCGACCCCGCATTGAACGGCGAGGACGGCGTCGTCGAGTTCTACACGCACGAGACGATCACGACATATATCGCGAGTTCGAATGCGGTCGGCACATGGAACCGCGAGCACGTTTGGCCGCAGAGTCTGACGAAGGATAGTACCGGCAGACAGCTTTGGGGACAAGCGGGCGGCGGCTCCGATCTGCACCACATCCGTCCCTCCGAGAAGGAGATGAACGGTCAGCGCGGGAACGACAAGTTCGGCGAAGTCACAAACGGCGGCGCAGTTTATTCCAAAAAGAAGGACGGCAGCAATTCCCAACTCGGCGGGCATCACGCGGGCGGCGTGTTCGAGCCTCTCGACAATGTGAAAGGGGACGCGGCGCGCATCGTCCTGTATCTGTATGTACACTACAACAAAGCCGAAAATGTGCACGGCTCCACGAACGGCAGCGGGCAGGAGAGCTATTTCGGAACGCTGAAGTTCACCAACGTCATGGCGGGGACCGAGGAGGAGGCGATCGAACTGCTCCTTAAATGGAACGAACTCGACCCCGTGGACGACATCGAAAAGACGCGCAACGAGGAAGCGTTTAAAATACAGCACAACCGCAACCCCTTCATCGACCATCCCGAATATGCGGATCAGATTTGGGACCCCGAATCCGTCGAGCCCGAGCCCACGGAGCCCGAGCCTACAGAACCCGAGCCTGCAGACCCGAAACCCGTCGAGCCCGAGCCTACAGAACCCGAGCCTACGGAGCCTGAACCCACGGAGCCCGAGCCCTCCAAACCTTCAGACACAGGGGAGAAAAACAAAGCCGCGCTCATCGGCGGGATCGTGGGCGGCGTATGCGGCGCGGCCATTCTCGTTGCGGTCATCGTGATTGTTGTGCTCCGCCGCAAGAAAAAATAACATTTTCACGTCTTTTTCGTCCTTTTTTCGCACCTCGCGGGGAAAGTGTGAAAAACGCACATAAAAATGTTGTAATTTACGAAAAAAATTATCGGCTATGCCATTGACAATTTCGACACAAAATGCTATAATTTGCTATGGACAGATAATGTGGCGGAGAGGGGCTTATGCCCACGGCCGCCGAGCGTAGATAAAGATTTATGGAGGAAGAGAGATGCTTGGTTTACTTGCCCTCAATCCACTCAACAAAACAGACATCATTTTCTTCGTCGTGATCGCGGCGATCATCGTGCTCTGTATCGGGGTCTATTTTCTCATCCCCGTGATCAATAAGAAACAATATAAAGAGATGCGCGAAAATCTCAAGAAGAGAGAGGTCGCCTTCAAGTCCAACGTGCAGCGCACGGACGGAAGTCCCGCCGTATTTTCGGCTCCCGTCGAGGATGAGCAGGACTCCGCGCCTGCGGATGACGAGTCGATCGAGCCGACAGAGCCGATCGAACTGATAGAAGATGAAGAAAAGTAGGATCTTTGCGACCGTCGTCTATTTTATCTTTACGTTCGGCATCGGCGTCATTTTTTCGCTGACGCTGCCGGGATATTTTGCGACGTTTACGGTTCCTGCGGAATTGATTTCGGAAGCGCTTTCGGAGGGAGATTTCATCACCTGTCTCGTCTTGGCGGAGCCGATCGGCTTTTGCAGAACGCCCGCGCTCCATCAGGAGTTCGAGGGCGGCGGCGGGGTGATCCTGTTCGAAACGGTGACGGAGGTCTACGACAGGGATACCTCCGACGATGAGGAAGGTCAGCTCACCCACGGGATGCTGTATCGGGGGTACACGGGGTACGTGTACGGCGTTGCGGAAACTTACGACGTATTCGCGGAGACAAACAACAAGACGTCGTTGAAAGTGACGACGGTAAGCGGAGAGGAAAGGGTTCTCCCGCTCCTCGATTACGACGCGAACGGGGACGGCACAAAGGACGGCATCTCCACCTTTACGCAGAGCGGATTTATCCTTTTGGAGCTCCGCCAGAGCGACGTCTCATCCATTTCGTCGCTTGCGTTTACCGACAGAACGGGAGAGGCCGTCTTCACCGCCCAAGCGGAGAAGGAGCTCGCGTTCCAAAGTCAATTTTTCGATTGCTTCGGGGACGTTGAGGCCTACAACGAACTGGTCGCTTCGTTGAGAAAAGAGGGGATCACTTCCGACGAATCGGAGAAGATCAACGAAGCGCGCAAGGATTATTTGAAAGAGGTGAAGAGCGCGGTCGACAAGACTTCCGATTGTGCACTCAACAGCAGCGATCAAGAGATCGGCGTTGCTCCGGAGTACCAAGCGGCGTCCGAGAAGATCGGCAAGCGGGCGAACGGGAAAGCGATCCCCTTCATCATCATCTACTTTGTCGCGATCTATATCATTGCGGACTTCCTGCTCGGGACCCATTACATCATCAAGTTCTTCAAGTGGTTCCTCTTCAAAGTGTGCAGGATCCCGCACAAGGAGAAGAAGCCCGCTTTGAGCGACGAGGTATTCGGGCACGACTATTACAGCATGGTCACCTTGAAGCTGGACCTTACCGAAGTTCCGGAATTTGGCGGGAGCGTCGAAATAAAGTACACCGCGGGCGGCGAGGAGTTCGTGTTCTCCCTTCTCAAGGCAGAGGACTATACCGCAACGGTGCGCATGAAGGCGGGCGTCTATGTCAACCCGTTCATTGATATCGACAGAACTTACGCTCCCGTCGATCTGCCCGACAACCTGATCGTGGAAGGGTACCAGACGGAAATTACAGTAAAAATAGTAAGGCGCGAGGTTTAACGCTTATGAAAATATCCATTCAGCACTTGACCAAGATCTTTCCCAGCCGTACAAAGGGAGGAAGCGCGGTGCACGCCGTGGAGGACATGAACATCGAGATCCCCTCCGGCCAGCTCGTCGGCTTGCTCGGTCCCAGCGGTTGCGGAAAATCGACGACCCTCTTCATGTTGAGCGGTCTGGAGAGCCCGTCCTCCGGCAAGATCTTCTTTGACGATCAGGACGTCACGACGCTTGCCGCCGAAAAGCGGGGCATCGGGCTCGTGTTCCAGAACTATGCGCTGTATCCCCACATGACGGTGGAACAGAACATCCGCTTCCCGCTCGACAACATGCGCATCAAGAAGGAAGAGGGGAACGCCCGCGCCCTCGACGCGGCAAGATTGGTGCAGATCGAGGACCTTATGGCGCGCAAGCCGCATGAGCTTTCGGGCGGTCAGCAACAGCGTGTTGCCATCGCCCGCGCCTTGGTGAAAATGCCGAACGTATTGCTTCTCGACGAGCCTCTGTCCAATCTGGACGCCCGTCTCCGCCTGCAGACGCGCGAGGAGATCAAGCGCATCCAGCGCACCACGGGCATCACGACGGTGTTCGTCACCCACGATCAGGAAGAGGCGATGAGCATCTGCGACACGATGGTGGTGATGAAGCTCGGCGTCGTACAGCAGATCGGCGCGCCGCAGGAAATTTACGACGATCCCAACAACCTGTTCGTTGCAAACTTCCTCGGCACTCCTCCCATCAACATCTTCAAGGGGAAGGTGCAGGGCGGCAAGGTCTACATCGGCGAAGAGGCGGTAGCCTCCGCGGAATGCGACGACCGCGAAGTCTTTATCGGCATCCGTCCCGAGGGATTTATCTACGACCCGAACGGAGCGTTTACCCTCAATTTGGACCATGTCGAAGTCATGGGCAGGGACAAGTCCGTCGTCTCCACGCACGAGAGCTCCACAAAGCCGACCGTGCGCTGCATCATCGAGAGCGACGTCGCCCTCCCCGCGGACGCAGAACAACTGAAATTCAATATCAAACCCTATAAGCTATTCCTGTTTGACGCAGAGACGGAAGAGAGGTTGAGATAATGGAAGAGAATAAGGACAACATCGATCCGATGCCGGAAACGCCTCCCAAAAAGCACAACAGGTTTGTTCAATACTTTATCAATTTGGGCGCCCGCATCAAGGGTTGGTTTGTGGACAAGTACACGGCAATCAAAGACTTCTTCGTCGGGCTGTTCAAAAAGAAGCCGCAAGAGGAACTTGTGCCGGAAGGTCCGCAACTCAGCCGCGGAGAAAAATTCCGCCGCGGATTAAAATCGCAGAGCGGTTGGCTTTTCGTTGCTCCCGCGCTCATTTTAATGGCAATATTCACATTTTATCCCATCATTGCCGCATTCATCAACTCCTTCAAACAGGGATATTCGGGCATGACGGGAAGATTTGACGGATGGGGCTTCGATAACTTCGTCCGCGTTTTGAAAGGAGACACGGGCACGGGCGGCGCGGACTTCGTGCAGTGTCTTGTGAACACGTTGGTGCTCACGTTTATTTCCGTCCCGCTTTCCACACTGCTTGCGCTCCTCATCAGCGTGGCGCTGAATTCCATCAAAAAGGTGCAGAAGGCGTACCAGACGGTGCTCTTCCTGCCCTATCTTACCAACGCGCTCGCAATGGGCGCCGTGTTTGCGACCTTCTTCAAGATCATCGGTACGGCGAACAACACCGAAACGGTGGGTATCGTCAATATCGTGCTCGGCTGGTTCGGCATCTCTCCCGTCGATTGGGTGGGGCTAACATCGCCGCATTGGCAAATAGGAAGCCTGAGCATCCCATGGGCAAAGTATATCGTCGCCATCATCTATGAGGTATGGTCGGGGCTTCCGTTCAAGATACTCATCCTCTTCAGTGCGATGCAGTCCATCAACAAGCAGTACTACGACGCCGCGAAGGTGGACGGCGCGAGCCGTTGGACCATCCTTTGGCACATCACCGCGCCGATGATCATGCCCCAGATCAGCTACCTTCTCGTAACGGGTATCATGGGCGGTATGAAGCAGTATTCGGCGATCGTCGGTCTGTTCGGCGTTACCATGGGTCAGGACTACGATATGGGCACGATGGTCGGCTATCTTTACAACTACATCGAGCTCGGGCAGACCGGTTATGCGTTCGCCGGATCGTTGATGCTCTTTATCATCATCATGATCATCACGTGGATCAACAACAAGGTCACCAAAAAGCGCACGACCTACAGATAAGGAGGAGAGAAGATGCCGAATATTTTCAAAAAGAAAAATGCTTCGGAGGCAGTTGTCGGAAAGTGGGATCTCTCCGCGGGCGACGAGGGGTTTGACTCCGAAAAAGCGCAAAAACAAGAGAAAATAAAACACATCGTCAAAGAAGTTTTTGTCTATGTGTTTTTGACGCTCTGCGCCGTGCTTGCCTTTTTGCCTTTCTATTGGATGATCATCTCCTCCCTTAAAACGGAGATGGAATTCCGCGAGTCGGTGCCCACCTTCTTCCCGCACACCTTCCAGTGGAAGAACTATTGGATGATTTTCCATCAGGTGACGACTACGACGGGTACGAGCGCCTCTTTCGGGCAGATCCTCGTCAACACGCTGGTGGTCGGGCTCCTGTCCACCCTCTTGGGGCTTGTCGTCATCATCATCACGGCTTACGCCCTGGCGCGCATGGAGTTCAAGGGAAAGAACCTTCTCTTTGCCATCATGCTTGCGACCATGATGATCCCCGGCGAGCTGTTCACCGTCTCCAACTACATTACGGTTGCGAAACTGCACATGAACAACTCCTACACGGTACTCATTCTGCCCTTCCTCGTAAGTGTGTACTATATCTATCTTCTGCGGAACAACTTCATGCAGATCCCCAACTCGCTGTATCAGGCGGCAAAGGTAGACGGGTTGAGCGATATGGGCTATCTCATTAAGGTGATGATCCCGCTCACCGCTCCCACCCTCATCTCCATCACCCTTCTCCGCTTCATCGGCACGTGGAACAGCTACATCTGGCCCCGCCTCGTCAATACGCAGTCGTGGCAGATGATCACCAACTGGGTGACGGGCGGCTTTGTGGATAGGGTTCAGCCCGACGGCTTCTCCCTCTACGGCGGAGATTACGGCACGACGTCGCTCGATACCCTCAAGATGGCGGCTGTCTGCATGGTCAGTTTGCCCCTTCTTGTCCTCTTCATCTTCTGCCGCAAGTACATCATGCGCGGCGTATCCAAGAGCGGGACGAAGGGTTAATTCCTCATTATTACGGTTTCTTTCGCACTCCATCAGGGGCGCGATTGGGATAAAATCAAAAAAAGGAGAACAACATGAAGAAGATTTTAACTGTTGCCTTGGCAAGTTGCTTTGCCCTGACCGGATGTTTTGCGCTCGGTGCGTGCGATGACAGCGGTGGCGGTGGCAGTAGCAGCGGCGATTACGATCACACGATCGTGTTCTATTCGTCGCAGGGGCAAGATCTCGCGACCGTAACGGATACGGCGATCAATTCCTTTGAGGCGAAGTATCCCGGGTGGAAGATCGAGCACACGCAGCCCGGTGGGTACGACGAGGTTTTGAGCAAGGTGCGTTCCGACCTCACGGCGGGGCTCCAACCCGATCTTGCCTATTGCTATGCGGACCACGTTGCGCAGTACATCGAATCGGGTACGGTCGTAGACATGAACAAGTACCTGAAGAGCGCCGAATCTTACACCTATACCGTCGGCGAAGAGAGCAAGACGATCGACCGCATCGGCTTCACCGAGGAAGAGGTCTCCAAATTTGTCCCCGGCTATCTCGCCGAGGGCTATGCAAAGAACTTCACGGGCTATCAGGGGGATGAAAATTCGCTCATTACCCTTCCCTTCGTAAAGTCGACCGAGCTTCTGTACTACAATCCCGACAAGCTCATCGAACTCGGCTATAAGGACGAAAACGGAAAAGCGAAGCCTCCCGCAACGTGGGACGAACTTTGGGACATCTGCGAAAAGGCACGGGCAGCGTGGCCCAAGTGCACCCCTCTCGGCTACGACTCCGAGGCGAACTGGTTCATCACCATGTCCGAGCAGATGGACTTCGGCTACACCAGCGCAGACGCCAATAACCACTACCTCTTCAACAACGATAAGGCAAAGGCTTGGCTCACCGAACTCGCAGGGTATTATGAGAAAGGCTATATCACCACCCAGCAGATCTACGGCAGCTACACGAGCGCGCTCTTCATCAAGGGACCCGAAGACGGCGGTCTTGTGCTCTGCATCGGCTCCTCGGGCGGCGCAAGCAACCAGGCAGGCACTTCCTTCACGACCGAAGTCGCTCCCATTCCCGGTATCGACGAGACCCATAGCCAGTGCATCAGCCAGGGGCCTTCCCTTGTCATGCTCAGAGGCGGGAATAACCCCACCAATCCCGACGAGAAGGAAATCATGACCTTCCAGTTCATCAAAGAGCTCCTCGACGTCGAGTTCCAGGCGAAGTTCGCAAAGGCCAGCGGCTACAACCCCATGCGCACCGATGTGTACGATGTCGAATCTTATAAGACCTTCCTCACCGGCAAAGACCCCGACACGGGCGATGCGCTCAGCGGGAAACAGCTCGTCGTTGCCAAGGCGGCAAATGCGGCGCAGCTTCTCACCGACCGTTTCTTCACCTCTCCCGCGTTCGTCGGTTCTTCCACGGCGCGTGCGCAGATGACGAGCGTTGTGCAGTACGTCCTGCTCGGGCAGAAAGACGCAACCAGAGCGCTTGCGGACGCTTACAAGAATTGCGGCGGTAAATAAGATTGAAAACAAAAATGAAAAAATTATTCGTAGTATTTGCGACCGCACTGCTCGCGTCGTGCTTGGCGTTTGCGTCATGCGGTGAAAAAGTCCCCGACATCGCCGACAACACCGAGCACTTCGATTCGATCACCAAGACGCTCAAGCTCTCCAAGAGTTACGAGGGCAAAAAGCTCATGAGCAGTGACGGCATCGGCGCGGCGACCTTGATCGGCGACACCACCGACGGCGACACCTCCAATTTCGCTTTGGCGGAAGGCGGTTCCATCGCGGTGCGCTATCAGGGAGTAGACACGCCCGAGAGCACCGCCGACGTGCAGAAGTGGGGGAAGGCCGCGAGCAATTTCACCAACGAGCGGCTCCATCTTGCCACCGAGATCGTCATCGAATCGGCGAGCGGCGGCGTTCCCGAAAAGGATTCCATCAGCGGCACGCGCCTTATGTGCTACGTTTGGTACAAGACCGCCGAGGACGACTTCAAACTGCTCAACCTCGAGCTCGTGGAAAACGGCTATTCCTACAATAAGGAGAGCGCGGACAACGCCTATTACAGCTATTTTCAGAAGGCGGAGAAATTCGCCCGCAGTATCGAGCTCCGCATGTTCTCCAAACTCGACGATCCGCTGTTCGACACCGCGATCAACGAGCTCTCCATCAAAGAGCTCAAAGAGGGCTCCGAGAAGTACAAGGAGAACATGAAAGTCCGCCTCTATGCCTACATTGCGGACAAGTACACCGCTTCTTCCGGCGCTGTCTCGTTCACCATCGGGCAGTACGACGAGGCTACTGGCAACGGCTACACGCTCACGCTGTATGCGGGGCACACCAACTCCACCTCCAACATGCGGGTGGGGGACATGTATCACATCGTGGGCACATTGGCGAAGCACGACGGGGCTTGGCAGATTTCGGGCGTTGCGCTCGACGACGACCTCAAGGGGAAAGAAGACGCCACATGGCGTTCCCAGCTCTCCTATTTCCTCATGTTCGACGCTTCGAAAACGCTCTACACCCAAAAGATCAGTTCGAACTGTTACGGCAACATTACGGTGACTTCGGTAAAACTTGAGGACACGACGCTCACGTTCCAAGGGACCGCTCCCAAGACGGACGGGACCACACCTGCGTTCACCTTCACGGTCACCGTTCCCGCAGATTACAGCGGCGCCATCAAAGAGGGGTCGGAACTCACCGTCTCCGGTTGCTACCAGTTCGAAGCAAACTCGGGCAAAGTCACTATTACCGACTATACCAACATTACGATCAAATAAAAAAGGAGATACGATATGAGATTCAAGAAGAAAGTAGCGCTCACCATATTGATGGTGGTGTCTGTGCTCTGCCTTATTTTCGGCGCAGTCGCCTGCAAAGACAACAGCGGAAACGGCGGCGTGTCGGCGAAAGAGGCGATCGAGCGGTACCTTCTCCCGCAGAACCAGACCCTCGTAGACGCCGACTTCACCCTGCCCAAGACCATCGGCAGTGCAGACTCTCCCATCACGGTAGAGTGGAAGTCGAGCAACACCGCCGCGATCGCGATCGAGGATGGCGGTGAAAATTACAATGCCAAAGTCACCATTCAGGACCAGGTAACCGAAGTCACGCTCACCATTTCGGCGGAGGACGCTTCCAAAAACTTCACGGTCCGCGTCGATGGCTTCAGCGTGTATACCTTCCTCGACAATTATAGCTTCCCTCAGAGAAAGACCGCCGTCAAGGAAGATTTCGACCTCGACACCGAAACGACTTTCCAGGGCAAGAAGGCGACCATCTCTTGGGCGATCGAATCTGAGTACAGTGAATTCATTGCGCTCAACGAGGCGAAGAACAAAGTTCTCGTCACCCCCGGGAGTGAACTCGTGGATGTAGAGATTGAGGCGACTTTCTCCTACAACGGTGAAAAGGCTACGCAGAAATATCCCTTCTCCGTCACTCCCATTCTTGAGCACCTTCAAACCGTCAACCGTTACTATACGGTAGCGGGCTATCCTCTCGAACTCAGCGGTTACATTGTTCATGTGTTTGAAGCGTCCGAGAGCTACGGCAACGCGACCTTCTACATGATCGACGACGACTTCTGTAGCGGCTACTATTGCTTCCGCGTGAAGATCGACAAGGCAGACGTTGCAAAATACGTCGAGGGCGCGCATGTCACCGTCAGCGGCGACACTACCAAGGACTACGACGGCCTTTGGGAGAACAACGGCGGCGGCACGGCAGTTGTGGACGACAAGGCGCCGATCAATCCGAGAGAAAAGGTCTATGCACTCGATACCGACATTCTTGCGGGCACACCTTCCACGATCTATCATGAGAGCACCTTCGTCAGCCTGTCCGGATGGAAAGTGAATGCAATCGGTAGTAAGCCGAGCAGTTGGACCCTCGGCTCCAAAGGCACCGAAGGGAATGTGGTCACACTCGCGCGCGGCGACACTACCATCGCGGTGTATTTAAGCAAATATATCCAACGTACCCAAAGCGAACTTGAAGCATTCGGAGGTTTGTATGATACGCTCAAGGTCGGCGACTTCGTCGATGTCGTGGGTATCCTCGGCTATCACGGCGGCTTCCAGATCCAGCCCGTTCTTGTAAGCGACATCACCAAGGTAGATGCCGAGGGCGCGAACACGGACGGTGCCAAGGTCAAGGCGGCGGTCAAGGCAGTGGACGATGCCGTAAAGGCAAACTTCGCTTCTCTTGTTGCCACACATAAGGAAGTCGATATGCCCGCTTCCGTTGAGGGTGTTACCATTGCCTATAAGGTCGCGGGTGCAACCAATCCCACCGTTGCCATCAATGGCGGCAAGTTCACGATCGACCCCATCGATAGCGAAAAGAATTATGACATTCAAGTCACCTACACCATCGGCGATTACACGGGTTACAGCTTCTTCAAACTTCACAACTGGAAGTTGAGCGATGCGGAGATCGTCAAAAACGTCAAGGAAGCGCTTGGAAAGATAGAAATTGAGGACATCAAGAGTACAGGCGAGTTCGATCTGCCCGTAGTGGACGACCTCGGTACCACCATTACCTGGAAAGTCAAGGATACCTCCCTCAGCTGGATCTCCATCGCGGAAGGCAAGATCAAAGTTACCTCTCTTCCTTCGGAAGATACCGAGGTCACGCTCGTTGCAACCATCGTTCTCGACGGCGAAACCGAAACGGTGGAGTTCAAGGTCAATGTCGCGGCAGCCTCCGCCCTTGCCTTCAAGGCACTTGACGCACCTGCAGAAGGTGATTACATCTTCTCCGCAATGCACAAGGGCGAACGTTTCTATGCTTCCAGCCTTGAATTGGACAGCGGAAGCGAGGGATATATTAAGACTTCCAAAGATGTCGCCGACGCAGTCAAATTCACGATAGAGAAGCACGGCGATAGCGGTTGGTACATCAAGATGGGTACGAAGTATCTTGAAATCAACCCCTATGCAAACAACGG
>CANQPO010000016.1 GCA_947625695.1 uncultured Clostridia bacterium | reverse complement strand
TGCTCTGCCTGCACGGGGGCGAGCTTGTCCGCGACCGTCTCCCCCACCGCAAGTTTGAATTCGCCGTAGCCCTTGCCTGCGAACTCCTTTTCCGCCTCCTCCACCGTCTTTCCCGCAAAGGAAGCGTAGATGGTGAGAAGGTTGGAGACCCCGGGCTTTTCGTCGGGAGCATAGCGAATTTCGCTCCCGCTGTCCGTGACGGCGCGCTTGAATTTGCGCACGATCGCGTCCTTATCGTCGGTGAGGTAGACGGAGGCGTTGGGGTTTTCGTCCGACTTGCTCATCTTTTTGGTGGGCTCCTGCAGAGAGCCGATCTTCGCGCCCTGCTTTAAGATGAGCGCCTTGGGCACGGTGAACGTTTCGCCGAAACGGTTGTTGAAGCGAACGGCGATGTCCCGCGTAATCTCCACATGCTGGGTCTGGTCTTGGCCGACGGGCACAAGGTCCGTTTGATAGAGAAGGATATCCGCCGCCATGAGCACGGGGTAATCCATGAGCCCCATGTTGATATTGTCGGCATGTTTTTGCGATTTATCCTTGAACTGTGTCATGCGCTCCATCTCGCCCACATAGGTGAGGGTATTGAGCACCCACGCAAGCTCGGCGTGCTGGGGGACCTGCGACTGCACGTAGAGGGTGCACTTTTCGGGGTCGATGCCGCACGCGATGTAGAGCGCGGCAAGCTCGAGCGTTCTTCTTCTCAGCTCAGAAGGCTCCTGCCGCACGGTGATGGCGTGCATGTTCGCCATGGCGAAATAGCACTCGTACTCCTCCTGCATGGCGAGCCAATTGCGGATGGAGCCGACGTAGTTCCCGATGGTGAGATTTCCGCTCGGCTGGATGGCCGAATAGACAATTTTCCCTTCCATTTTTTTCTCCGGAATTCGAACTTCCTTTCGATTATAACAAATTTCGCGGAAAATTGCAATGCCTATCCGTTATGTTTCGGTGAAAATTTTATACACAATAGCGGGAGTTGGCGGAATGCAGCTCCGTTTTCTCGCCGAAGCGGACGGAAAAGTAGCTCTGCGCGCCCTCCTCATAGGCGATAAATCCGTTCTGCCCGCCGCAGACAAAGGTAAACTCTCTCTCGCCGAGGCGCGCGCCGTAGCCGTCCACGACGAGAAGCCCCTCCTCCGTCTGATAGCTGCCCGCATACTTTGCGAGCACGTCGCTGTAGACGGAATAGGCGCTCCCCTTCTTCGTTCTTTGCACGCGGAAGCGGAACCCTTCGCCGTAGAGGGAGAAGGAAAATTCGTTCCCCTCGACCGCCTGATAGGAGCCGACCCGCCAGACGCCGTTTTTGCGGAAGTAGGCAACGCCGTCCCCCTGCAGGAAGAGCTCGCCGCCCTCTCCCTCCGCCGCATACAGCCCGAACTCACTGCCGAGCTTTTCAAGCGTGCCGCCCCCGCTCTGCCTGAAACCGGCCATGCCCGAGGGCACGGGGAGCTCTCCCGAGGAGAACACGACGAGTCCCACGTCGGTGAGGGTGACTTTGCCCGCATATTCCGTGCCGTCCTGCAACGTGTAGACGCCGAGGCCGCAGCCGTCCGCCTCGAGCCTTCCCCCGCCTGCGACCGCGTAGGTGAGGGCGCGCTCCTTTTGATACACGCGGAACACGTCGCCGTACAGACGGTAGGAGAATTCTCCCTGCTCGGAGACGAAGATCTGCGCCCCCGAATACATACCCGTATAATCTTTCTCCGCGCGGTAGATGGCAAAATTCCCCCCGTTTTGAAGGAGCAATTCGCCCTCCCCGTCGGCGGCGCGGTAGACAGAGTAGCGGGCGAGGGAATAGCTCTCCCCCGAGAGGGTGAACCGCCAAACCTCTCCGCCCCGCTCAAGCTCGGCGACGGAGCCGTACATGAGGTAGGGAGCGGAAAATTCCCCGTTTTCTTCGCGGTAGCGCGCCGTGCCGTAGCCGTCGAGATCAATGGTCCCCTTTCCGTCCGTAAAGACGCCGCACACACCGCGCGCGATGAGGCTCCCCTGCGCCTCCCGCGCGCTGCCGAAGCGGAAAAACCGTTCCCCGCCGCCGAAGTCACAGACGATCTCCTCGCCGTCCTGCACATAGCTCCCTGTCTTTTCGCTCTCGCCGCGCAAAATTGCGCCGCTCAGCCCGTCCAAGACGAGCTCCTCCCCCGTAACCGCGCCGTTCTCCAAAACGGGGTACACCCCCGAGGAAAGCGTGGGGATCTCGGCGATCGTCTCCCCGTTTCTGCGGAAGGAAAGGGTCTCCCCCTCGGCCGCAAGCACGATGAGCTCCCCGCCGCAATAGAGGGTCTCCACGTCGATGGGAAACGTCTCCTCCTTGGAGAAGCGTTGCAGATATTTCCCGCCGCCGTAGCCGTCGAGGAAGAGAGCGGGGCCGTAATAGGCGTTGAAGGCGCCGAATTTCGTCTCATCGAAAAGGAGATAGCCGTCCCCGTCGAGGCGGAAGCGGAAGCCCTCCTCGCCCTCAAAACTCCAATCGTTTTCGCCGCATGTATAACTGCCGCGCGCGAGCACAAGGCTTCCGCGCGAGAGGGTCGCGCCTCCCGCGCCGTCGAGGGTGAGAATTCCCTTCTCGCCCGAATAGACGCCGCTCTCCTCCCCCGTCGCCGCAAACCCGCTGCCGACGAGGGTGAAGCGAAGGGGCGTTTCCGCCTGCAACGAAATGATGTTCCCCGTGCGGGTAAAGGGGCCGAACACCTCCTCTTCCCCGCTACGGTAGACCGCTTTCAAGCCGTAACCGTCGAGCTCGAGGGCGCCCTGCGCCGACTCGTACCTTCCCGCAAGGGTGGGATCGCGATAAAGGAAGGCGTTTTCGCCCGCAAAATCGGCCCCGTCCGACCACACCCGCTCGCCGAGCAGCACGGTAAAGGGAGCCCCCTCCGCGGGGGTGAACTCCCACTCGCCCGTCCGCGCGCCGCCGCGGTATGCGCCGCTCAAAGAAATCTCGTCTTTTTTCCAAACGCCGCCGCCGTAGCCGTCGAGGGCGAGGGTATCAGAAAGGAACCGTCCCGCGCTCCTGTCGTACACGGTGTAGTTGTTTTTCTCCTCTCCCTGCCGCAGGAAGGTGTTCTCGCCGAGGCGGAAGCGGAAGGTGAGCGCGCCCGACGAAAAGACGTAATCTCCCGTATATTTGCCCGCCCCCTCGTCATAGTCATAGACATAGTCGCCGCCGATCTCCGACTCGGCGAGGAGATAGGTCGCTTCGCCGCGGTCAAAGTCGAGGGTGAGCACGCCGAATTGCTCCCCCGTTGCGTTTTTTGCAAGGTTCGAGCCGAGATAGCGCCCCGAATCGTCGGGCAAAAAGCCGCCGATCGCCAATCTGCCCCGATGCGTTCCCGCGACAAAGGTCTGCGTTTCGGAGAAGAACTGCCCCGTGACCTTTTCGCCGCCGAGAAGATAGTCGGCGCGGAGAATTTCGCCCTCCCCCACTTCCACGGCAAGCGTCCCCTCGCCGCGCAAATTTTGAGAGAGTTTCCCCCAGCCGCCCTTGAGCTCGGCGTTGGTTTCAAGGGTATAGATCTCGCCGCCCGCGTATTCCTTTTCGCCGTCCGACCAGCCGAAGAAGGTGTATCCCTCGGGGCAGGAAAGCTCTTCGAGAGGAATGTGCGCGCCGTAGCGGGAGTCGACCGTCCCCTCCCGCGTCTCCCCGTTCGGAATTTGAGTGAAGTAATGCAGTTTCATCTTTTCCCGCGAAAAGCGGAGTTCGAATTTATTTTCCCCCGCATGCAGCTGCGCGGAGGCGGAAGAGCGGTCCGCATCGTAGAGGAAGTGATCGAGCGCGGGCATGTTGGCCGTGTACGTGACGCCCAGCCAATCTGCGCCTGTGTAGCTGAGCTCGGAGCTCTTTTCGTAAGTAAGCGGGTCGTCGGCGGACTGCAAAAAGACGTCCACTTCATAGCCCGCCTTATAGCGCGCGGTGAGGCTCATGTCCTCCTCCGTCATCTCCGCGCCGTCCGAAAGAAGGACGCCGCCGAGCTCCCAGCCGCCGAACAGTAGCCCCTCCTTTTGGGGAACAAAGTCCGAAAGATACCCCAAAAGATCGGTCCCCGGGCGGATGCGGTGCTCCGTCTCCGCGAGAAGGCCCCCCTCCGTATCGAGGGTGAGCACGGGACATCGGAGATACTTTGCATAGTATGTAACGCTCTCCTTGGGCAGAAAGTCGGGAAGCGTCAGACTTTCTCCCGTAAAGGAGGGGTCAGCATACCAGCCGTCGAAGAAGTACCCCTCCTTTTCGGGGTCCTTCGGTTTTTGGTAACTGCTCCCCGCCGCGCCTTCGATGGAGGCGACGTAGGTGCCGTCCCCCGTTTCGAAACGGAGAGTGATCTTGTTACTGCACGCCGCCGAGACGAGCACGGTGAGAAGCAGCGCGAACGTCACCGAAAAGACGGTGACAAAGAGTGTGAGAAATGTCTTGCGGACTGTTTTCAAAATGGTTTCCTCCTTCCCTGCGCAAGAGGCGCGAGGTAAATTTGATTTTATCACGCCCTGCCCGCAAAAAAACGCCGATGTTGGCGAATGAACGCTTTCTTTATCGGTTTGATTTTTTCCGAAAATTTCCCCCGTGATTTATAAAAACCCCCTTGCATTTTCCAAAGAAATGGGGTATAATTGAAAAAAATTCAATCGGAGGGGAATTATGCCTTTAGTAACAACCAAGGAAATGTTCGAAAAAGCGTATGCGGGCGGCTATGCGGTCGGCGCATTCAACGTGAACAATATGGAGATGATCCAAGCCATCGTGGAAGCGGCCAACGAATGCCGTTCTCCCGTCATTTTGCAGGTGTCCGCGGGCGCGAGAAAGTACGCCAACCCCACCTATCTTCGCCACCTTGTATATGCCGCGGCGGAGGAGACGGATATTCCCATCGCCCTTCACCTCGACCACGGCGCAGACTTCGAGATCTGCAAGAGCTGTATCGAAAACAACTTTACGTCCGTCATGATCGACGCTTCCTCCAAGCCTTGGGAGGAGAACATCGCCCTCACCAAGCAGGTGGTGGAATACGCCCATGACCACGGCGTTGTCGTAGAGGCCGAGCTCGGCAAACTTGCGGGCATTGAGGACGACGTCCACGTGGAAGCGCACGACGCGATGTTCACCTCTCCCGACGAAGTGCAGGAATTTACCTCGAGAACAGGCATCGACTCCCTTGCGATCGCCATCGGCACCTCCCACGGCGCCTATAAATTCAAGCCCGGGCAGGACCCCAAGCTCCGCATCGACATCTTGGAAGAGATCGGCAGAAGGCTTCCCGGGTTCCCCATCGTCCTTCACGGCGCTTCGAGCGTGCCGCAAGACCAAGTCGCCATCGTCAATGAATTCGGCGGCTCCATGCCCAACGCGATCGGCATTCCCGAAAGCGAACTGAGAAAGGCCGCAAAACTCGCCGTCTGCAAGATCAACATCGACTCCGACCTGCGCGTCGCCTTTACCGCGGCGGTGAGAAAGCACCTTGCGGAGAACCCTTCCCACTTCGACCCCCGCCAGTATCTCGGCGACGCACGGGCGAACATGAAGGAAATGGTGAAGCACAAGATCGTGGACGTGCTCGGAAGCGCAGGAAAAGCATAAATTATATTGTTGAAAACATTGTGGAAAATTTCGCCGCCCGCGGACCTTCGTCCGCGGGCGGCTTTTTTGAAAATTTTTTCCACATTGCTTGCAATTTTCCACAACCTATGGTAGAATAAAACCGCGTCACAATTTCATACTGTACACACTGGGTTACAACAGGCAGTTGGTGTATCCTTCTTTTTCCCATGTGTGTAAAAGAATTGTGACGCAAACAATACGGGGATACTCATTTGCGGGCGCTCCGTATTGGAGCGTCCTTATTTTTTGCCCTCCCATTCCACCGAACCCCCTCCCACGGAGGGGGCAAGCGGAACCTCGCGCAACGGAACCCCCTCCACCGGAGGGGGACCAAGGGGGTGGGCAACCTTGGCGCCCCTGTAGGGGAGCTGTCACCGCAGGTGACTGAGGGGTTTCAGCGAATTTACAGAAACCCTTTCGTCATTCGCTACGCTCATGCCTCTTTCCCTAAAAGGGACAGCAAGTGGGGGTTAGCGGAACACAATTCTAAAATCACGTCATTCCGCCCCGCGCGAAGTTCTGTTTCTCTAAGCGCGGCACGAGCCGAAGGCGAAGTAGCGTAGTCGAGGAATGTCCTTGTTTATAATGCGGACACCCTTCGACAGGCTCAGGGTGACGTGATTTAGCACGCCATTCTAAAATGTCATTTCGAGCGTAGTCGAAAAATCTCTACCTTATTTTAGTAATGTGAGATTTCTCCACGCGCTGCGCTTGGTACTTCGCCTGCGGCTCGTGCCGCGCTTAGAGAATCAGAACTGCGCGCGGTCGAAATGACATATTTAGAAGTGCAGGGCGAAATGACAAATAGAAAACGCCCCACCCCCCTACCCCCCCTCCCACGGAGGGGGCAAGCGGAACCTCGCGCAACGGAACCCCCTCCACCAGAGGGGGACTAAGGGGGTGGGCAAACAAAATAAAATAATAATGTAAAAATTAAAAAGGAGATAGAAACAAATGAAACACAAATTTTTGGTCGTCCTCATGGCGATCGCAACGGCCTTCTGCATGGCGTTTAGCGTTACGGCGTGCGGCGAGAAGAGCGACGAAACGGGCAACAATCCACCCATCACCGACCCGAGCGGCAATCAAGGCGAACAGGGTGAGCAAGGGAGCACACCCGCGCCGCACGTCCATTCTTTCGGCGAATGGAAGGTGACAAAAGAAGCGACCTGCAAAAAAACGGGCATAAAAGAGCGTTCCTGCGCCTGCGGGGAAAAGGAGACGGAGGCCCTTCCGCTCGTGGGGCATGACTTTGAGAATATGACCTGCAAAGTCTGCGGAACAAAGGCAAGCCTCGGACTCGAATATACCCTCATCAACGAGGACAAAGAATACGAAGTTTCAGGTCTCGGCGATTGCAAAGATACCGATCTCATCATTACAAACAACTATGACGGCAAGCCCGTGACCTCGATTGGAAGAAGGGCGTTCGCGGAGTGCAGCGGGTTGACTTCAATCACCATTCCCGACAGCGTGACCTCGATTGGAAGTAATGCGTTTTATGGTTGCAACGGATTGACCGCTGTTACGATACCGAAAAATGTGACGGAGATAGGAGATCGGTCGTTTTACGCCTGCGAAAACTTAACGACGGTCAACTGGAATGCCAAGAACTGCAAAGAAGTTTATTCGTTAAGCTTAGAACCCGGCCTTTTTAATAAAACAAAGTTGCAAAAGGTGACTTTTGGAGAAGGTATTCTCTCGATCCCCGGTCACATGTTTTACGGATGTACCGAGTTGACCGATCTCGTTCTCCCCGAAACGCTTACGTCGATCGGAGAATATGTTTTCGGCGGGACCGATTATTTTGGAGAAAAACGGAGAGAAAGATGAGAGCGGCGTAATTTATCTCGGAAAATATTTGATGGAAGCATCTGAAGAGATTTCGGGGAAATACAAGATCAAAGAAGGCACAACGGTGATTGCGGGTGAAGCATTTTCTGGAAACTCCGAATTAACCGAAATATCCATACCCGACAGCATCGTTTCGATTGGGGCGTATGCATTTGTAGGGTGCGGATTGAAAGATGAACTTAAAATTCCAGACAATGTGAATTTTATTGAAGATTATGCTTTTGAACATTGTAACAGTTTGACGTCGGTTGTAATCGGCGACGGCGTCACTTCGATTGGAAATTCCGCCTTCTTTAATTGCATTGAATTAACTTCCGTCACCATCGGAAAGAATGTACATTCGATCGGACCCTTCGCGTTCTCCACTTGCATTAAATTGGCTTCTGTTAGCATTGGCAGTAGCGTGATCTCGATTGGAGATGGCGCGTTTGAGAATTGCATAGGATTGATTTCTATCAGCATTGGCAGTGGCGTGACCTCAATAGGAGATGGCGCGTTCTATGGTTGCAGTGGGTTAACTTCAATCACCATTCCAAGCAATGTGACCGAAATTGGATATAGTGCGTTTGAGGATTGTGGCAGTTTGAAAAAAGTGTATTTTGAAAACCCTAATGAGTGGAAAGCGTTGTTAATATATTTCGGCATAGAGCAACCTCTTTCTGGGCTTGATGACCCTGCAACAGCGGCACAGTATTTGACGGACACTTACTGCAGATATTCTTGGAAACGGGAGGGGTGAGAGATACTTGGCGCCCCTTTTAGGGGAGCTGGCGAGCGGAGCGAGACTGAGGGGTTTTTGAGAACCCTTTCCCCCGCTTCGCGGGTACTTTCCCTAAAAGGGACAGCAAGCCCACCCCCTTAGTCCCCCTCCACTGGAGGGGGTAAACTGTTCCCAAATGTCATGTTGAGCGGAACGCAGTGGAGTCGAAACATCTCTACCTTATTTTTAATAATGTGAGATTTCTCCGCGCGCTGCGCTTGGTCGAAATGACATTATTTAGAAGCGCGTGGCGAAATGACATGAAACACGCCCCACCCCCTACCCCCCTACTTGCCCCTCCCCTACCCCTCCCCCAACGAGTTGGGGGAGGGCAAGAGTAGTGATGTGCGCGGAGAAAGCCTTCCTTGCCCCGCCGAAGCGCAACGCGCGTCGGCGGGGCATTTTTTAAAAGTTTTCCACATACAATCAAGCGTGAACGGTATTTTTGCCATCGTCTTTCTCATCTCCACCGTTGCGCTTTTGTTTGTGAACCCGAACGGGTTTCTTGCCGCGCTCTTAAAAGGCGGGGAAAAGGCCGCGACTCTTTCCCTCTCCCTCCTTGCTGTGTACTGCGTGTGGCTCGGCTTTTTTAAGGTGATGGAACAAAGCGGGCTCTCCCAAAAGCTCGCCCGTCTCCTCTTTCCCGCGGCGAAAAGACTCTTCCGCTCCCAAAACAAGGAGGCGGTGTACTATGCAAGTTGTAACCTCACCGCCAACTTTTTGGGGCTCTCCGGCGCGCCCACACCCCTCGGCATAAAAGCCGCCGAAAAATTCTGCGCCGCCCGCGAACACTACGGCGCGGATATGCTCTTTGTTCTCAACGCCACAAGTTTACAACTTTTGCCAACCACCGTCATTGCCCTGCGCCTTGCATACGGCTCCACAAACAGTGTGGATATCTTTTTGCCCACCCTGCTTGCCACTTTTTTTTCCACATTGCTCGGTGGAATTCTCGTCTTTCTCACCCGTAAGAGGGTAAAATGAAATATCTCGCCCTCATCGTTCCCCTCCTCTTTCTCGCGCTGTTTGTGTACGCGCTCATAAAAAGGGTGAAGCTCTACGACTGCTTCACCGACGGCATCAAAGAGGCCATTCCCCTGCTTTGCTCCCTCTTCCCCTACCTTGCCGCGATGCTCATGCTCTCCGAGCTCTTCGAGGCGAGCGGGCTTGCGGCAAAGCTCACCTCCTTTCTTGCGCCCGCCTTTCGCTTCCTCGGCATTCCGCCCGAGATCGCAAAGCTCGTGCTACTCAAGCCCTTTTCGGGGAGCGGCTCCACCGCACTCCTTTCTGAAATTTTCTCTACCTACGGCGCGGACAGCTACATCGCCCGCTGTGCGTGCGTTGCATACGGCTCGAGCGAGACGGTGTTCTACATCTCTGCCGTCTACTTTGCGGGCACCAAGCGAAAAAATTTGGCAAAACCCATTGTCATTGCCTTATTTTCCAACTTTTGCGCGGTCATTTTCGGCTGTTTCCTCTGCCGGTTTATTTGAAAAAGTGAACGATGGTTAGAAAAATTCAGTTTTTCGATTTTTTTTGAGAGACTTTTTCAAAATGTGTCCGACATGTTAAAAAAAATCTTTTTTCGAAAATCCGCAAAAAAATTGTTTACTTTTGTCGAATGACCGCATATAATAAAGGCACAAAAATAAATCAGCTCATAATTTTCCCCCTTATCATTATAGGAAGCCCCTCCGAGACGCGAGTTTCGGGGGGGCTTCCGTTTTGCGGTTATTTTGAAAATGCGCTATTGTATGTCCGTTCTTTCGCTTCCCTCGGCGAAGGCGAGAAGGGTGCCGTACAGCATGCCCGGGCCGAAATTGAAGAAGTGGCAATCGACAAAGCTCGTGAGCAGGAACGCCGCGATGCAGACGGCGACGAAGATCTTTTCGGCGGTGATATGGCGGCAGAGGAGCACGACCGTTTCGAACCGGTGCAGCGCATAGCAGGCGAGCGCGAAGATCCCGCCCGAGGCGAGGAGCTGCACGTATGTATCGTGGTAGCGGGGCGGCAAAAAGGCGTTATCGGGAAGATCTCCCCAACGGAATGCGCCGCACTGGTAAAACCCGACGCCGAAGAAGGGAGCCTTTTTGAACTGATCAATGCCGCCTTGGTAGATCTCCCACCGTCCGCTGTCGTCGAGTCCCACTTCGAAGAGTCCCGAAAACGCCTCCAACACCCTCTGCTTGAAGGCGGGGTCGCACAGAATGACGACGAGAACGACGACCGCGACTGCGGCGATCGCTCCCACCGTGATGAAGTTTGCTTTTAACCTGCTCTTCCCGCCGACGACAAGCATGGCGACGATCCCGATGAAAAAGGCAACTCCGCCAAGGAGCATGGAGCCGCGGCTCTGGGTAAAGACGACCCCGAGATAGAGGACGGTGGCGAGGAGAATGCCGAGATACCCATGCTTTTTCGTCGCGGCAAAGTAGAGAGGCGCGGGGGCGCAGATGGCGAGCGCGCACCCGACGTTGTTGTAGACCCCCCAGCCCGTGACCAAGTTGCCCCGATTGACCTCGCCCTCCGTAAAGACGGAGGAAAGTTCCCCCGAAAGGCAGTACATACCGAAGACCTCGCACAAAATGCCGATCCCGAGCGCCGTGAACATGACCGCAAACGCCTCTTTTTTGGTGTTCTTCCAATCTATTCCGTAATAGCACAAAAAGTACAGTCCGCAGAGGGAGAGGATCTGCGCTGCGCCGAAGAGCGCGGTTCGGAAATCGTAATAGCCGCTGAACAGCCCCGCAAGCACGTAGGAGAGGCCGAGCCCGCCGAACCCCAACGCAAGCGCGGGCAATTTTTTGTTTTCGCCGCGCATGAGAATGACGACGAGCCGCCCCAACACGAGGATGACCGCCGCTGCGATGAGGAAAGAAATCTGCAGAACGAAGGACGGGTCGTAAAAGACGGACGCCCGCCAACCCGCTTCGTCCTTGGGGGGAAACGCCGCGGGATTATTGGCGTAGGAGATGGACATGTAGCAGCAGAGCATGATGGGAACGACGGGCTTTAAGTCGTCGCAAAAAAGAACGATGAGAAGCGCAAAAAAGAAATAGAGATAGAATACGGGAAGTTCCAGCGAAAAGACGTTGGAAAACACCATGAGCAAAACGGTGAGCGCCGTGAACCACGCGGACTGCAAAAAGGCGCGCAAAAGCCTGACGGCGCGCCATTCCCCGATTTTGTTCATACACTCTATTAACATACCTTCATTATAGCCCTTTCCCACTGCAATGGCAAGCGCTTTGGGGCGCTTTGGTGAAATTACAGATCGAGCGTCTCCTTATAAAGTTCGCTCTTGGGGACTCCGCGGTCCTTGGCGGCGCGTTTGAGCGCCTCCTTTTTGTCGAGCCCTTCGTCCATATATTTTTTGACGTGCTCGCGCGGGGAGAGCAAATTGAGGGGGTTTTCCTCCTTTGCGCCCTCCACGATGAGGACGTATTCCCCCCGTTTTTCGCCCAAAAGTCCCTCCGAAAGAAGAAAGGGAAGGCTCTCCTCGTGGATCTTCGTGATCTCCCGCACGGCGCACGCCTTTCTCTCGCCGAACACTTCGTACATAGCGGCAATGTCCCGCTCCACGTCCTGCGGGGCGGAGTGAAAGACGAGCGTCTCCCCATACTCCTTGTACTTTGCAAGAAGGGCTTTGCGCTCCCCCGCTTTGTCGGGCAAAAAGCCGATGAAAGTGAAGCGGTCGGAGGGCAAGGCGGAGAGGACGAGCGCGCAGACGAACGCGCACGCGCCCGGAAGGACGGTGTACGGCTCCCCCGCCTCGCGCAAAATACTGCAGACGACGTTCCCGGGGTCGGAGACGGCGGGCATGCCCGCGTCCGAGACGATAACGACCTCCTTCCCCTCGCGGGAAGCCGCCAAAATTTTTTCCGCCGCCTCACGTTCGTTGAATTTATGACAGGACAAAAGGGGCTTTTTGATGTTGTACGCCGTGAGAAGTTTTAAGGTGTGGCGGGTATCCTCACAGAAGATGACGTCCGCAGACTTGAGCGCTTCGAGGGCGCGCAGGGTGATGTCCTTGAGATTCCCGATGGGCGTTGCGACAAAACTTACCATATATCCCCCCTTTATGCGTTGATTTTTGCGGGAAGCACTTCGAGCCCCGCCTTGCCGCCCTTGACCGCCGCCACAAGCGCAGCATACGGTTTGGCGTTTTCCTTTCCCGCAACGAGCTGCAGCTTTTTGGGTTCGAGGTTCTCCTGATGCAGGGCGCAGAATACCTCGGCGAGCCTGTCCGCGCGGTGCACGAGCGCAAACCTGCCGCCGAATTTGAGGCACCTGCCCGCGGCGCGCACGAGCTCCTGAAGGGTGAGCGAGAGCTCCTTGCGGCAAATTGCCTTTCCCCCGTCCGCCTTTTCAAACCCCTCCCGCTCGTAGGGCGGGTTGCAGAGAATGAGGGAAAACTTTTCGGTGTACTCGGCGGGAATGTCCTGCAGGCGGCAGTTTTCCACCGTGAAGGTATCTTTCAGCCCGTTGAGCGCGACGGTGCGGCGGCTCATTTCGGCGAGCTCTTTCTGCATTTCGAAGAGGGTGACGTGCTCCACCCCCTTGTTTTCGGCAAAAAAGTGGAGTCCCACAATGCCGCTTCCCGAACAGAAGTCGGCGACGCGCTCCCCCTTTTTCGCCCGCAGAAAGCGCGCCAAAAGCACGCTGTCCGAAGTGAAGCGGTAAAGAGAAGTGTCCTGTATGATTTGATAATTGCCGATGAGAAGGGGTTCGATGACTTGCATATTTTCGCCTAAGAAAAAAGGGCGCTAAGACGCGCCCGTTTTTTTCTTCCGATGTTATTCGGCTTCGATCGCTCCGGTGGGGCAACCGTCCTCGCATGCGCCGCAGTCGATGCAGACGTCGGGATCGACAACATACGTCGTATCGCCGGGTGCGATGGCGCCTACGGGGCAAGTATCCGCGCACGCGCCGCAGGAGACGCAAGCGTCGCTGATCTTATGAGCCATAGTGACACCTCCATAAAAATCTTATCCGTATTATATCACAAGATTTTTATTTCGTAAAGTTTTTTCACGGAATTTTTTTATTCTTCGGGAATTTTGTCGCTGTCGTCGTCATCCTCTTTCTCGTTCTTCTCGGGCGCGCGCTTGAAAGCGAGCTGATCGACGGGAAAATCGCGGTAGAAAAGACTGCCGTCCTTTTCGATCTTCACCCGCACCTGCATGTTGAGCATGTTGACGGTGATGACCGAGCCCTGCCCCTCGGGAGTGCCCACCATGGAGCCGATCTTGGGCATCTTTTTGAAGGCGCCCGCGTAGTAATCGTTCTCATAGGAGAGGCAGCACATGAGCCGCCCGCACAGCCCGCTGATCTTGGTGGGGTTGAGCGACAGTCCCTGATTTTTCGCCATTTTGATGCTGACTTTGCGGAAGTCGGGCATACAACTCGCGCAGCAGCACTCCCTGCCGCAGGGGGCGACGCCGCCCAAGATGCGCGTTTCGTCGCGGATGCCCACCTGACGAAGTTCGATGCGGATGTGGAAAACCGCCGCAAGGTCTTTTACGAGCTCGCGGAAGTCCACCCGCCCCTCTGCCGAGAAGTAGAAGATGACCTTGCTCCCGTCGAAGGTGAATTCGCAGGAGATGATCTTCATCTTGAGCCCGCGTGCGGCGACCTTTTCCTTGCAGATCTTGAGCGCCTCGGCGCGGCGGCTTTCGTTATAGCGCACCGTTTCGAGGTCCTTTTCCGTCGCGACGCGCAGAACGGGCTTTAAGGGCGAAGTTGCCTCCGCCTCCCATTCGGGCTCCACCACCGTGCCGTACTCGGTGCCGCGGGAGGTCTCCACGATGACCCCCTGCCCTCGCTTGAGCGTGAGTCCGCCCGAGGTAAAATAGTAGGGCTTGCAATTCCCTTTGAATTTGATGACGACTACCTTTGCCACTTTTCTTTCTCCTCTTTGATACCGAGCACAAGCGCATACAGACAGCTTGCAAAGTTTGCATTGAATTTGATTTGTTTTTCCGCCTCGCCGACGAGCTCGAGCGCGGCGATGAGCGCGCCCATCGGATAATTTTCGTCGGGCGTTTCCGAGCGCACATACTTCGTCTGCCCCGCCGATTGCATGAGCATGTCCCGAAGCAGGCTCTTGAGCGCAGCGAAAAATTCCTCTCTATCCTTCCGTTCCCCCAATTCGCGGCAAAAAAGTTCCGGCTCCTCGAGGGACAAAAACCGCCGCGCGAGCGCGAAGTTCTCTCCCGAAAGCAGGCTCTCCCCCACCGAGAAGATGCCGCCGCTTGCGCCCGCCGCCCGCTTCACGTCTTCGGCGGGATATTTGCGGGCGAGCGCCCTCTCCACCTCCTCCTCCGCAAAGGGAGGGACGACGTACTTCACCGTGCGCGAAAGAACAGTGGGCAGCACCGAAAATTCCGCGGGCGCGCCGAGTAGGAAATACACCCCCTCGGGCGGCTCCTCCAAAATTTTCAGCAGCTTGTTCTGGACGAGGGCGGGCGCGGTGTGGAATGCGTCGAGAAGGAAGAGTTTCTTTTCCCCCTCCACGGGGGCGAGCAGACTCTCCTCCGAAATTTTTTCGCAGTCGTCCACCGTCCACTTTGCCCCCTCCTTGGGGAGAAGGAGACAGTCCGAAAAGTTCTCGCCGTCGATGAGGGTCGCCGTGCGGGAGCCGTCCGCCGCGCCGAAAAAGCGCTTGGCGCACTCCTTTAAGAGGGCGCGCAGATACTTTTCGTCGGGGAAGATGACGAGGGCGGAACGGAATTCTCCCCCGCTCATCGCCTTGTATGCGGTTGTGGAGCGAAGCAGTTGCTTCATAGTTCCTCCCGATACATGGGGATGACCCCAGCGGGCGCGTTCTCTTCCACCCCGCCGCGCGGCAACTGTTTGAGCAGTTTCCCCAACTTTTTCAGCTCCCCCGCCTTGGTGCAGGGGGAGAGATAGAACATTAAATAGTTTCCGTCGTTGAACTCGGGATATACCCCGCGGCGTTCGAGAGCGCGTTGCGCCTCGTCGCATAATTCCCCGAACGGGACGAGAAGTTTGGTCCAATCGGCGTTATTCGCGCAACCGTATTGCGTTTTGAAGGCGTTTGCCGCCCGCTCGATGGGAAGATTGCGCGGGAAGGTTACCGCGTATTCCACGCTCGCCATGATAGGATAGGAGGGCGAGCTCGTGCGGAACATCTTGACTCCCTCTTCAAGGAGGGTCCCCCACTCCTCCGTCTTTGCCGAGACGACCGCCCCCTGCGTGAGCGCGGGAAGGGACTTGTGCACGCCGTCCACCCAGAGGTCGGCGTAGCTCCCCGCATAGAGGGACGGGGTAAAGTGCAGATGCCCGCCGTGCGCGCCGTCGAGAAGAAGCGGCTTTCCCGCCCCTTTGCAGAGCGAGGAGAGAGCGGCAAGGTCGGGGAAATTCCCATAGTAATCGGGCGAGGTGCAAAAAAGGGCGTCCGCCTTTAATAGCGCATCTTCTGTCTCTTGGGGGGAGGGCTGGACGGGAATTCCGAACCGCACGTTCTGCGGAATGGGAACGACCGTGAGCCCGAAGGCTTTGCAGGCGTTAAAAAAGCTCGGATGAGAAAAGACGGGTGCGGCGACACTGCGCGCTCCCGCCGTTTTGAGCGCCCAAAGCATGGAAAACACGCCCGAAGTGCTTCCGTCCGTCAAGAGAAAACTGCGCTCTGCGCCCAAGGTAAAAGCGATCTTTTCCTGCGCCTCTTTGAGGATCCCGCGGGGGGAGAGCAGACAGTCCGAATAGGAGAGCTCGGTGATGTCTGCGCCCGCGCGCTTATGCCCCGGGGTGTGGAAGGAAATGTGCTTTTTTTGTGCGCGGAGCATTGCCGCGATCGACCGCTCTTTCATGAAAAACGTTCGACGAGCGCGCGCACGTAGGAAATGGGCTCGTAGCGGAGGTCGTTTTCCACATACTTCGCCGACCTTCCCTCGTCCTCGTCGTTGCGGAAGAGGAAGAGACAGATGTTGGAAGAACTTGCGATCGTCGTCTCCTCTTCGCCGCTTGTCGTCGTTTCCGTATAATAGTAATAACTGCGCAGATCGGCGAGCTTTCCGAGCGCAAACGCCTTGTGGCGCAGAGCGCCGTTTTCGTCCGCGACGTCAACGTAAGGGAGCGTGCCGTCGTTCACGCATTGCTTTACAAAAGAATAGTCCTTACGGAGCTGTTCGAGGCGGTCGTACTCCTGCAGAATGCCCTCCGCCTTTTTCGCTTCCGAGCGGTAGCGGCGGTCCTTGCCGTTGCGCGATTGAAAACATGCCTCCGCTTCGGCCTTGTCGAGCGTTCCCGTCTCCCATTCCTCGCCGAAAAAGCGGACGAGGTAGTTTTGGCAGTCGTTCAAATACACGTCGAGGTCGAGCGCAAGCGCGTGATTCTCTCCGCCGAGAAGCTCTTTGATGACGGTCGCCGAGGGGTCGTCCTCACTCGTGCGGTTGGTGGTGGTGAACATCACCGTCCCCTTCATCACGCTGCGGCGGGCGGTGAACGCCGCTTCCGCATACTGCCCCGTGCCGAAAGTCTCCTGCTCCGTATCCAGAATGTCGTAGGAAAACACGCCCGCTTTTTTGAAATCGTCCAAAAGACTGCCGGCCTGTTCGCCCGCGACGAGTTCGCGATAGCCGTAGACGGTAAAGACTTGATTGTCCCCGGGACGGGTCTTTACCGTCGTAAAAAAGACGCAGATAAAAAGCACCGCGACCGCGATTGCCGCGATGATCTTGAGCCAATCATAGGAGAGCATGTTGGAAAGTCTCTGTTTTGTGATCCGTGCGTCCATAGTGTTTTTGGTGATGTTTGGGAGCGTCCTCGGCGCCCCTTATAGGGGAGCTGTCGCGCTTGCGCGACTGAGGGGTTTTAACGAGAACCCTTTCGGCTCACTACGTTCGCCACTTTCCCTTTCAGGGACAGCAAGTGGCGGTGGAGGTTGATGTTTCTTAAATCACGTCATGTTGAGCAAAGTCGCCCCGCGCGAAGTTCCGATTCTCTAAGCGCGGCACGAGGAGCCTGCGACGAAGTAGCCGTAACAGAATTAACGAAGTTCGACTTGGCAATTCTCCGAGGGAATCTTACTACGTCCAAGTACGATTAAAACCACACCCAAACGTACCAAGATGCCTTCGCAGACTTTCTAACGGGACTGCGTACCCACCATTTCGGCTCAGCATGACGCTTTGGAAGAGTTCGTTCGCCGCCCCACCCCCTACCCGTTTTGGCGGCAGGGACCGCCAAAACCCCTTCGGCGATGCCACGCCTCATGTCGCGGCGCAGTTCACAGCGCACTGCGCTGTTGAACAGAATTGCGCCGCTCCACCCCCACGGAGGGGGTTCCGTTGAGCGCGGTTTCGCCAAGAAAGCGGGTTTACTTCTTCGGTTTCATGGTGGGGAAAAGGAGGACGTCGCGGATGGTGGGGCTGTCCGTGAGGAGCATGACAAGTCGGTCCACCCCGAGCCCTAGCCCGCCCGTGGGCGGCATGCCGTGCTCCAACGCGTCGATAAAGTCCTCGTCTACCTGCGCGTTCGTTCCCTGCGCGCGCTTCTTCGCCGCCTGCGCCTCCATGCGCTTCTTTTGGTCGATGGGGTCGTTGAGCTCGGAGAAGGCGTTGCCCATCTCCATGCCCATCATGAAATATTCAAACCGTTCGGTCATCGTGGGATCGCTCGGCTTGCGCTTTGCAAGCGGGGAGATCTCCACGGGATAGTCGTAAATAAACGTGGGCTGAATGAGCTTGTCCTCGACGAACGCGTCGAAGAATTCCGCCAGAATATGCCCCTTGGTATTCTTGTCCTTTTCGAATTCCACGCCCTTTTCGGCGGCGATCTTCTGCGCTTCCTCGTCCGAATGAATGGCGTCAAAGTCCACGCCCGAATATTTTTTCACCGCCTCTACCATGGTGAGGCGCTCCCATTTGGAGAAGTCGAGCTCCACCCCTTGATAGGAAATTTGCAGCGTCCCGCACGCCTCTTGGACGACGTGACGGTGCAATTCTTCGACAAAGTCCATCACATCGTGATAGTCGGCATACGCCTGATAAATTTCCACCGAAGTGAACTCGGGGTTGTGCTTGGCGTCCATCCCCTCGTTGCGGAAGATGCGGCCCATTTCGTACACCTTCTCAAAGCCGCCCACGATGAGCCGCTTCAAGTAGAGCTCCGTCTCGATGCGGAGATACATGTCGAGGTCGAGGGCGTTGTGGTGGGTCTTGAACGGGCGGGCGTCCGCGCCGATCTCAAGGGGGAGCAGAATGGGAGTGTCCGCCTCCAAAAAGCCCTTTCCGTCGAGGAAATCGCGGATCGCCTTAATGATCTTGGCGCGCTTGAAGAAGGTCTCGCGCACGTCCTGGTTCATGATGAGATCGACGTGCCGGAGGCGGTATTTCATGTCCATATTCTGCAGCCCGTTGTACTTTTCGGGCAGGGGCAGAAGGGCCTTCGAAAGCATTTCGAGGTGAGTCGCATGGACGGTGATCTCCCCCGTCTGCGTCTTGAATACGAACCCCTTTACGCCGACGATGTCGCCGATGTCGTAATCTTTTTTATAGGCGGCGTAAACGTCCTCCCCCACGTCCTGACGGGTGATGTACACCTGCAAAAGCCCATCGCGGTCGGAAATGTGCGAAAAGGAGGCCTTCCCCATGACGCGGCGGGACATGAGCCGCCCCGCGACGGAGACTTCCTTTCCCTCGAGCGCTTCGAAATTCTCCTTGATGAGAGAGGAGCGCGAGGTGACGTTATACGTTGTCTTTTCGTAGGGGTTGTTGCCCTCCGAGATGAGCTTTTCGAGCTTTTCCCGCCGGATACGCGCCTGCTCGTGCAGTTCTTCCTCCGTGGCGGGGAGATTTTTCTCTTCCATGTCTGTTTCCTCAGTCGATCTTGCGGATCGTCAGTTGATATTCGAAATTATTGGGGGCTTTGACGGTGACCTTGTCCCCTTTCTTGTGGCGGAGAAGAGCCGCCCCCACGGGAGATTCGTTGGAGATGATGTTCTTCATGGGGTCCACTTCGGTGGTGCCCATGATGGTATAGGCGACCTCTTCCTCAAGGTCGTTGTCCCAAACGGTGACGGTGGAGCCGATGTGCACCACCGAATTGTCGTCCGTCTCTTCGATGATGACGGCGTTTTTCACCTTATATTCGAGCTCGGCGATCTCGCCCTCGTTTGCCGCCTGCTCGTTGCGCGCCGCGTCGTACTCGGCGTTTTCGGAAAGATCGCCGTGACTGCGCGCCTCGGCAATGCGGTCTACGATCTCTTTGCGCTTGACCGTCTGGAGATATTCGAGCTCCTTTTTTGCCGCCTCGTAGCCTTCCTGCGTCATGTAAAATTGTTCTGCCATACTTTTTGAACCCCTTTGCGCCTCTTGTTTGCGGCGCGTTATTTTATAAGACGACCGTGATCTCCCTGAAACGGAAACCACGGTATCCTCTCGATCCTGCCCTCATTATATCCTTTTTATGCACGCTTGTCAACTCACTTGCCCGCACCTTGCAAAAATTTGTGAGAAATGCGTTGCTTTTTTGCGGAAAACAGGGTAAAATAGAGCCATGTTCCGCATTTGGGCAAAAGTGTTGAAAGAAGGACGCATTATCAAGCAGACGACTTACGAGCGCGAGGAGAAATTTACTTACGCCGATTTTTTCCACTATCTCGCGGAGATCTGCGACGCGCTCGATATCCCCACGCCCGTTCTTTTGAAGCCGCATATCTTCAACTATGCGAAGTTCCGCCACGTCGTATTCCGCCCCGCCGATTTTATGGAGACGGTGAATTTCGACAGATTGGTGTTGGAAAATATAGGATGATATATTCACGAAAAATCTTTTGCTGCGCAAAATCTTTTTCCGTGAGGAAACATGCTTTTGCGCCATAACTTAGTTGGTCCTCTCGGTCGCCTTGTCCGACAACAAGCCGTAAGCATACGGCAAATTGGTCGCCCACGGCGGAAGTGATTCCGCCTAATGCATGTGATTTTAGTTTCAAACAATTCTTTGCTCGCTCCCCCCTTGCCCACCCCTTGAGGGGTGGGTATCACGCAAGGCGTGACGGAAGGGGTGTCGTAAAACAAAACACCCCCTCAGTCATTCGCAAGCTCATGACAGCTCCCCCTCAAGGGGCAGCCAAGAAAATTCCAAATTGTCATTTCGAGCGAAGTCGAGAAATCTCTACCGCAGTTTTAATAAGGCGGGATTTCTCCACTCCGCCTGCGGCTTCGGTCGAAATGACAAAAAAAGAATGCGCGTGGCAGCAAGACCCCCGCCACCCGCTACACGGGAGCCCCCCAACTCGTTGGGGGGAAGCTTTTTTAGAGGGGGAGTAAGGGGCAGGTACTTATTGAGGCGCATAGGTTTATGAAGGGTGCGCATACTGCGTGGTATGAAACTTACCACCCTCATCTGCTGCGGATTTTTGATAGTGTTCGGCGTTTTGGCGGCGGTTTATGCCCTCTCGGGCTTCGACCTGCTGCTTTTTTTGTGCGCGGGAAATTCCGTCGTCTACCGCTCTCTCCTCTCCCTTGCGGGGGTGGGCGCGCTGTGGCTTTTGTTCTGGCTCATCGCCTTCCGCCCGACAAAACCCCTCTCTTGAAAAAGCTCACCAATCCTGCTTTTTGAGCGATTTATCCTTTACGTCGTCGTAAAAATCGAAGTACTGTGCCTTCCACTCATGGGGAGAAAGAGGCGTCTCCTCCCCTTCGGCATACTTGAGATACTCCTCCAATTCTTCGGGCGTAAAATCGGACTCGGAGATCTCTCCGTCGTACTGTGCAAACAATTTCATCAAGTCGTACTGCGACATTGTTAAACCTCTGAATGACTTTCCACGCGATGTGTAAAACGCAAAAGTTATCCACATGTCCACTGTTGATATGTGGATAACCGTGTGGTTTTTGTCCGTTTTCCCCGATTATAACAGAACGGAGCGGAAAAATCAACGAAATCACTTGACATTTTGAGCGCCCTTAACTATAATGAATTTGCCCGTTTGGGGAATGAGGGGGAGATATGGAAGAGCTGGACGAAGAGCTCGTCACCGCATGGGTCGCGCTGACGGGGGTGCTCAAAAACAGCCGCATGACGCAGGGGCTCAACTACAACGAGGCGATCGTGATGAACATTGCCTATCACGAGTACCAAAACGGCGAGGGACTGACTTCCTTTAAGAGCATTGTTGCAAAGACGAAGATGCTCAAATCGCTCGTGAACCGCACCATTGATTCGCTCGTGCGCAAAAACCTCATCGAGCGGTGCGAGGGCGAGGACAAGCGCACGACGTTCGTCCGCCCCGTGAAAGAAAACCTCGACGTATTCTTGAAAGTGCACGAACAGTCGCTCGAGCTTGCAAGGACGGCGATCTCGATCATCGGCGAGGAGGACGCGCGGACGTTTGTGCGCATTTCCGACCTCATTGTGCGTTCCGACCTTTTGAACGAAAATAAGGAATAAATAAGGAACGCCCGCCGCGCAACTCATTGCGCGGCGGGCTTTTTTCGTTCTCTTTTACTTGAAAAATTCTTCGTATACGGCGCGGAGGGTGCGCTCGTAGTTCTCGTTGTCCACGCCGACGATGATGTTGAGCTCGGAGGAGCCTTGGTCGATCATGCGGACGTTGACCCCCGCGCGGGCGATCGCGTCGAAGAGGCGGGCGGAAGTACCCACGTTTTTGCTCATGCCGTGCCCCACGACCGCAAGCAGCGCGATGTCCGTGAGGGTCTTGCACTGGTCGGGGTGGACCTCCTCGCAGATCTCCTTAGTGATCTTTTCAAGCATTCCCTCGGGGAGCTCCGCTTCGTCGATGACAAAGGAGATGGTGTCGATGCCCGAGGGCATGTGTTCAAAACTTATTTTGTGCCGTTCGAGCACGGAGAGAATGCGGCGGGCAAAGCCGATCTCGGTGTTCATGAGCGATTTTTCGATAAAGACGACCGCAAAGTTTTTCTTGCCCGCAATGCCCGTGACGGGCCGCGCCGTGGGAATGTAGCCTGCGGCGGGCATAATGCGGGTGCCCGCGTCCTCAGGACGGAAGGTGTTTTTGATGAGAATGGGGATATTCGCCTCGCGCACGGGGAAGATGCTCTCGCTGTGCAGGACATTCGCCCCCATGTAAGAAAGCTCCCGCAGTTCGCGGTAGGAGAGCGCTTCGATGCGGGCGGGGCTGTCTACGATGCGGGGGTCGCAGGCGAAAAACCCGCTGACGTCCGTCCAATTCTCATAGAGGTCCGCCCCCACGGCGCGCGCCACGATGGCGCCCGAGACGTCGCTCCCGCCGCGCGAAAAGGTGTGGATATGCCCCTCTTCGTCCGCGCCGTAAAAGCCCGAGACGACCGCCCGCTTCTTTCCTCTCAAGGCCGCGGCGGTGAGGGCAAACGTCCGCTCGCTGTCGAGTCGTCCGTCCTCTCCAAAGCGCACGACGTCCTTTGCGTCGATGAATGGAACGCCGATGAGCGCCGCCATGACGACCGCCGAAAGATATTCCCCGCGGGAGGCAGTGAACTCCTCGCTCCGCTCGCGCACGATCGCCTCCTCTGTCTGAGATAAAATGCTCTCGATGTCGAGGGAGAGCCCGAGCTCCCGCACGATTCCCGAAAAACGTTCCCGCACCTTATGAAAAGGGGTGAGGGGAGCGCCGCTTACAAGGGCGCGGTGGGTCTCGTACAAGAGGTCTGTTATTTTGACGTCCCCGCCGAACCGCTTGCCCGGCGCGGAGACGACAAGAAAGCGCCGCGCGGGATCGGCGGCGAAAATATCGGCAACGCGGCGGAAATTGGTGCCGTCCGACATGGACGTGCCGCCGAATTTACACACTTTAATCATAGGAAATCTCTCTTCCTTCGAGACAGCATCTCTGCTCCCGCACGTTGCCGAGAAGAAGGCTCTTTGCGGGCAGTTTTTTATTTGCTTTGAAGAGGGCGAGAAGGTCGTCCTTCTTGACGGCCGCGCCGCTCTCCGCATATACGGGACGCACGGCGGGATCGCACAGGTTGACGAACTCCGCAAGCGCAAAACGCGCGGGGTGGTTCTTTGCTTCGCCCGCCGAAATTTTTTCCTTCACCCGCTCCCAATGCAGCTTTGCGGCGGCGAGGGAATGGTTCCCGTCGAGCACGCCGAAGCAGGGGTCGGCATATTTCATGAGCTCGTGGATGATCTCCTCGGCGAGAAAGTCGTACACGAACTCCCCCGTGACCGACAGAAGGGGGGTGTGGAAGTCGTACAAAGGACCGAGCTCCTCCTCTTCGAGGTCGCGCATGAGACGATCGCGCTTATCCTTATAGCAGAGGACGGTGTGCGGGAATTCGAGCACCGCGCACTCCCTGCAGCGCGCCCGCCACTCTACGAGCGCGGGGTCGGTCTCGGTGGAAAGGCGGACTGCGCCGCCTCCCTCGGGGGAAAATTCCTCGAGATCGACGCAGGCAAGCAGCCCCTTCCTCTCCCCGTAGGAAGTTTTACGCGTGACAAGCACAAAGCCGCGCTCGAGGCGTTCGATCTCTCCCTTTTCAAGCGCGGCATACATGTTTTCCCGCATTTTTTCAAGCTGTGCCTCTTCGGCTCCTCCCCGAAGGAAGTCGGGAATGAGACAGTCGCGCGCGGTGATATTTCCCTCCCCTTCAAGCGGCTGCCAAAGGTCGGCGGGCGCGTCGCAGGCGGGCGAGACCCAACTCTCGTAGTCCTTGGGAACGAACAGCCGCGGGACGCGGATGCAACTTTTCATAGCGCGTTGATGATGATGACGACCGCCACGGCGAGCGCGAGCGCCGCGAGCTTGAGGGGAATGTTTTCGGTAAATGCCCTTTTGAGAAATTCGAGAACTTTCATGCCTTCTTGCCCTCCGCGTTGAATTCTTTCCAATAGTACTCCCGCAGGAATTTTTTGAGAAGTTCGGAATCGGCATAGCGGGTGATGTCCCCCCGCTTGACGACCGAGACGATGCCCGTCTCCTCGGAGACGATGATCGTGGAGACGTCCGCGACCTCGGTGACGCCGATCCCCGCTCTGTGACGGGTGCCGTAATCCTTGGGGAAGTCGCGCTGAGTGAGGGGCAAAAAGCACCCCGCCGCCTGAATTTTATCGCCGTAGATGATCATCGCGCCGTCGTGCAGGGGCGCCTTGTTGATGAAGATGCCCTCGATGAGCTGGTTGGAGATATTCGCCCCGAGCTTGACGCCGCTATCGACGATCTCCTTGGGCAGATTGCCGTTGGAGAGCACGATGAGCGCGCCCGTGTTGTTCTTGGAGAGGTTCTGCACGGCGCGCACGATGGAGGCGATGTACTCCTCCGCGCGGGCGGCGACCGCGCTCTTTGCGGTCATTTCTCCCTTCGTCTCCCCCATGCGCTTGCCCGTCCAGATCGTGCGCTTGATTTCCTGACTGAAGAGAAGAAGGAAGAAGAGGGACAAGATCATCAAAAAGACGAGGAAAACGGTGCTGTCGAGCTTCTGCGAGATGAGACAGACGAGCCCCATGACGACGATGAGCGCGACATAGATGCCGATGAGCTGTTTTGCGTTGTTCGCCTTGAGCGTGCGGAACACGTAATAGATGAGGAGGAACAGAAAGATCCCCTCGGCGATATAGACGAGCCAATTCGTCCCGAACTGCAAAAACACGTTTTTGATATTTTCCCAGACGTTTGCCATAGCGCACTCCTGTAGATTTTTGCGTTTTCTCTCCCTTATTATAACTTCCGTTTGCAAAAAAGAAAAGTATTTTTCCCCTATTTTTGGCTATTTTGCCTCGGAAAAGAAGATTTTTGCGATTGCCGCCTGCATTGCGCCCGTTTTGAAATACAGCCCGCCCCGCATCTGGGAGTAGAGCGAATAGAGGGCGCGGTAGAGCTCCTCCGTCCGCTTTTCCCCCAAACGGCGGGCGACTTCCCTGTTCGCCCGCACCGAATAGGGGTGCATGCCGAGCTTCTTTCCGACCGCCTCTTCGCTTCCCCTTACCCTTGACACTTCGAGAAGGGTTTTGAAATGAGAAGTGAGCGAGGAGAGCACGGCGTTTTCGTCGAACCCCTTCTGCATGAGGTCGGACAAGATCTCCGAAAAGAGGGTGTAGTTTCCCTTGGAGGCCGCCTGCGTGAGCTCGAAAATTTTATATTCCGCGTCCTTTGCAATATACTCCTCCACGGCGGCGCAGGTGACTCTTCCCCCCTCGCCAAGCAGAAGGCGCAGCTTTTCCGTCTCCTTCTTCATGCGGGCGGCGTCCTGCGCGCAAAACTTTACCATGAGCTCCATCGCGTCGCCGTCGGGCACGAGCCCGCTCTTTTTCATGAGGTGGAAGAGCCAGCGGGAGAGCGTATCTTTGTCCGCCCGCGAACAGTCCACATACGCGAGCCCCTTCTTCTTTTTGAGGTCCGTCCCCTTCTTTCCGCTGTTTACGATGACGAGCACGGTGGAGGGGCAGGGGGCTTCGACATACTTTTGCAGCTGTTCCCACTCCCGCTCGGAGGGGTAGAACTCATACGCACGCACGAGCCGCTTTTCGTCGAAGAAGGGAAGCGAATACAGTCCGTCGCGGAAGGCGGAAAGTTTGTCTCCCTTGAGCGCTTCCCCCTCGAAGCGCATATCGTTGAGAAGGGGCTGAGAAATGTTGCACGCGGCGCGGATGCTCTCCACCGCATGGTCGCGGAAATAGCTCTCCTCTCCCTCGACGAGATAGACGGGAGCTACCCCCTCCTCTAAACTTTTGGCAAGCTGGGTAAATTTCATAGCGACTTTATTGTACCATTTTTCAGAGAATAATTCAAGCGTTTCGCGCCCTGCGTTTCGCCCACGAAGAGGTCGGCGCCGAGCGCTTCCCCCTCCTCAAAGTCGAACTCTACCGCACAGCCCTCAGCGAGCATGACGAGCTTGAAAGAGGTCTCAAAGCGGAAGGAAAGGCCGCCCGCCGTCCACTCCCCGCCGAAGAGAAGGGGCGCGTGGGCAAAGCCCGTTTCGCATTCCTTGAAGAGGCACACCAGCTCGGTGGGAAGAAACGCCGCAACGTTCGCTCCCGCCACCTCGTCCTCGGAGAGCACAAAGACGGCGTTTAGCGTTCCGCCGTAGGTGCGGTGCAGAAAGTCCTCGCATTCGCCGAGGGAAATATCGCCGTCGATGAGAAGAGCGCTCTCCTTTGCAGTGCGCACGAGGGCGACGGTATCTCCGTCGCGGGAGAAAACTTCGATTCTGCACCCCGTGAACACAACGTTTTGCATAACCGCCGCAAACACCAACAGCACGGACAATGCTGCAGCTGCGACCGCCTTGCCCTTTCCGGAGAGGCGGACCCTGCCCGAAAGCGCGACGCAGCCCGTCAAAAAGACGGCGCTCCCCGCCCCGAGCGCAAACCCCGTAATGAGGAGGGTAACGTCCACCACTGTGAGAACGTACAAAAACGCCGAGAACATTCCCTCGGGGAAGAGGAGGAAAAAGGACGCGGCGGGCGGAATGACGAGGGCGAGGACGGCGCAGAGGAGCGTCCCCAAAAAGAGGACGGGCAGAACGGGCAGAAGGAAGAAGTTAAAGAGAAGGGCGAGCGCGGAGACGTAGCCGAACGATTCGAGCATGACGGGCAGGGTGAAGATCTGCACGGCGAGCGCCGCCGAAAGATACTGCGCGAGAAAGCGGGGAAATTTGATACGTTTGAAAAGATTGGCAAGCGGCGGCGAGAGCAGGGCGAGCCCGAGGCACGCGCCGTAGGAGAGCCGCATTCCCGCCGCAAACCACTGCTGGGGCAAAAAGAGCAAGGTGATGAGGGCGGCGAGGGAGATAGATTCGAGGAAGTCGTACTTTTTGCCCAAGGAGCGGGTCGTGCCGAGCACGGCGCACATGATGAGGGCGCGCACCGAGGAGACGGTGAAATTGCACAGCCCGCAATAAAAGAGGCACAAAAGAAGGGGCGGCAGAAAGCGGGACTTTTTGAGGAAGGGAAAGCAGGCGTATGCCGCGGCATAGAGAATGCCGATGTGCAGTCCCGAGACGGCGAAGATGTGGGCGACGCCGCCCTGCCGCACAATTTCGGACACCTCGTCGTCGATGCACCCAGAATTCCCCGTGAGAAGGGCAAAGGCAAGGTCCGCCTCCTCTCTCCCCATGTGTGCGTGCAGACTGTCATAGAGGGAGGCGTTCAACAGCAGGAAGGGGTTCTTCGACCGCCCGACCTTCTCCATGCTATCGACGGACGCCATGTAGCGGATATTCTTTGCAAAGTCACTCTCGGTGTACGCGTCGTCCTTGAAGTCGTCAAGCTCCCTTTCTTCCACCTTGGCGTCGAGAAGGAGAATGTCTGCGGGACGGCACTCGTCGTTGCCCAAGATGACGCGGCACTTTCCGCCCTCCTCTTCGCCGTCGAAACTCAAATCGCCGAGAATGACGACGGTGTACGTCTTGTGCACGGAGAGCGTTTCCACCGTGCCCATGAGGCGGTATTCCCCTGCGGGAAGTGCGGAGGTATAAGACGAAGTGTAAATGTGAATTGAAAGCGCGCCCGCTCCAGCAAAGAGAAGAACGGCAAGCGCAAGCGCGACGACGCGACCCTTTCTGAGGGGATAGAGGGCGCAGGCGAGAAAGAGGGTGAGGAAGAGAAAATCGGAGGGAGCGAGCCCGCCGAATCTGATTTTCCCGTAGAGAAAGACGCCGAAGGCAAGCCCGAGTGCGCAAAAAAGGACGGGGCGGAAATTGACGAGATTTTTTCGCTTGCCCTTCTCTTCCAACGTCTTTTCCTCCGTAAAACTGCCTTAATTTATGCGAGGGCGATGCGGTCGGACACCGAGCGCACCAGCGCCCCCTTTTGCTCCCCGTAGGCAATACAGCCGATGACAAACGCGGTGAACTTTTCGCTCGGGCGCACGCGGCAATAGCCCGCAAGCACGCCGCAGAGCTCATCGAGATAGAGGCTCACCTTCTCCTCGAGCAAGCCCTTGATGAGGGCGACGATCTCGAAGGGAGTGAAGTCCTCCTCCCCCCTTATCCCGCTCTCGTCGGTGCGGAACCGTCCAAGCCCGATGGCGCGGTCGGTCTTGTAGAAATAATCGGCGCCGTTCACCCGCTCCCTGCGGAAGGCGCAGGCGTCGATGAGCAGGTCGAGCTTTGCAAAGACGCGCGTCCCCGCCTTTGTCATGCCGAAGCTCGCAAGACACCTCTTTTTGAGGAAGGCGCGGGAAATGGGCTCCTCTTGAGCTACAATTTCTTTGAGACGGGACATGACCGCTCTGTCGTTTTCGCCGCTCGTGATAAAGGAAACGGGCTCCGCCGCCCCCGCCTTGACGGCGCGGTAGGGCTTGAGATAGGAAGAGAGGGCGTTCCCGCTCTTCTTTTCCGCTCCCGTAAGCCTGTCGAGGAACTCCTTGATGCGCTTTATCTCCCGCTTGGGGTTGTTGTAATAGTTGACGCAGTTGACCCGAAGCACATTCCAATTGGTGCGCTTCAAGGTCTGCACCTGCAGAATGTTTCTGTCCTTGACGGAGAACTTTTCCGCGCCGTCGAAGAGGACGGCAAGCAGATACCTGTGCGGGTCCTTGGGGTCGAGCACGGCGACGTCGATCTTGAAATCGGACGCGCCCACGTCGACGCGGCAGCGGTAGCCGTAGCCCTCGAGCTCGGCGGCGAGGTACTTCCCGACGCCCGCGCCCTCCTTGACGGCCGCCGACTTGACGGCGAGGGTCGTCCTCCCCTTTTCGGCAAATTCGAGGAAGGCCTTTAAGCCCGCCACCCCCTTTGCGGAGGTCTTTGAAAGATCGATCATGCCCGACGTCATCGAGGAATAGACGATCATCTCCTCGCGGGCGCGGGACACGGCGACGTTCAGCCGCCGCCAGCCGCCCGTCTGGTTGAGGGGGCCGAAGTTGAGGGAGAGCCGCCCCGAGGGGTCGGGCCCGTAGCAGACGGAGAAGAGAATGACGTCCCGCTCGTCCCCCTGCACGTTCTCGAGGTTCTTGACAAAGAGGGGCTCCTCGCCGTCGAAGGCGTACCCTTCGAGCTTTTCCGAAACGATCGCCTTGTGCAGAAGGCGTTCGATGAAGTTCTGCTGTGCGCTCGAGAAGGTGACGACGCCCATGCTCGAACGGCGGAGCGCGGGGTCTTTGAGCCGCCGCACGACCTCCGCAACGAGCGCCTCCGCCTCCTTTTTGTTGCACTTGGTAAAGCCGCGGTCATACGTCCCCTCGGTAAGGACGAGCCGCACCTTGCTGTCCGCGTCGGGAGAGGGGAAGGTGCACAGCCTGTTATCGTAGTACATGCTGTTGGAAAAGGCGATGAGGCTCTCGTGCTTGCTTCTGTAGTGCCAGATGAGGTGGCGTTCGGGCATGCCGAGGGCGAGACAGTCGTCGAGAATGCTCTCGAGGTCCTCGTTTTCGAGGTTCTCCTCGTCCACGTACCCCGTGCGGAAGAAGGAGGTGGGCGGGAGCTGGCGGGGATCGCCGACGACGATCGCAGACTTGGCGCGGGCGATCGCCCCCACCGCCTCCGCCGTGGTCATCTGCGAGGCCTCGTCGAAGATAACGAGGTCGAAAAGATCGGCTTGCGGCTTCAGATATTGCGCCACCGTGGTGGGGCTCATGAGCATGCAGGGCGCGATAACGCCGAGAAGGTTGGGAATTTCGGCAAAGAGGCCCCTCAAGCCCACGCCGCGCAAATTGCTCTTGACGAGGCGGCGAAAGGCGGAAACTTCTACCGAAAGGCTCCCCTCGCCGTCCTCCGCGGGCAGGCGGGAAATGAGGTCGCCTCTGATCTTTTCGCGGGTGTCGCGGGTGAAATCCTCCCATGCGAGGCGGAATTTTTCCACCGTGTCCTCCAAGGAGCCCACCGTCATGCGGGAGAGCTCGGGGTCGGCGGGAATGTTGATCTCGAGGAAATTTTTATAGACGTTCTTTTCAAACCCGCTCAAGATATTTTCGGTGGTGAGTTTGCCGCTCTCGAGCGCCTCGGTGACAAAGTTGCACCCGAGCGATTTGAGCTCCTCCGCCGTGTGCTTGTACATGCACCAATTGGAGAGCATATCCACGTTGTCGATGAGGGCGCTCGCCTTCGCCGAAAATTCGTCCAAAATGTCCTCTTCGGGAAGTTTGGCGCGGTCTGCCCGCGTGACGGTGAGGAAGCTGTCGAGGGCGCGGAAAAAGCTGTCCGCCGCCTTCAGATACCCCTCGAGCACGGGTTTTGTGTACCCGTTCTGCGCCCTCAGGCACATGCCGTTGAAGGTATCTGGGTCGTAGTCGAGGAAGGTGGAGGCGCAGAGGTCGTGCAGGGCATACAGCCCGCCGAGGAATTCGCTCCTCTTTTTGAACACGATGTCCCCGCCGCGGTCGAGGAAGTTTTTGGAGAGCGGGACGCTCTTTATTCTGTCCGTCGCTTCGCGGATGTCGATCAGGGTCTGCAAGAATTTGGCGGTATCCTCCTCGGTGAGGGGGTGGAGCGCGACGCGGGAGAGCCGCTTTGCCGCCGCCGTCGCCGCCTTGCTCCGCTTGTAGCCGCCGTTTTCGAGCGCGTTTTTCACTTCGGCGTAGTCCTTGCCGAGATCGACGAAGGACTTGAAGTGGCTGTTGTAGAAGTTGAACCGCTCGTCCAGCCTGCGGTTGGAATGATAAAAGACGTAGAACTCCTCTTCCGTGACCGAGGAGAAGTATTTTGCGTACATGTCCGCCGAAAAGTTCCGCGCGAGCGTGCAGAGATTTTCGAGCTTTTTGCGGGTGACGGAGGAGAGCTTTTGGCGGTAGAATTCGAGGAAGAGCCCTAAAAAAGACTTGAGGTGCCGTATCTCCGCGATGAGCACCTCGGAGGCGCAGTAGAGTTTATCGCGCAGGCCCTGCGAGTATTCGGTGAGGTTGACGTTCTCGAAGGGGGAATTCACCACCCCGCCGCACTCCTTGGCGGCCGCCGCCGCAGAGAGGATGCGGTTTCTGCAGTCGGCGAGTTTTTGCTCGCTCAGGGTATCGTAAAAGGCGCTTCCGATGTCGAGCACGTCGGGCGCGTCCTTGTTTTTGAGATAGAGGAGGATCCCCTCGTACACAGAGATGCCGAGCCGTCTCTTCTTGTGAAGGGCGAGCATGGGCGCTTTGAGCTCTGAGGTGAGGCGTTTTATCTCCTCCGCGCGCGCCGCAAAACTCCCCTCTTCTCCCGATGCGGGAAGTGCGAGGGTATCTTCAAGCTTTTTAAGCGCGTCCGCCTTGTCCGCCTTGCCCGCGTGGAGCTCGAGGCAGAAGTCCCCCACCCCGATCGCGTCGAGCCGCTTTTTGACGACGTCGAGCGCCGCCTTCTTTTCGGCGACAAAGAGCACCCGCTTGCCGTCCTCGAGGGCGTTTGCGATGATGTTGGTGATCGTCTGACTCTTGCCCGTGCCGGGAGGACCGTGCAAAACGAAACTCACGCCCGCGCGGGAGAGCGCGATCGCCGAATATTGGGAGCTATCCGCGGGCAGGGGGATGAGCGCCCCCTCCCCCTCGTCCTCCTCCTTGGGGGGATCGTACACCTGCTTCTCCATGCGGTTTTCGAGGAGAGCGGAGACGATGGTGTTCCTTTTGAGGTCCTCGAAGCGGGAATGAAGGTCGTTCCACATGAGGTAGCGGCGGAAGGAAAAGACGGCGATGTAGATATCCTTGACCACCCGCCAGCCCTTCATGCCCGCCGTTTCCGCGAGCACCATGGCGAAAATTTCGCTCATCTTGAGCGCGGAGACGTCGCCGCCAAGCCCCCGCACGTCGATGTTGAACTCCTGCTTGAGATATTCGAGCAGGGTGCTGTTGACAAAGTATTCCCCCTCGGCGATGTGCACCGAGAAATCTTCGTTGCCCTTTGCCCGCGCGATGTCCACGGGGACGAGCACGAGGGGCGCGCGCTTGGGCTTTGCGTCCTCTTTGGAGACGTATTCGAGGAAACCGAGCGCAAGGTAGAGAATTTTCGCGCCCGACTCCTCGTCCGCTTCACGGTTTTTGCGCTGCAGAAGGCGGGCGGCCTCCGAAAGTTCCTCCCCCTTTGCGGGCGAGACGCGGAGCAGTCCCTTTTGCTGTTCGAGGGCAAGAAGCTGACGCTCCGCCGCCGTGATTGCCCCGCCGTTCTCCCCCGAAACGAGTTTCATGCCCTCCGAGGAGAGAAGGTTTGCATACAGCCCGTCCGCGTCGTCCGAGCGGACTTTGAGGCTCCCCCGCCCGTTGAAATTAAGGAGAGCGTTGCGGTTGGTGAGGTCGAGGAGCCGCCTCTCCCAGATTTTGTTCTTGGTGAGTTTCCCCTCAATTCCCGCGCTCTTGAGTTCCCGCAAAGGGGCGGGAGCGGACTCGGGGGACATCTCGTCGTGCCCGATGAGCTCAAGTCCTTTAAGGCCGTATTCCCGCAAGGGGAGCACGGGAATGCCCGCCATACGGCACCGCCTGACGTCGATGAAATAATCGTAGTCGTTCACCGACTGCGCAAAGTGCTTTTCGGAAGTCGTGAAATTTACGCTCTTGTCGGCGAAGAGGTCGTCCGCGTCGAAAAAGCTGAGGTTGTTGATGCCGTCCGAGATATATTTGCCGACGATCTCCGCGTCGTCCGTGACGGTGTCGAGGAAACAGCTGTTGTACAGCCACACGCCGACGCCCACGCCCCCCTTTCCGACGGCGATGACGGGGTTGAGTTTCGCCCCTTCGAGGCACGCCGCAGCAAAGAGCGCAACCTCGAGCGTGCTCCCCTTTCTGCCGCGGACGAGCTCCTCCGAAAAGGCGCGCACGGGGCGGGTGAGATCGCACGGCTCCCGCTCGATGCTGAGCGCCTTGATCGCGGCAAAGATCGCGGCCGAGGTCATGCGGACGGCGTTTTTGTCCGCGCCCGTGTAGCCGTACACGTCCGCGCTCGACGTCCATTTCCGAAGCCGTCTGCCCGCCTCCTCAAGCATCCGCCCGCAGTCGGAGAGGCGGGGACGCACAAAGGCGGCGAGCCGTTCGGGGTTCCCCCCGAGCCCCTCCCACCAATCGAAGGGAAGGGCGGTCAAAGTGCGGCTGTCGCGGCCTACTTCCTTCCCGTCCATAGAGACGGCGGCGGTGACGGTGAGCGCGCAGGGCAGTTTGTTCTCCACGAGAAAGACGGGCGAAAACACGCCGCTTGCGACGTGTTCCACCCTGCTCTCGAAGGGAGCGACGCAGCTCCCCTCATAGGGAATGAGCAGCCCCTCTTCCCCATATAGGGCGATCTTGAGTTCGTGGGCCTCGCTGTCGCGGTTGTCGATGTGCACCTTGAGCGGCGTTTGGAGGAGGCAATCCGAATATCCCACGTATGTCGGCGGCTCGAGCGTGACGCCGATGAGTTTGATTTCCTTTTTTTGCTTGGGCATGATACTCCGTCAGTCGGCAAAAACCGACCGTTTTCTTTGTTTTGTGCTATGATTATACCATTTTCTTCCGAGAAATGCAAGTTCTGCATGCCTTTTCCCGTCTTGGGAAAAAATTTTCATAAAAAAAGAGCGCGGGGGATGCGCTCTTCCCGTTTTTACTTCTCCTCGAGCGTGACGTCGATATAGTCCGTCGGGTCTACCGACTTTCCGTTCAGCTCCATTTCGAGGTGAAGATGGGTGCCGTCGTTTGCTTCGGTGCCGTATGCCTCCGCCACCTTGGCGATCACCTCGCCCTGCTTCACCGTGTCCCCTTCCTTGAGGGAGGCGACGGGCTCCACAAAGCGGTAGGTGCTCTGGATGCCGTTTTCATGCTGTACCACGATGAGATTGCCCAGCCGCTCGGACATGCTCACGGAGATCACTTCGCCGTCCGCCATCGCCCTCACTTCGGTGCCTGCGGGAGCGGAATAGTCCACCGCCTTGTGGTAATACCATTTATCGAGGGTGGTGTTCTCGTAGATCTTGAAGTACTCCACCGAGCAGGTCTTGACGTTTTCAAGCGGAGAGACGAACGCGACCTTCTCGCCGTCCGTGGGCTTGTCGTCTACGGGAGGAGTCTCGCCGCCCGTGGGCTGATCGTCTACAGGGGGAGTCTCGCCGCCTGTAGGAGGGTCCTGTTCGCCGCTCGTGGGAGGGTCTTGGTCGCCGCTTGCGGGGGGATCGTTATTGTCGATGGGCGGGTTCTCGACCACCTCGCGCCCGCTGTTTGTCACAAAGTACGCGGTGAGCACGATCGCCGCGATCAGCAGGAGGGCGCAGACCGCAAGCACAATGGAATAGATAATTCTCTTTTTTCTTGAGGTAGGTACGGTATTTTCCTTTTCTTTCATGGGAATCCTCCGAAAATTTATGTAAATGATTGACGGCAGAGCCGCCCTTTATACCTACCGTTTGGAAAATTTTACCAGCTGCCGAAGATGAGCGGGGTGCCCACGACCGTCTGCCCGCCGCCGACCGCGATCTGCAGATTGACCTTTTCCCCCTTGAGGAAAACGCCGCCGCCGAGCGCGGGGGAGTAGAGATAGTAGCTTGTTGCGCCTTCCACCTGTTCGGTGAAGAGGAGCTTTGCATCGAATTTTTGCGAAAATTCTGCGTAGCGGTCGCCGCTGTAGACCGCGCTCTCCCCCTTCACGTCCCCCAAAAACAGCTTTGCAAGCGGGGAGTTTGCGGAAACTGCTGGCGCGGAGGAGCTTTCCCCCAAATAGAAGATGTGGCTCTCGCCCTCTTTGAGCATGGGAGAGTGCAAAACCGCAAAGAGAAAGAACGCGCACGCCGCAACGAGCGCAACGCACAGCAGATTGCCGACCACCCCGAAAAATCGTCTCATGAAAAAACACCCCCTCGGGAATTCGAGAGGATGTTTGACACGTTTTTGAAATTTTATACATAAATGTGATGAACGAGTTTCATTTGTTTGTCCATATCGTGGGCAAGTTCCGCGCTCGATACATTGATCTTTGCAAGCAGGGCGTTTGTCATTGCTTGGTTTGTCGCCTGCACCCGCGCCTGCGCTTCTGCGGAAAGCCGCAATTCTTCCGCCTGTTCGTTTAGCTTTTCCAACCGTTCGTTCTGCGCTTCGAGTTTTTCGCCGAGTTTCGAGACTTCTTCCAAAGATGTTTGATGTTGAAATTCGAGCTGCACCGAAAGTTTTCTGAAAGAATTATCGAGTGTTTGCTCCAACGCGCCGACCGATCGTTGAATGGTTTTTGCGATCATCTCCGTCGCCATGCCGACCGCTTTGACGAGCGTGTCGTTCTGCCGTTGGCGGTCTACCTGTTGCAGGGCTTCCTTCATGGTATCGGCGCGCCCCGTTTCGTAATAGAAGATGATGAGATCGACATTGCCCCAATCGCGGAAATCGATAACGGGATAGAGCTTCTGCGCGTTGTTGATGATCTCCTGCGACTCTTTGGCGAGTTCGGTAATTTTTGATTGTTTTGTCAGAATAAATTGCTTTTCCTCGTTTTCCCTCTCTTTTCTTTCACTTTCCAATCGCCGTTTTTTTTCTTCCAATTCTTCTACTTGGTTCACATTATTATATCTCGTACCCTTTTTTGTCAACAAATTTTGCTGAGATATTTCTTCATTCATTCGATTTATATTATCTCTAAGCTCCTTTATACTGTTTTCTAAATGAAGAATTTTCTGTCGGCACCTACTGATTTCTTCCTTGGATTCCCGAATGTTTTGCAATTCACCACCATTAAGTTGCGTGACTATTTTATAATATATTAGCACAAGTATAAATGTAGTTGCAACAGGTATGACTCCTATTGCGAGACCAAAAATTAAACCTATTTGCCAACCTTTGGCGTCAATACCATTCATAATAGGAAAAGCGAACACTAATCCTATAGAAAAGACGATAACAAAAAATATTATCGGCACAGAAGGCCGAAAGCGTTTGACAGCATACCTTTTAGTATCGCTTATCGTTTTTTCGTTCTTTCTTATTGTCTCTTGCAACTTACTTTTTTCTTTTTCAATCGCTTCTTTTTGCTTCGATAATTCTTGCGTCTCATTAGATAGATCTCGAATTTTTTTCGTTACTAAGAAACTATCCCGTTCGCTGTCTATTTCATTGCTTATTTTCCGCACGCTTTCCATATCAAATCTGATTTTCTCGTTCGCGCCCTCGATTGCTTTTTGATATTTTGTAGTCATATCCTGCCGCTCCGACACAAGTGACATTGCCGCGCGGATGGCGTAAAGATCGCTTAAAATTTCTTCCTTCGACCGTTCTTCCATTTCTTTGCTCCTCTTTACTAATATTCTGGTATGATGATATTATAATTGCAGATTTTTGGTTTGTCAATATAAAATAGAAAATTTATAGTAAAATATAGTTTATGGGGAAAGAAATTTCTAAGAACCGAATAAAAGAACTGCGAGAAGATAGAGATTTGCGACAAATTGACGTGGCTCATGCGACAGGAATTGACCAGCGATCCCTTTCCAACTACGAAACGGGAAAGACCTTGCCTGACAGCTATGCGATCATTCGTCTTGCCGAATTTTTCGGCGTCACCTGCGATTATCTGCTCGGCGTGAGCGAGCGCGACTTAAAAGACACGACCGCCGTGATAGATGAGTTGGAGGACGTCAGAAACAGGCTAAGCGAAATTCAGAAATTCCTCAACAAAAAATAATGATGAGCGCCGCGCCGCCGAAAAATTTCGGCGGCGCGGCGTTTGGTTTTAGAAATGTGTAGGTTTAGTAAGCCCACCCCCTTAGCCCCCCTCCAATGGAGGGGGTTCCGCTTACTGCTCTTATTTTGTCATTTCGACCAAGCGTAGCGCGTGGAGAAATCTCACATTGTTGTAATAAGGTAGAGATTTCTCGACTACGCTCGAAATGACATTTAAGAATGTTGCCCACCCCCTTAGTCCCCCTCCTTAGGAGGGGGTCCAGTTGAGAGCGGGGTTCACTCCCTCCGTGGAAGTACCGCTTACATGCTCCCTCCTTAGGAAGGGGGTAGGGGGGTGGTGTCCTTTGTTCTAACTACGTCACCCTGAGCTCCGTCGAAGGGTGT
>CANQPO010000015.1 GCA_947625695.1 uncultured Clostridia bacterium | reverse complement strand
CACAAAGATGAAGGAGCCGATGGGACGGTTGGGGTCCTTGAGCCCCGCCCGTGCGCGGCGGATCGCCTTTGCAACAGCGGTGACCGCTTCATCCTGCCCCACGATGCGCTCATGCAGCTCGTCCTCGAGGTGAAGGAGCCGTTCGCTCTCCGCCTCGGTGAGCTTGACGACGGGCACCCCCGTCCAGCTCGAGACGATTTCGGCGATCTCCTCCGCCCCGATGGAGAGGTGTGCGGAGTCGCGTTCGTTCGTCCAATTCTCCTTGAGCTCGGAAATCTTTTCATTGAGCTCGTCGATTTGCTTCGAAAACTCCGCGGCGCGGGCATAGTCCTTCCAGCCCGCCGCCTTATCCCGCTCCGCCGTCGCGCGGGAGAGCCGTTCCTCGAGCTCTTTGAGTTCCCCCGGGCCCGTGTAGGCGAGCAGGCGTTTATGGGACGCCGCCTCGTCGATGAGGTCGATCGCCTTGTCGGGCAAAAAGCGGTCGGTGATGTAGCGGTCGGAAAGGCGGGCCGCCGCCTCGATCGCCTCGTCCGTGATGACGATGCCGTGGTGCGCTTCGTACTTATCCTTGAGCCCACGCAGAATGGTGATGGTGTCCTCCACGTTGGGCTGGTCCACCGTGACGGGGGTGAAGCGGCGTTCGAGCGCGGAGTCCTTTTCGATGAATTTGCGGTACTCCTCGAGGGTGGTCGCGCCGATCGTCTGCAATTCGCCGCGGGCAAGCATGGGCTTTAAGATGTTGGACGCGTCGAGCGGGCTTTCCGCAGAGGCCCCCGCACCGACGATGGTGTGTATTTCGTCGATGAAGAGAATGATGTCGCGGTCGGCGACGATTTCGTCGATGACTTTTTTGATGCGCTCCTCGAACTCGCCGCGGTATTTCGCGCCCGCAAGCATGCTCGTGATGTTGAGGGAAAAGACGGTTTTGCCGCGGAGAGGTTCGGGGACCTCCCCCTCGACGATCGCCCGCGCAAGCCCCTCCACGACCGCGCTCTTCCCGACGCCCGGCTCGCCCACGAGCACGGGGTTGTTCTTTGTCCTACGGGAGAGGATCTGGATGACCTTCTCGATCTCGCTGCGCCGCCCGATGACGGGGTCGAGCTTGCCCTCGCGCGCCTTTTTGGTGAGGTCGTCGCCGTAGCGCATGAGCTCCTCGGAGAGCCCGCTCTGCGCGCCTGTGCGCGTGCGGTTTTGTTGGGGCTCCTGCGGCTCGAAGTAGCGCGCATAGGTGCGGGGCGGCTCCGCCTGCGGGGGACGTTCGTCCTCCTCCGCGTCGGGAAAGGCGAGCTCGGTGACACGGTTTTTGAGCTCTATAAGGTCCGTCCCCATCATCTTGAGGATCCTCGTTCCAAGGCAGTCGTCCATCATGAGAATGGCAAGGAGGAGATGTTCGGTGCCCGTGAGCACCTTATAGCTTTCCCGCTCCACGCTCAGCTCCATGGCAAGCTCCAAAAGCCGCTTGGTGCGGGGAGTGTAGCCGTGCACGCGAAGGTTCCTGTCGATACTGCGCTTAAAGATGGCGAGGTATTGGTTTTTATCTACCCCCGCCTCCGAAAGAAGCCTACCCGCCGCGCTTTCCTCCACGCCGATGAGCCCGAGCAGAAGATGTTCGCTGCCGATGTACCCCGTCTGAAAGGTCCGCTCCAGCTCTTCCGCGAGCGCGATGGCCTCGCGCAGATGGTCTGAAAAATGAGACGTATCCATATTTTTTTACTCCTCTGCAAATAAATTCTCGCGCATCTCTTCGTCGAGCGTGCACATGCGCCGAAGCGCCCTGCCCGCATACTGCGCGCGAAAAACGTCCTGTCCCTCTTCGGAGAGCTCTCCCCCCGCCAGCTCCATGAGGTTGGCGGGACGGGTGGAGACGAGCAGGGTGTCGAGATCGCTCATCTCCCCCCCGAGCATGCCGAGCGCCACGCCGAGCTTGACGTCCGAGAGCCGTTCCAAAAATTCGTGCGCGTCGATCTGCGCGCAGTTGGTGAGAATGCCGTAGGAGCGCAGGATGCGGTCGATAAGGGCCGTGCCCCCCTCCTGCTGCAACATGTCCCGCTCCGTGAGTTCGTCCTCCACGAGGTCGTTCACCTCCCGCTCCACGACGGCGAGAATTTCCGTATCGCGCGCGCCCAAGGTGACCTCGTTGCTGATCTGGTAGAGGTCTCCCTCCGCGCCGCTCCCCTCGCCGAACATGCCGCGCACGGTGAGCCCCCTGCTCTTGAGCTTTGCCGCGATCTCCCGCATTCTGCCGCGGCGTGCAAGGGCGGGCAGAAAGAGCATGACGGAGGCGCGCAGGCCCGTGCCGACGTTGGTGGGACAGGCGGTGAGGTACCCCAGCTCCCTGTCGCAGGCGAAGGGAATGGTCTCGGCGATGCTCTCGTCGATGCCCGAGAGCCGTTCGTACCCCCTCTTTAAGTCAAACCCGCGCACAAAGTATTGCTCGCGGATGTGGTCCTCTTCATTGATCATGACGGAGACGTTTTCGGTGAGAATGTCCGAAAGCTCCTTTTCGAACGTCCTGCTCCCGCCGCTCCTCCGCAAAAAGAGTACGGCCGAAATGTCGCGGCGTTCCCAAAGGTCGCGGCTGATCTGATAGCGTTCGATGTACACCTCCGCAAGACGGCGGGGAATGCTGTCCATGTAGTGGAGCTCGAAGGCGTCCACCTCCCGAAGCGCCGACGAGACAATGCCGACGATCTCCCGCGCCGAAGCCCTGTCGAGACGGGCGGGAAAGGGATAGTCCGCAAAGTTGCGCGCCAAGCGGATGCGGGTGGAGACGGCGACGTTTTCATAGCGGAAGGCGCTCGGTTTCACGTCTGTTCCTCCTTGCGGCGGGTGAGGTTGCTCTCCTTGAGCCGCCGCTGAAGTTCCTCCGCCTCTTCAAACCGCCCCGCGCGCATCGCCTTTTCGATGCTCTCCTTGAGGTGCTGCTGTTCGAGCATGAAGGAATATTTCTCCTCCGAGACCGTAGGGATTGCCCCCTCGTGGTGGGTCGTGCCCTGCACGCGGCGGACGGTGGAGAGAATTTCCGTGCGGAAGGCGCGGTAACACTCCGCACAGCCCACAAGCCCCGTGCGGCGGAATTCTTCGATTGTCGTCCCGCAGCGGGGACATACCCGAGAATCACTCATGTTCCACTTCTTCAAAGCGATATTCTTGTTCGGCGAGGGGATATTTTTCCCTGTCCACGGGGGAGAGGAACATCTCGAGCGGACGGACATAGAGCCCCCTTTCGCCGTAGAGAGCGCGGTAAACAACGAGCTGTTCGCGCGTTTCGGAGTGGGTCGCCACCCCCTCCACATAGTAATATTTTCCCTTGAAATGGCGGTAAACGCCGTGGATTTTCAACTCTCTCATACTCTGTTTGTGCGTTATGCGCATGGGCGCATCTGTCATCTGCCGCACTTTTCGGGGAAATGCGCCTTGAGGTACTCGTATGCGCCTTCGGGACGGGGAAGATCATATGCCCCGTAGAGGCAATTCGCCCGCAAAATATCCTGATTTTCCGCTTTGGCGGGGACGATCTTTTCGACCTCTTCCCATTTGAGGAAGAAGCTGTCCCGCGAGGAGAGTTCGGCAAGATACAGCCCCTCGCGGTAGACGGTAAACACCCGCTTGCCCCTTTGATAGGAGGCGATGGCGCGGAGGACGATATATCCGCCCACCACGATGACGGGGGCGCCGAGCGCGGACATGTAGAACATCAGTCCCACGCCGCCGCCCGTAAGCAGGACGCCGAGCAGCAAAAACCAGAGCGCGCGCTTCCGCCTTGCCCTGTCGGGAAGGTCGTATTTTTGCATACGGGTGAACTTTTGCGCCTCTTTTTTGCCTTCTTGCTCCCCTTCCTCCCGCTTTTCGCCGAGCAGGACGAGGGAATGCTTTTCGAGGGCGCGGTAGAGCCGCTCTTTCCCCTCCGCCTGAATGAGCACGGGGGGCTCCTCTTTTTTTGCCTTCTTCACGACGTAGGAGGCGGGCGTCTCGATGAGGACGCTCCACTCCCCCTTTTCCTGCGGCTTGCGGCGGGTGCAGACGGAGATAAAACGGAGTTCTTTGTAGGGAACGGAAATCGCCCGTTCGCTGTTGTGAATGGAAATGCCCTCCTCTTCGAAGGTTATCATCGTGCCCTCGCCGATGAAGAAACTTTCCTCGCCGTCGGCGCGCTCTATAGCGTCGAGCTCGCGCCGGTGAAGGATCTCCCCCTCGCGCACGAGAAGATAGCCGAAGAGCCCGCAAAGGAGGGCGCCGCCCGCAAAGCTACCCGCAAGAATGCCGAGCAAAAACATGTGCTCGTTGCCGAGCCCGAGCATGATGAGGGAGACGACGAGCCCCGCCATGGCGATGAGGGCGATCACAATGAACGCCCAGCCGAACCCGCCGTTTATTTTCGCGCGAAGATGATATTTTTTGACCTCTTCCATAAGAATCACCTCTTAAAGCGGGACCGCCACATAAAGTAGACGAGGGTGAGCGCCTGCAGCGGAATGCCGATGAGGAAGAGGAACCAAAGGTTTTGCGTTCCCCCCGTGACGGCATAGACGACGAGGTACACACAGCCGATCACCGTCCACACGAGCACGGAGATGGAGATGATGCGCGTCCACTTCCACTGCCAAAGGGTGCTGAATACCACTACCACGATCGCCGAAGCGGGCACTGCGAACAGGAAGGCGAGCCACTTGAATTCGAGGTCGGGTCCGAAGAGCCCGAGGAGCACGAAACAGCACACGGCGACAAGCCAGCACAGCCCCACCGAACAGACGACGGTGATGAGGCGGTTGCGCAGTTTTGTATTCCGCGGGAGCACCTCTTTGTCCACGTGCTCGTGCACGAGGTCGTCGAGGGTGACGCCGAACAGCTCCGCGAGCTGGATCAAAATGCGCACGTCGGGGATGCCGTTCCCCTGCTCCCACTTGGAGACGGACTTATCCGAATAGTTGAGTTTTTCGGCAAGTTCGAGCTGGGTCATGTTCGCAAGTTTTCTGAGGCGGGTGATGTTCTTCCCGATGACTTGCGCCAAAATTTCTTCTTCCATACCTCTATTATACCAAAAAATGCCGCATTGTCAATAGTTCTACTGTGAGTAGAGTGAGATTTTTTAACTCTACCCGTGAAATCCGCTCAGATAGAGTGATTTTCTTGAAAAGTAGGTTGATTTCCTTCGCCGCAAGCGATAAAATGAAAGCGTAAATAAGCGGTGCTGACAAACGTCTGCAGCTACGGCTCCGGCGTTTTGATACTCTCCAAATGATGGTTTTTCCCACGGGAAAAGCCATCACTTTTTTATTTTTCTTCTTTCCTTGACAACCGCCCGCCGCCGTGATATAATTTTTATAAATACAAGGAGGTCTGTTATGGATGATTACGGCAACGGCGTTTTCTCGCGCGAGGAACCGGAAGATCAAAACGCGGGCGGAAAGTTTTCCACTCTGATGATGATCGTCCCCGCTTGTGCGTTTGCGCTTTATTCTCTGCTCTTATTTCTGCTCTTTCTCGCGCCCGTAGTTTCGTATTCGGGGCTCGGCAATGTCTCCGTCAATGTGTACCAAGCCGATTTCGGGATCTGCACGGCGCTCATCGTATTTGCGGCGTTCTCGCTCGCGGCTTCGCTGTTCGGGCTTCTGACGCTGCCCCTGCCCTTCTTAAACCTCGGCAAAAAATATCCGATCTTTGTCATGCTCGGGAAAGTATGGCACATCCTGCCCCTCTTTTTCTACTTTCTCATTTACTCTCTCTCCTGCGCGCTGACGGGGGCGACCTCCGTTACCGCATCCGCTATGGGAGCTGCGAGTGTAGCGCCCGCGCTCGTCCTTTCCTTTACGATTGTGTTCGCGCTCATACACATCGTGTGTCTGCTTCTCCCCAAATTCAAACATTGACCCAAAAAAAGCCGAAAGGACAGGCAAGCCGCCTGTCCTTTTTTCTTTGGTATTTCTTTTGCGAAAAAGCTCAGAAATAGCGCTTCAGAAGCCCCTTGAAGCCTGCGCCGTGGCGCGCCTCGTCCTTCGCCATTTCGTGCACGGTGTCGTGAATGGCGTCGTAGCCGAGTTCCTTCGCCCGCTTTGCGAGCATGAGCTTTCCTTCGCATGCGCCCGCCTCTGCCGCCGCGCGGAGTTCGAGGTTCTTCTTGGTGGAATCGGTAACGACTTCGCCGAGAAGCTCTGCAAACTTGCTTGCGTGCTCCGCTTCCTCAAAGGCATAGCGTTTGTACGCCTCGGCGATCTCGGGATAACCCTCGCGCTCTGCGACCCGCGCCATTGCAAGGTACATGCCCACTTCGCAGCATTCGCCGTTGAAGTTGGCGCGAAGCCCGTCCATCACTTCCTTGTCCTCGACAATACCGTCGCCGACATGGTGCTCGCAGGCAAACTTTGCCTCTTCCACGGGCACGAACTTGGTCGCCTTGCAAACGGGGCAGACCTCTACATCATCTGCGACGATTTCGCCGCAAACAGCACATCTTTTCATTTTGTTTTCCTCCATAAAGATTTCGCCCGTATTATATCACAAGCACGGACGATTTTCAAGAATTTTTTCGCGATTTTTTTGACTTTACAAAATTTTCAGAAGCTCTGCGAAATTCTCGGCGAACTCGGTCGCGCCCGCAAGGTTGAGCTGGGCGCGGGTGCGGTACCCCCACAGCGCGGAAATCCCCCGCATGCCCGCGTTCTTCGCGGTGAAAACGTCCTGCTCGCCGTCGCCCACGAACACGCAGTCCTTGAGCGAGACACGAAGGGTGAGCGCCGCATAGCGAGTAAGGGAGGGGTCGGGCTTTACGGGAAACATACCGCTGTCCCCGCCGACAAAGCTAAAATAGTCCTCGGGAAAAAACTTTTTCAGCGTGCCGAGGGTGGCCGCCTGCGGCTTGTTGGTGATGACGGCGAGCAGGAACCCCCTCTCTTTCAGTGCGTCGAGCGCCTCCCTCTCCCCCTCGTACAGAGAGAGAAGGCGCCCGTCGCTCACCGAAAAACTCGCAAGGAATTCTTCGTAGCACCCGTCGATATCCTCTGCGCCGTTTGGAAGAGCGCGCTCGATGAGCTTTTTCGCCCCGTCGCCGACGTAGGCCTTGGTCTCCTCCTCCGAAATTTCGGGATAGCCGCGCGAGGCGAGCATTTTGTTGACGTGAAATTGAATGTCCCCCAGCGTGTTGCACAGGGTGCCGTCCAGATCGAAAAAGATCGCTTTCATCACATCTTCTCCGGAACGCCGATGCCGAGCAGGGTGAGCGCGTTGGTGAGCACGGTGAGGGTGGCCTTCGTGAGGGCGAGACGGAAGTTTTTGAGTTCCTCGCTCTCCGCCTGCAAAATTTTGCAATCGAAGTAGAACTTGTTGAACTTCTGCGCCGTGTCCACCGCGAAGCGGGCGATGTAGCTCGGCTCGTACTTCTCGGCGGCGGCTTTCACCGTGTCGGGGAAGTCGGCAAGCGCCTTGATCAGTTCGAACTCCTGCGCGCAGGGCTGCAAGACAGGGGTCTCTCCCCTCTCCCCCGCCTTGGCAAGCACGGAGGCAGCGCGGGCGCAGGTGTATTGGATATAGACGCTCGTCTCGCCGTCGAAATTGAGCGCCTTGTCGTAGGAAAAGACGATGTCTTTGATTTTATTGTTGCACAGAGCGCCGAACATGACCGCGCCGACGCCCACCTTTTCGGCGACCTCCTCCTTGTTCTCGAGGGCGGGGTTCTTTTCGGTGATGATAGAGAGCGCCTTTTCAACGCAACGGTTGATGACGTCCTCCAGCCAGATGACCTTCCCCTGCCGCGTGGACATTGCGCCGTCCTCCAAGGAGACCATGCCGTAGGCGACGTGCACTAAGTCTTTCGCCCACGGTTCGCCCATGAGCTCGATGACCTTGAAGAGCTGCTTGAAGTGGAGATTTTGCTGATAGGCGACGACGTAGAGGCACTTGTCGAAGTTGTAAGTCTGTTTGCGGTAGAACGCCGCCGCGAGGTCGCGGGTGCCGTAGAGGGAGGCGCCGTCCGAGCGCAAAACGATGAAGGGCGACATGCCGTAGGGCTCGAGATCGACGACCTGCGCCCCTTGGCTCTCTACGAGCAAGCCCTTCTCCCTTAGTTTTTGGATGACGGGCTCCATTTTGTCGATGTAAAAACTCTCGCCCGCATAGCTGTCGAAGGTGACGTGGAGTTTTTCGTAAATTTTTTGCACATAGTCGAGGGTGAGCTCTTTGAAGTGATTGAAGAGACCGACCGCCTCTTTATCCCCGCTCTCGATGAGACGAAAATACTCGCGCGCCTCCGCCTCCATCTCCTCCGTCGCCTCGCTGTTGAAGCGGACGTAGAGGTCGTTGATGGCGTGAATGCCTCCCTTTAGCACCTCCTCCTCGTTCCCCCAATGCTTGTAGGCGGCGATGAGTTTGCCGAACTGCGTGCCGTAGTCGCCGAGATGGTTGATGCCCACGGCCTTATATCCCAAAAATTCGAAAATGCGGTAGAGAGCGCCCCCCAGCACGGTGGTGGAGAGGTGCCCGATGTGGAAGGGCTTTGCGACGTTCACCGAGGAATAGTCGATGCACACCGTCTTGCCCGCGCCGAGCGAAGAGGCGCCGTACCTTTCCCCCTCTTTTTCAATGCGCGAAAGGGTCTCTTCGGCGAGCCCCCTGCGGTTGACTTTGAAGTTGAGATAGCCGTTGACCGCCGTCGCCTCCGAAATGACGCCGTCGGCGGGATAACTTGAAGCGAGCTCCTGCGCGATGAGGACGGGAGACTTGCGCAAGGCCTTCGCAAATTTGAAACAGGGGAGCGCATAGTCGCCGAGGGAGGTATCGGGAGGGACCGCAATGCTCTCCGCGATCTCCTCTCTTTTCACGCCCTCCACGGGCAAACGCTCCGCAATGTATGCCTTATAGTCCATATTTTCACTTCCTTTCCACGCCATTCTACCATAATTTTGCAATTTAAGCAACCGAAAGAGTTGAAGTTTGCGGGGAAATGTTTTATAATGTATCCGTAATTTCAGGAAAGAGACCGCGCGATGAAACCCTCTGTGCGGTTTAAGGAGATCAAGATGAAATTGGGCGTAGTGGGACTTCCCAACGTAGGCAAATCCACTCTGTTTAATGCGATCACCCATGCGGGTGCGGAGGCGGCCAATTACCCCTTCTGCACCATCGAACCCAACGTGGGCGTGGTGGCAGTTCCCGACGAGCGGCTCGAAAAACTCGCCGCTCTCTATTCAAGCAAAAAGGTGACCCCCGCCGTCGTCGAATTTGTGGACATCGCGGGGCTCGTAAAGGGCGCAAGCCGCGGCGAGGGGTTGGGGAACAAGTTCCTCTCCCATATCCGCGAAGTGGATGCCATTGTGCATGTGGTGCGCTGTTTCGAGGACGAAAACGTGACCCATGTGGAGAATTCGGTCGATCCCGTGCGGGACATCGAGACCATCAATTTAGAGCTCATCTTGGCCGACATCGAAGCGGTGCAGAAGAAGCAGGACCGCATCCGCAGCGCGGCGCGCGGGGGCGCGGACAAGAACGCCGCCGCGGAGTACGCCTTCCTCGAAAAATTGCTCCCCCACCTCGAGGCGGAAAAGCCCGCAAGCAGTTACCCCTGCACCGAGGAAGAGCAGCCCATGCTCGACAATCTGTTTTTGCTCTCTTCAAAGCCCGTCATCTACTGCGCGAACATCGCCGAAAAGGACATGGGCGAGGACGAGGACAAAATTCCCTTCGTGGTCGCTGTAAAAGAATATGCCGCAAAGCACCGTGCGGGAGTCATCGTCATATGCGCCAAGACGGAGGAGGAACTTTCGCAGATGGAGGAAGAGGACCGCGCGATGTTCCTCGAGGAGTTCGGCTTAAAAGAAAGCGGACTCGATAAGCTCATCAAGGCGAGCTATTCGCTCTTGGGGCTCATCTCCTACCTCACGGCGGGAGAGAAGGAGACGCGGGCTTGGACGATCGTGAAAGGCACCAAGGCGCCGCAGGCCGCGGGGAAGATCCACTCCGATTTCGAAAAGGGATTTATCCGCGCCGAGGTCGTGGAGTGGGAGACGCTGCTTGAATGCGGCGGACTTACGGGCGCGCGCGAAAAGGGCAAGGTGCGCTCCGAGGGCAAGGACTACGTGATGAAAGACGGCGACGTCGTGCTGTTCAGATTTAATGTGTAAAGAGTTCACGCGTTTCTTTTCTCCCTCCCCCCTTGGCTCCCCCTTGAGGGGGAACTGTCACCAAAGGTGACTGAGGGGGTGTGGTCGAAAATAAACGCCGTGATGAAATTGGCGTTTGCACTTAATTTGCTCGTTGTCTCATTCGTTTCATCGGACAATAAGGCAAAAGTAATTGCCAAATTGAGACGCCCACGGCGGAAGTGAATTCCGCCTAAGGCAAGAGAATTGGAACCCCCCCATCGGGGGGGACTAAGGGGGTGGGCATTCGTGCACAAACGCGTCATTCCGCCCCGCCCGCACGTTCTATGTTGTCGAAGGGCGGCACGAGGAGCGCCTGCGACGAAGTAGCGTAGTCGAGACATCTCAACCGCATTATAATGAGGCGAGATTTCTCCACGCGCTTCGCTTGGTCGAAAAGACAAATCAAGAATGCCACAAGAAAACAAAATTGCCGCACACGGACGGAAGTCCGCGTGCGGCTTTTCCAACACTTTTTACGACTCGCTCGACGAGGCGATGTTGTCCTCGTCCGGCTTCTCGGCGTCGGGCAGAATCATGCAGTAGCGCGGATTGTGCGCATAGCCCGTGTTGTCCCGCTCGCCCTTGCCGCTGTTGTTGCGTTTTACTTTCTTCGGCATATTCCCCTCCCTTTTCAGTATGCGTGAGAGAAAGAAGGTTATGCAGCACTATTCAAATGGGAATGAGGCGAGATTTCTCGACTTCACTTCGTTCCGCTCGAAATGACAATTTGGGACTCGCCCCTTACCGCCCACGGAGGGGGTAAATAAGGTACCCCCCCCCTCCCCTACCCCCTCCCCCGCGCGGAACGCGCGGGGGGAGGGCGAGAATAAACACCGTATTGCACCCTTTACTGCGCGATCTGCTTTTGAACTTTGGAGAACGTCTCCGCCTTTTGGTCGATGAGCATCTTTTCGGCGGGCATCACCTGATAGTAGCCGCGCGAGAGCATCTGCTCGAACACGTTGAACTGCGTCTCCGCGCTCGACGTGTAATTTTTGAGGATCGCCTTGCGGAAGGGCTGGCAGCTCCCCTCCACGAGCGCGACCGAATAGTAGCTCATGAGCAGCTTTTCAGTGTCGAGCATATCCTGAAGGGCGTCTTTTTCGTTGAGTGTGGTCTCCTGCTTGCTCTGTTTCATGCTTTCCCTCCCAAAATGGTATAGAGCGCGTTGAAACGCTCCGCATGTGCGCCCGCGATCGCCTCCATCTCCTGCGCGAGCGCCGCGTCGGTGAGCGTGCTTGCGTAAATTCTCGCCTTTTTGCACGCCATTTCTTCCGCCGTGAGTACATGGCTCAAAACGTCTAAATCTTTTGCCGTTAAATTGGTCATGAAAAAACCTCCTTGCGGCTGTTATTGCCGACGGAGGCGACATTTATACAAAGATATCAAAAGCCTGCGCGCGCCCGCCGCTGGGCCAGCGGCGGGCGCGCGCAGGTTATTCGGACGCTTCCTCTTGGACGACGCAATGGCCCACGATCGCAAAGCCGAGGTCGATGGTTACATTGCACTCCAATTCATGAAAGGTAAAATAGGTATCGCTGTACCAAATTTCTATCCTTTCCCCGTCGATGAGCTCCCCCCTTTCATCGGTCTTGTTTCCCCATACGAAGATGTAACTTCCCCCATAACCCGTTTGATAGTCGGAGAGCTGTCCTCTGTCCGCGAGCAATTCATATTGGGGCATGCCGCCGAAGAAGCTGCTTATCACCTCTCCCTCATACCCGAAGTACGCAAACCCGCGGGAGCCGAGATATTCATAGACCGTTTGGAGATAGTTCCGATAGTCCTCCTCCGTGGTGCGGAAGTGATAGACCTTCCCGTACTTTTTGACCCCCGCCTCGCAGGCGATCCGCGGCAGATCGGGCACGCACGCGTTATCGAGCACCTCCTGCGCAAAAAAGGCGTCCTTGCTCGGCTTTGTTTTCCAAGGATAAAGGCGGGAACAGCCGCTAAGCGTGACCGAAAACAGCAATACTGCCAAGAGCGCAAAAATCGAAATTCTCTTTCTCATCGTTCCCCTCCCGATCAACCGAAGAACATATTCCAGATCGTGCCCATGAGGGAAGCGAGGAAAAACCAGAGCATGAGAAACGCGGTGAGCGTGACGGCGAGAATAACGATGCCAATGACCGCAAAAAAGCCGCCTCTTCTTCCGAGCCACCTCTTTGTGCACAGCCCCGCGACGGAGAGGAGAAGGCCCAACCCCATGCAAACGATTGCAAAATAGAAGGAAGCCTCGGAGAGATCGGGCTCGGGGTTGTCTCCGAAAAGAGGCAAAAATATCCCGAAAAAGATGATCCCGACCGATGCCGCGGCAAACACAAACCCCAAAATGCAGAGGAGATTCCACCGTTTGGAAACGTCCCTCTTCGGTTTCTTTGCCTGTTGCGCTTCCGAAATTTCTTCGCTATGTACCGTCTGCGGTTGGGTAGGTTCCGCGGGAGGCTCCGCGGGAACTTCTGTCGGCGCGGAAGGGACGCTCGCGTTCTCTCTGCCGAACAGCAATTCGTCGGCGGAAACGGAGAAGAGCTTGCACAGTTCGAGCACCTTGTCCGTTTCGGGAAACGCCGCGTCCTGCTCCCACTTGCTCACCGCCTGACGGGACACGCCGAGCCTTTCCGCGATCTCCTCCTGCGTAAAGCCCGCCTTTTTGCGATATTCGAAAATTCTTTCGCCTGTCGTCATATGCCCTCCTTACGACTCCATTGTATCAAAAAAAGGGCGGGAGCGCCACCATTTCGGCGTTGCGATTTGTCAACTGCAGGTTGCGTTTTGGGCTATTTGCCGATTTTGAACGCCGAAGGGCACCAAGGGGAGAGGGTACAATGGGCGCAGTCGGGCTTTTGGGAGTGGCACACCTTTCTGCCGTGCCAGATGAGCCAATGGTGCGCCTCGGACCATTTCTTTTTGGGAATGACCTGCATTAAGCCCTCCTCCACCTTCTCGGGGGTGTTGCCGACGGCAAGCTCCGTTCTGTTTGCGACGCGGAACACATGGGTATCCACGGCGATGGCGTCCCCGCCGAAGGCGACCGCATACACGACGTTCGCCGTCTTTCTGCCAACGCCCGCGAGACTTTGCAGGTCCTCCAAGTTATCGGGGACTTGTCCGCCGAATTTTTGGACAATGTCCTGCGAGGCGGAGAGAATGTGCGCCGCCTTGTTGCGGTAAAAGCCGCAGGAGAAGATGTATTTTTCGAGCTCCTCCTGAGAGAGAAGCAGCATGCTTTCGGGGGTGTTGTGCTCGCGGAAGAGGACCTCCGTCACCTTGTTCACCCGCTCGTCCGTGCACTGTGCGGAGAGAATGACCGCCACCAACAGTTCGTAGGGAGTTTGGAATTTGAGCGCGGGCTTCGCCCCCGAGTACAGCCGCTCAAGCTCCTTCAGAATTTCAGATTTTCCGTCCATACCCCCATTATATCACACTTGCGGGCGTTTGACAACTCTAAATTTTACGGCTCAAAGATAGCCGAACCTGCCGCCTGTGTTTTTCATGAACCCCGAAAAGGAGGAATATTGCCGCTTGGCAAGACAAGAACGGGCGCGGGGAAAGAAGGTCTCCTCGAACCGTGCCGAGATCCCGCACCCCACCCCCGCCTCCTTGGGGGTATTCACCGCCTGCGCGGGCACGCCGCTCGTTTTCAGCGCGGAGATGTATTCGAGCGTCTGCGCCCGAGAGCGAAAAACAGCCAACATTGTCATAATTTGTCCTCTGTCTGCGTAAGAATATCCGAGAAATAAGTTTCCGGAGAATGCTATGATCTATCTCGATAACGCCGCGACGGGGGGAAGCAAGCCTGCCGCCGTGCAAAACGCCGTGCTCGCCGCCCTGAAAGTCTGCGCCAACGCGGGAAGGAGCGGGCACCGCCTCTCCCTCGCCTGTGCAGAGCAGGTGCTCTTATGCCGCCGCCTGCTTTCCGACCTCTTCGGCGGCTACGGATATGAGCGCGTCGTCTTTACGCGAAGTTGTACCGAGGCCCTCAACATTGCCATTTGGGGGACCCTGCAAAAGGGAGACCACGTGGTGACGACCTGCCTCGAACACAATTCGGTGCTCCGTCCCCTCCATGCCCTCCAAAAGGCGGGGATCGTCTCCTATGACGTCGTGCCCCTCAAAAACGGGCACATCGACCCCGCCCTCTTTGCCTCTTTCGTCAAAGAGAACACCAGCATGTGCATCGTGACCGCCGCCTCCAACGTGACGGGAGAGGCCCCCGACGTCAAGGCGATCAAAAAATGCTTGCCCGAACATGTGCTCCTTGTAACAGACGGCGCGCAGGGGGGCGGACATCTGCCCATAAATATGCGCGAATGGGGCATAGACGCCCTTGCGCTTGCGGGGCACAAAGGGCTGTTTGCCATGCAGGGCGCGGCGGCGCTCCTCTTTTCCGAGCGCATGGAGCCACGTCCCCTCCTCTTCGGCGGGACGGGTAGCGAGAGTTTCGACCCCGATATGCCCGCCTTCTATCCCGACCGCTTGGAGGCGGGCACCCTCTCCTATCCCGCGATCTGCTCCCTTCTTGAGGGGGCGCTCCTTGTGAAGGCGCACAGGAAGGAGTATGCGGAGCGGCTCTTCGAGCTCACCGCGGTGCTCCACGCAGCCCTTCTCCCCATCAAGGGTTACAAGCTGTACTTTGTGCCCAACCCCTGCGGGATCGCCTCGTTTGCGCACGAGAAGTATTCCTCCGAAGAGCTTGCGGGGGTCCTATCAGAGCAATTCGACATCGCCGTGCGCGGTGGGCTCCACTGCGCCCCGCTCGCGCATAAGGCGCTCGGGACCTTCCCCGAGGGGCTGGTGCGGGTGTCCTTCTCCCCCATGCAATCGATGAAGGAGGTGGACGCGCTCGTGCGGGCGCTCGGGCAAATTACATGCTCTTGAGCTGTTCGATGAGCTTTCTCAGCTTCTTGCGCTTTGCCCCGTCGAGCATGGGCGCGAATTGGCTGTAGAAGAGGTCGATCTGCTCGTTGGTGAGGGTGCCGTTTTGCTTTCCCTCGGCGGCGCGGGCGAAGATGTCCCGCGTGAGCTCCCCCTCGTTCTTGCCGTTGTAGGAGGCGGCGATGTTCTGCGCCTCCTTTGCCCAATCGGTCCCCTGCTGTTTTCCCGTAAAACTTGCGAAGTCGTCCATATTTCACCTCTTTACCCATTGTATGAAAGGAACGCCCGTTTTGTTCGCGGCATAGAATGGGGACATGGAAATGCTCGTTGTGCTGCTGCTTCTCACCTATGCGGAAAAGGACGGGGAATTCAAACAAAAACTCACCAAGGCGCTGGAATTTTACCGCGAGAACAGGGAGCTGTTTTTGGCGCTCGCGGGAGAAAAGAAGGAACAAAGGGACAGAGCGGAAAATATAGCGCAAGAAGCGCAAAAAAACTCTCCCCCGCAAGGAGGAGAGGATCTGCATGTTTTGGAGCAATTCTTAAAGAAGATCTAACCGCACACCTTGGCAAGAACGGCTGTGAGCATGGGGTCGCCTGCCGTGCGGTAGAAGGGCGAGGGCACGGGGTTTGCGCCGTCCGCTACCGTAACGCCCACATCGTGGATACACCGTTCGGAAATGGGCCAGTGCACGGTCGCGGTCGTCAGCTTCATCGCGGAGCCGTCGGGGCCCTCGAACTGCGTCTGCATGATGCCCTTTCCGAACGTCTTTGCCGTGCCGTTTTCGTCCTCGCGCAGATAGATGTCCGAATAGGAACAGGCCCCGTAGTCAATGAGCACCCCCAAAAAGCACTCGGAAGCGGACGCGGTGTACTCGTCCGCCAGCACCGTAATGCGGGAGCTCTCGGTGAAGTAGTCGTAAAAGTCGCTGCCGCTGCAAACGTATGAGGTTTTGTGCCCGCTGCGCGCCTTGCTGATCATGAGCGTGGGCTTTGATTGGGTGGCGTTTTTCATGAAGTGGGAGGCGACGCTTCCCAAGATCGCGACGTTGCCGCCGCCGTTGGAGCGCAGATCGAGGATGAGGTCCGTCCTCCCGCGCTCCTTCATTTTTTGAAGGACCGCTATAAACTCGTCGGGCGTGTTGTTGCCGTTGAATTCGTCGAAGCGGAGGTAGGCGGTCTTTTCGTCGAGCCCTGCAAGCGGTTCTTTCGTCTCGGTGAGCTGAAGCACGCTCCCTTCGCCGCGGAAGCGGAAGCCCGCCTCGCTGTCCCGATAATAGAGGTAAGAGGTCTGGTACTCCTTCCTTTCCACCGTGAAGTTGCGGGCGTCCGAGCCGTCCTTTTGAAAGCCGCAGCGCACGACAAACTCGCCCTCCCGATTTGTCGCAAAGGCGCGGTAGTCGGCATAAACGCCGCTTGTGAGGGAGGTCTCGTTCTCGCCGAATGCGAGAATGTACATACCGGCCTCGATCCCCGCGAACGAGGCGGGAGAATTTTCAGCCACGCTGAAGATGTGCGCTGTGTCGTTTTGGTTCTGCCCCACAAAAAAGTAAATGCCCGTGCCCCGCATTTCCCCCGCGCTCTCCGTGAGATAGTCGCTGTACTCCGTGCCCGAATAAAAGCGGGTATAGGGATCGATGGCGAGGGAGTCGAACATGTTTTGGTACAGTTCCCCCTCTTCGATGGGCTGATAATAATTGTCCTCGAGCACGGACTTCGCCCAAAGGTAGGTACGCACCTCTTCATCGAGGGTGTTATACTGCCCGTACCAACCGCCGAGAAAGGCGGCGACAAAGATGATGGCGGCGCCGAGCACGATGCAGGCGATACGCAGCCCCTTTCCCCCGTTCTTTTTCGGGGCGGGTTCCGGCGCGGGCGAGGTCGCGGCGGGTTCGGGCGTGGGAGAGTCGAAAAACTCGTCCCGTTCGTTGTTTTCCATAGAAGCTCCTTTTATTGCAATAGTTTATAGAGGATCGTGATCACGCGGAAGGTGACCGCGTCCGAAAATTTGCGGATGTTCAGTCCCGTGAGCCGCTCGATCTTGTCGAGGCGGTACATGAGGGTGTTGCGGTGCATGAAGAGGTTGCGCGAGGTCTCCGAAAGGTTGAGGCTGTTTTCGAGGAATTCCTCGGCGGTGCCGATCATCTCCTCGTCCGAGAACACTTCCTTCGCGCCCGTAATGCGGAACTGCTCCATATACTCCTTGAGCTTGCTCTCGGGCAGGTCCTCGAGCATCTTGATGAGCAGGTATTCGCGGTAAGTATGGACCTCTCCCTTCGATTTCAAAAGTCCGCTCATTCTGACGGCGGTCGCGGCTTGGCTGTACGATTCGGCGATCTCCGCAAAACTCTTCCCCTCGCAGCCGATGCCGACGTTTGTCTTTACCCCCAACTCCTCATAGAGGGACTGCGCCAGAAAGCCTGCGAGCTCCACGGGAAGCTGCGATTCGTCGCTGAACACCACGACCGCGAGGCGGTGATCGTCCATGCCGACGACGAGATCGCCCGTCTCCGAAAGGCAGCTTTCGATGTGGGCGATCGCCTCGGGAAGGCGCTTGTCCACGATGAGCTCGAGAGCGTAGCAGGGGGCGTCCTGTATATTATATTTGGTCATGAAACGGTAGATATACCGCTTGTTCCCCTCGCCGAGCAGAATGTTTTTGAGGTAGGAATTTCTGTCGGGCAGAAGATGGGGATCGGAATTTCCAACGAGATAGCCAACGAGCTTTGCCGTCTGTTCCGCCTGTTCCCCCCTTCCGTCGAGAAAGGCGGGATATTTTTCGCCGCAATAGTCGAGGACGAACTGCGTCTCCTCGCCGCCCGAGGGGGCAAGACGCACCTGCGTGCCCGTTTTTTCGTAGATGTCCTTTAAAATCAAGCCAAGTTCGGTGTCGTTCATATTCTCTCCCCTCTCATTATCGTACCGACATTATAGCATGATAAAAATTCTTTTTCAAGAGTTTTCACCGATTCCGCACAAACTCGTAACAAGTCTTTCCCAATTCCCCAAAATACGACCCCTTTCTCCCGCGCCCTGTTGTTGACACCCCTCCCATTCGGTGATATAATATTGGAACAAAACTTTCGGGGGTGAAGATATGAGGGAAGAAACCGTCGCACCGCGCGACCTTCCGTCCGATCGCACCAAGGATGAACGGGGCGCACAGCCCGAACGCCGCATGAAGGCGACTTTCTACATGGTCTGCTCCGCGCTCTTTGGGGCGATCTCCCTTTTGGGGCTGTTTTTGGGCTTTTTCATGCGCGGCTCCGTGGGCGCTCTCATCGCGGGCGGAGAGCCCATTCTGCGCGGCTCCTATCTCGGCGTGATCGTGGAGGTGCTCCGCGGCAGTATCCCCCTTCCCAAGGCGGAGAGTATCGAGCTCGTCTCCCTCTTGCCCGTCTTTCTCTATTTCGCGGTGTTTGCGCTCGCGGCGGAGGTGCTTCTTTCCCTCGCGCTCGTCGTGTTCACCTGTATCAAACAGAAGTCGGCGCGCTTTTTCTGCACCCTCAACGGCTTTTTGACCCTCTTCGTCTATGGCGTGCTCTGCGTGACGGGGGTGCTGCTCGGGTCGCTCAGAGAGGAAATTTATTCGTGGAGACAGCTCGATCTTCCATCCCTCACCGCGGTTCTCCTCGCCTTTTGCGTGTTTGCCGTGATCGCCATCGCCCACAGGGGGCCGCGCGGAGCGGTGAACGTGCTCCTGCTCCTCTTCAACGCCTTTTCGGTGTGCGCCTTTATCTTCCCGAAAACGCCTCTCCTTTCCGATCTCAACCTGATCGCGACCTATGAGGTGGGCGCTGTCAAACGCATTTTGATGGGCTTTTTGTGCGTGGTGATAATCGCGAACCTCATTCTCTCGGTGCTGAGGCTCGAGCACCCGCACGGGCTGATTACGGACATCTTCCGCTTTGCGGTGCAGTTTGTTGCCGCGCTCGCACTTGCCGCCGCCTATCTTACAGGAGGAGACGCCGCGAGCTTTTTCACCGACCAGCCCTTTGCGTGCGTCTTTTTGCTCCTCTCCCCCCTTGCAGATCTTTTGATTGCGGCGTTTGCGAACACCTTTAGAAGAAAAGAGAAAAAGGAGCCCGCGCCCGCAAGCCCTCCCGCCGGCTATGACAAGCATGAGGCGCCCGAACCCGAAACGCCGACTTTCAGCGAGACGCCTGATTTTACCGAAGCGCCCGCAAGCCAACCCGAACAATAACGGAAAGCCGCCCGAAACGGGCGGCTTTTATTGCGTAAAGTGTAGACAGAACAAAGCCTTTCTGCCGTCAGTTTCCCGCCCAGACGACGGTGGCGTTTCCGCACCAATCTTCGGGCCAATCCGCGGGTTTTTCCGCGTACCCCTCCACATAGATCGTTTGATTTTGTTCCCAACCCGAAAACGCGCCGCTCCCGATCTTGGCGACGTTTCTCGGGATCGTGACCGAGGAAACCGATTTGCAATTATAGAACGCCTCGGCGCCGATCTCTTTCAACCCGTCGGGGAGGATAACCGACTGTAGCGCTTCGAAGCCGGAAAAGCACTTGTCTCCGATCACCGAAACCTTTGCGGGGGCTTCAAACGATTGCAGAAGGGAACAATTCATAAAAGCCGCGGAGCCGATGCTCTTGATGGCAGAGTCCTTGGGGATAATGACCGCCGTCAGCGATCGGCAGTTGTAAAACGTTCGCGCACAGAGCTCCGGAAGAAGGCTGCCCGCTTCGAACTCGACCGTCTCGAGATAATCGCAACGTTCAAAACAATCTTCCGTGAGGGACATCACTCTTTTGGGGATCGTGATTTTCGTCAATCCGCTATTGGGAAACGGCCATCTCAGCTCCTGCAGCATGCTCCCCTTTTCGAACACGATCTCTTTCAAGGACTCGCAGTCGGCAAATGCGCTGCCGTCGATCCGCTTGATCGTTTTGGGAATGAATATCTTTTCCAAGGAGCTACATCTTTCGAAAACAGCTTGCGGCAATTCTTCCAACCCTGCAGGCAGTTCGATTTCTTTCAGGGAGCTGCACCAGGAGAAAGCGAGGAGCTCGATTTTCCAAAGCGAAGCGGGAAGCTGAATGGAAGCAAGGGAGGAGCACCCTGTAAAGGCCCCGCGCCCTATACTGCTCAATCCTTCGGGGAGTTTCACATCGGCCAAACTCGTACAATCCGCAAACATGTAGCCGGGCAAATCAAGAAAGCCTTCGGGGATCTCCGCTTTTTGGAGTGAAGTACAAAGACTGAACACCCGCTCTCCGATCTCCTCTATGCTTGAAGGGAGGGTCACGCTCGTGAGCGACCTGCATTTATCGAATGCGTATGAACCGATCTTTCGCAGAGCTTTCGGGAATTCGATCCTTTCCAACAGACCGCACTCGGCAAAGGCATAGTCGTCGAGCTCTGTTACGCTTTCGGGCAAAACCAGGGAACGAAAGGAATTCGTCCAAAAAGCATGATCTCCGATCTTTGTAACGCCATCTGCCACAATGCTTTCGATAGAATTCACAGCAAAAGATCGATCGGCAAGGAGTCGGACCGTTTCGGGCAAAACCACGGATTTCAAGAATCTTGATGAAAAGCCTTTGGCGGCAACTTGCGTAACGGGCAAACCGTTATGCTGTGCGGGAACGTATAATTCTTCAGTCCTTATGGCCATATCACCCGCGCTCACCGCGTAGCCGTCCTCTGTGAGCGTATAGGCTAATCCCTGCGTTTCGTAGACCGCGGAGACCACGGTATCCTCGGTAAGTTCTCTGAAATCGGTCCGGTCCCACCTTCCTCTGTTCCCCGTTTTTTCGGGAATTTCGGGCGGGACGACCCGCTCTCCCCGCTCCACCGTGACCATCTGATCCGCTTCTCCCGGGACGCGGAAGGTGATGGTGATCGTTTTGGGCGCGCAGGCGCAAAGGACGGCAAGAAATGCAGACAGAACCATAAACAATGTCAGAATAACGATTGCCCGTTTTCTCTTCATTATTTTATATCCTCTCTCCATTTTCTTACCTCCCTCAATATGAAATGCGAATAGCTAACACAAAAGTTCGATGCACAATTTTATTTTAGAAAATAGTAAAAATTATGTCAAGTTTTTTATATTGTTTTTGCCTTTCGTTTTTCTTATACTTTTACAGAAAAAACCGCCGAAAAACGGCGGTCGCGGTTTTTGAATTCTGTTTTTCTTATACTTTTACAAAAACCGCCCGAAAACGGGCGGCTTTAATCTTCTTTCAGAAAGACGGTGATGCCGTCTTTCTCGCTGTATGTGCGGCGTTCGCAGTAGGCGTCCACGATAAAGAGCCCCCTGCCGCGCTCCGACAAGAGATCGGCATTTACGCTCTTTTCGGGGGGGCGGTAGGCGTTTTCGCACTGCACGCTGATGCGTATTTCGCCGCCCGCGCGCTCGACGCGGAACTTCGCCCGCCCGCCGCCGTGTTGGAGCACGTTGGAAAGGAGCTCGGTCGCCACCAGCCTGCTGTTGAACACCGTCTCCTCGGAGAGCTCCTTTTCAAAGGCGCGGCACATTTGTTGAAGCGCCGATCTCAGCGCGTTGTAATCGTCTATCTCGAAGTACATCAGTCCACTGCGCTCTTTTTTAAGTTCTCTCTCAGTTTTTCCAAAATTTTATGTTCCATACGCGAGACGTACATCTGCGACACGTTCAGCCGTTTTGCCGTCTCCGCCTGCGAAAGTTCCTGCCCGAACCGGAAGGAGACGATCTTTCGCTCCTCCTCGGAGAGCTCTGAAAGCGCGGAGTGCACCGCGTCCTTTTTCTCCAAGCGTTCGAAGGCGTCCTCGGGAGAGGCGATCACGTCGTAATAGCTCGCGCCGTCCTCCCCGTCCGCGGGGCGGTCGAGGGAGACGACGCTCCCCGACTCCATTGCCGCAACCACTTCTTCCTCGGAGACATGCAAGGCCTCCGCGATCTCGCGGGGAGAGGGGTTCTTGCCCGTTTGGGAGAAAATTTCGTCCGCCTTTTCCCGCACGCAGCGGCGAAGTTCGGAAACCCGCCGCGGCAGATGGATGAGGCGGGAGCGGTCGCGGAAGTAGTTCTTGATCTCCCCCGCGATGGTGGGCGTGATGAACGTGGAAAATTTGACCCCTTTCGTCTCGTCGAAGCGGTCCACTCCCTTGATGAGCGCGAGCGAAGCGATCTGGCAGAGGTCGTCGAATTCCACCCCCCGCCCCACGAACTTTTTGGCGAGCATCTCCGCGACGGGAAGATATTTTTCCACGATCTCGTTGCGGATGGCGACGTCGCCGCTCGCGCGATAGGTTGCAAACAGTTGCTTTTCGTCCATTACAGACCCTGAAACCCGAATGTGATGCGGGCGCCGCTATGCGTGCGCTCGAGCGAAAAATCGTTGACAAGCGCGTTCAAAAGGGCGATGGAGATCTCTTCCTCCGTCGTCCGCTCTTCGGAGGGCGCGCCGCCCTCCCCCGTCAGTTCAAACTTCAACCCTTCCTCGCGGAATACCGAAATTTTTGCGCGCGAGCACCCCGCATGGAGGAGCAGAAGCAGGCTCTCCGTGACGCACACTTTACAATCTTCGGAGGCGTCGATTCCGAACCCCGCCACCGAGCAGAGCCCGCCGACCGCCAAGCGGACCGTCGTCATGATCTCCTTTTCAAGAGAAAATTCCATTCCGAATAACATCATTCTATCTCCATGATCGTGTCGAGCGCGCAGATGACGAACAGCTTTTTGAGGCGGGGCTGAAGTTTTATGAGCTTCATGCCGTGCCCGTCTCCGCGGACGTGCTTCAAAAATTTCACGAACGTGCCGAGCGTCGTCGAGTCGATGAAGGTGAGCGCCTCACAGTCGAACACGACGTCCCGCTTGTCCGCTTCGTAAGCGGAGAGCACGAGGGAATAAAATTCATCGGCATTCTTGGAATCTATCTCGCCGCTGAGCGCCACGGTCAGCGCGGGCGCGGTGTTGAGAACGGTAACTTCTTGCATGTTTTCCTCCCGAAAGATAGGTGAGTTCCTATATATTATACCACCCGCATATGCGGTTTCAAACAACTTTACAAAATATCGTTGATACTTTCAAGAACAAGGTCGGGCTTATCGGGGAAATTTTTCATCGTCTCCCGCGTCGTCTCGCCCGAGAGCACCAGAACGCTCTTCATGCCGCAGTTTGCGGCAAAGCGGACGTCGGTGTGCATTCTGTCGCCGATCATGCACATTCTCCCCCGCGGGACCCCCGTGAGCGCGGAAAGCTCCTCCCCCATGGGTGGAAAGGGTTTGCCGATGACAAGATCGGGGTCTCTTCCCGAGGAGCGCTTGAAGAGGGCAAGGAAGGACCCCACGTCGGGCATGGGGACGTCCTTTGTGGGGCAGACGTCGTCGGGGTGGGTGGCGATGAAAGGCTTCCCCACCTTCAAAAAGAAATTGAGCCGCCTGATCTTTTCGAAGGTGAGTTCGACGTCGTAGGCAAGCACGCACAGATCGGGGTCCGCTTCGTCGAGCAAAATGCCCGCCTGCGCGAACTCCGCCCGCACCGCCTCCGTGCCGACGAGATAGACTTTTTTCCCCGCATGCTTCTTTTTGAGGTAGGAGACGGTCGCCATGCCCGAGGTGTAGACGAGATCGCCTGCCCCCCAGAGTCCGATACGGACGAGCTTGCGGCGGTATTCCTCCTCCGTCTTGGAGGAGTTGTTGGTGAGGAAAATGAGCTGCTTTCCCCTTTCCCGCAACCTCTCCAAGGTGTTTTTCGCGTCGCCGATGGGCGTTTCGTCGAGGTAGACGGTGCCGTCGAGATCGAGCAAAAGGACGTCAATTTTTTCGAGCAGTTCTTGCTTTGTCATCGTAAAAGTCCATGAGCCCGAAATCGCGGATGATGGAGGAGAGCCCCCTCCCCGCGCGCTCGGGCAAGAGCGAAAGAAGCTCCCTGTCTCCCCCGTTCTCGGGCAGCGGCGTTTTGCTCCAGCGGGAGACGAGGGCGTAAAATTCCTCTCTTTTTGCAATATGGTATGAGAATTCGCCGATAAAACGGGCGCGGACCCGCTCCAAAATCAAAGCGCGCGCCGCATATTCTTCCCGCGAGGGAATGAAGATGGAAGCGTACTCCACCCCCGCCCTCTCCGCCCGCACACGGTAGTTTGGAGTGCCGTAGCGCCGCGGCTTGCCCTTTTCGAAAAACGCCGCATAGAGGGCCGTGAGAAGAAGATATGCGCTCCACGCGGGGCAGGCCTCCCCCTGGAGCATTTCGGAAAGTACCGCGCCCTCGCCGCCGTAAGCCGTCTGTTCGGCGCGGCGGACCCGCGCGTTTTCGAGCACGATCTCCTCCGCCGTTTCGGGAAGCTCCGACTTGATACCGCGGCGGGGAATGCCGAACGCTGTGAGCGCCTCCGCCTCATCTGCCGCAAGACGGGTGAGAAGCAGGCGCGCCACCCCTTCCGCAAGGGAGGGTGAAAGCCGCTCCACGTCGCACACCGTCTCCCCCTCCGCAAGCGGCGAATGCACCTTTCTGCCGCCGACAACGACTTCCCCGCTCCGCTCGAACACGCCGCAGAGCTCGGCGTTTATGGGCAGGAGGGTGCAGGGAATTTGCCTCACGTCCGCAAAATAGCGCGCCGCAAGGAGGGTCTCGCGCCCGCCCGAAGCGATGATGCGGGACACGCCGTCGGGCATTGCAAAGAGGGGCAGAACGTCTCCGTCGAAGATGACGGAGATGGTGCGGGGAGAGGTTGCAAACGGGGAGAGCGAACCGTCGTCCGAGAGCAGAAGAACCTTCCCCGCCGAACGCCCGAGCGTCTGCCGCACCCCTTCCTCAAACGCGCAAAACACAATTCCTTCGTGCTCCTCTTCGTTTCTCTTCGGTAGGGAATTTTCGGCAAGACACATGTCCGACCTCCCTTAAATGCAATTATATCATGATATATTCGATCGCGCCTGCGGCATACCCGACGAGGACGCCGAGCAAAAACATGGCAAAAAGAATGAGCAGGTTGCACCTCCATTCCCTCCCCTCGCGGAAGAGGACAAAGACGCCGAACCCCGCGTTTGTGACGAGCCCGCCGAGGAGGGCCGAAAAGCCGATGCCGCCGATCGCATAGGTCTCGGCGAGCGCCACGCTCGACGCGCAGTTGGGAATAAGTCCCACGATCGCCGCAAACAGCGGCTGGTACCAATACCCCGCGCCTTGCAAAAAACCGATGACCTTCTCCTGCCCGATGAGGTAGAACATCAGCCCGAATACAAGGTTGAACACAAACACGACCCCCGCCACCTCGAGCGCGTGCAGAAGCGGAGAGAAGAGATAGAGCGTCCACTTGCTCTCATGCTTGTGTTCGCACACGGAGAGCTCGTCCACTTCATGCCCGTCGTGTTCGTGTTCATGCTCATGGTCGTGGTCATGGTCGAGCTCGTGGTCATGGTCGTGTTCATACTCATGGTCGTATGCGGGAAGAGGGGCGCGCCTCTTTTTGAAGAGCAGATCAATCAAGTACCCCACTCCCACCGCGAGCACGAACTTCGTGCCAAGGAGAGCGAGGATGGAATACAATTTTTCGAGCGCGGGCAGGGAGGAGAGGGCGAGCACCAAGAGCGCCTCGTCGCTCGTTGCAATGAACACGGCAAACAAGGTGCCGACGGTGAGATACTTCTTTTGGAAGAGCTTGCTCGCCATCACCGAGAAGCCGCACATGGGCACGAGCCCCGCCGCCCCGCCGATGAGGGGGGCGAATTTGCCCGTGATCGCCCTGCCTGCGCGTCCCATGGCGGTGCGGTGCTCCAAAAGCTCGATGAGGATATAGAGGAGAAAGAGAAAGGGAAGCAGCTTCAAAGCGTCTAAAAAGCCGTCGAGAAAAACTTCGCCCATATTCCTTCCTCCTTTGAAAAAATCAACTCTATCTTACATGTTTTTGCGGCGTTTGTCAACCGTTTCCGCGGCAGAGAAAGAGCGCCCCGCAAGGAGCGCTCTTTGGTGAATTCGTTCGGAATTATTCTTCGGTGGGCTTGTTCTCGTCGGAGGGAGCTTCCCCGCCTTCCGCCGCCGCACGCTTTGCCGCCATCTTGGCGTCGTGCTTGGCTTGTTTCTTCATTTCCTTGGTGACGACTCTCGCCGCGTCGATCTGCGCCTGCATCTCCTGAGGTGTGGGAGGAACGAACGCCGCGCCTTCCGCGTTCTCGGGGATCACATCGTAGTGCTCGTCTCTTTCGAGCATCGTCGCTTCGGTGTAACCGTCGAAGAGGTGGATGTGCTTTGCGTCGAATGCAAGCTCGATAACTTCGCCGAGGTTGACAACTGCACGGGAGGAGATCTTCGCGATCATCTGCGAGACGCTGTCAACGATGGTCGTCTTGTCGGTCATGTAGTCGAGATCGCAGTAGATCTGCATTTCGGCGCCGAGTTTTTCGATGACGTCGATCTTCGCCTTGACAACGGTGTCAGGCGAGTTGGAGATGAACAGATCGTCCTGATGGATATCTTCGGGACGGACGCCGAGGGTGACTTCCTTGCCGGTGTTGATGTATTCGTCAACGTTCTTGATCTTGGAAACAACCGTCTTGGGAAGAGCGATCTTGTTGCCGCCGATGAAGTTGACATACACCTTGCCGCCTTCCTGCGTGAGGGTGGCGTTGCGGAAGAAGTTCATCTGAGGGGTGCCGATGAAGCCCGCGACGAAGAGGTTGATGGGATAGTCGTAAAGGTTCTGAGGGGTATCCACCTGCTGCATGAAGCCGTCCTTCATGACAACGATACGGGTACCCATCGTCATCGCCTCGATCTGGTCGTGGGTGACGTAGATGAAGGTGGTTGCAAGGCGGGCATGGAGCTTACTGATTTCGGTACGCATCTGCGCACGGAGCTTTGCATCCAAGTTGGAAAGGGGCTCGTCGAGAAGGAATACCTTGGGCTCGCGGACGATGGTACGGCCGAGGGCAACACGCTGGCGCTGACCACCGGACAAAGCCTTGGGTTTACGGGAGAGGTATTCGGTGATGCCGAGGATCTCGGCAGCCGCCTTCACCTTTTCGTCGATGGTCTCCTTGGGGACCTTTCTCAGCTTCAGGCCGAATGCCATGTTGTCGTACACGGACATGTGGGGATAGAGCGCGTAGTTCTGAAAGACCATGGCGATATCTCTGTCCTTGGGGACGACGTCGTTGACGAGCTTGCCGTCGATATAGAGTTCGCCCGAAGAAATTTCTTCGAGACCTGCGATCATACGGAGCGTCGTGGACTTGCCGCAACCGGAGGGACCGACGAATACCATGAATTCCTTGTCCCTGATCTCGAGGCAGAAGTTGAACACTGCCTGGTTGCCGCCGGGATAAACTTTGTTGATGCCTTTGAGTAAAAGACCGGACATAATTTCCTCCAAAATCAAATTCTGTAACTATTTTACACCTTTCCGCGCAAAAAATCAATAGGCAATTATCACAAACATACCCCGCGAGATTGTATATTTTGCACAATGCTTTTCCCTATATATAGGGAAATGAAAGCAACCAGCATGGTGGGCAAAACGAAACCCATTTCTTAAAATGTCATTTCGAGCCGCCGAGGAACGAGGCGTGTCGAGAAATCTCTTCCGCAGTTTTAATATTGTGAGATTTCTCCACTCCGCTCGCGTTGCTCGCTTCGGTCGAAATGACAATAGAACCCTTGGCGCCCCCACAAGTGGGGGCAGGTCATATTTCGTAATAGCATTCCAAAAATGTCATTTCGAGCCGACGAGGAACGAGGCGTGTCGAGAAATCTCGCCTTAATATAATGCGGACACCCTTCGACAGAGCTCAGGGTGACGTGATTAGAAGCGGGGCGAGGTGACGTAATTGGAGACCCCCTACCCCCTCCCACGGAGGGGGTCCGTCACCCGCCCCCTCCTCAGGAGGGGGGCAAACCCTTGGCGCCCCCATTGGGGGAGCTGTCAAGGCGCAGCCGAGACTGAGGGGTTTTCGAGAACCCTTTCCCCCGCTAACGCGGGTACTTTCCCTTTCAGGGACAGCAAGAATATTGCCCCCTTTCGGCACTGCGTGCCACTTTCCCCCGCTTGCGCGAGGGACAGCAGGGGAGTCTAAAAATAAACAAAAAAGGCGAACCGTTGGGATCGCCTTTTCCGTAAATATATTCCGCGTTTTACGCGCTCTTTTTGTACACGAGTTTAGGACGCGCGCCCTTTTCCACGCAGTCCTTGGTGATGATGACCTCTTCCACGTTCTTCTCGGTGGGAATATCGAACATGATGTCCGTCATGATCCCCTCGATGATGGTGCGAAGTCCCCGCGCGCCCGTCTTGAGCCGTATTGCCGTATTTGCGATTTCGCGCACCGCCTCGTCCTCCACCGTAAGTTTCACCCCGTCGAAGCCGACGAGCTTCTGATACTGCTTGATGATGGCGTTCTTGGGCTCTGTGAGAATGCTGACAAGGGCGTTTTCGTCGAGCGCCTGCAGGGCAACGACGATGGGAATGCGCCCCACGAATTCGGGAATGAGCCCGAACTTGGTGAGGTCCTGCGGCTTGACGTCGTCGAGAAGAGTGTAGTCCACTTCGTTCTCGCCGAGCTTTACCTTACTGCCGAACCCGAGCCCCGTGTCGTCCTTGCGGGCGCTGACGATCTTGTCGAGTCCCACAAAGGCGCCGCCGCAGATGAAGAGGATATTCGTCGTGTCGATGCGCATGCAGTCCTGCTGGGGGTGTTTCCTGCCGCCCTGCGGGGGAACGTTTGCGACCGTGCTCTCGATGATCTTCAAAAGCGCCTGCTGCACCCCTTCGCCCGAGACGTCGCGCGTGATGGAGACGTTCTCCCCTTTTCGCGCGATCTTGTCGATCTCATCGATATAGATGATGCCGCGCTGGGCGCGTTCGATGTCGTAGTCGGCGTTCTGGATGAGCTTCAAGAGGATATTCTCAACGTCCTCGCCGACGTAACCCGCCTCGGTGAGGGTGGTCGCGTCGCTGGTCGCGAAGGGCACGTTGAGAATTTTGGCAAGGGTGCGCGCGAGCAGCGTCTTTCCGCTGCCCGTGGGCCCGAGGAGAAGAATGTTGCTCTTCTCGATCTCCACGTCGTCGTCCTTTGCGCCCGCGGCAAGGGAGTTGATGCGCTTGTAGTGGTTATACACCGCCACGGAGAGCACCCGCTTCGCCTTGTCCTGACCGATGATATAGCGGTCGAGTTCTTCCTTGATCTCGGCCGGCTTTTTGAGCTCTACCTGCTCTGCGGGCGCGGAGGAGGGCGTCTTATCCAAGATGTCCTTGCACAGCTCCACGCACTCGTCGCAGATAAAGATCCCGTCGGGACCCGCGATGAGCTTCCTCGTCTTGGATTTTTCCTTTCCGCAGAAAGAACAGCTTTGTTCGTATTTTGACATATTGCTCCTAAGGTCGGTTTTTTCGTGCCCGAACGCCGCACGCAGCTTTAACGCTTTTCGTACACCCTGTCGATGAGTCCGTACTGAAGGGCCTCGTCGGCGGTGAGATAGTTGTCTCTGTCCGTGTCCCGTTCGATCTCCTGCACCGTCTTGCAGGTGTTGCGGGCGAGAATGGCGTTCATTTTCTGCTTGATGCGCAGAATGTGCTCCGCCTGAATGCGGATGTCGCTCGCCTGTCCCTGTGCGCCGCCGAGGGGCTGGTGGATCATCACCTCGCTGTTCTTGAGCGCATAGCGCTTGCCGCGCGCGCCCGAGGAGAGCAGGAATGCCGCCATGCTCGCCGCCATGCCGATGCAGATGGTGGAAACGTCGCACTTGATGTAGTTCATCGTGTCGTAGATCGCAAGTCCCGCCGAAACGGAGCCGCCGGGGCTGTTGATGTAGAGGCTGATGTCCTTGGAGGGGTCCTTCCCTTCAAGATAGATGAGCTGGGCGACGACGGTGTTTGCCGTTGCGTCGTCGATCTCCCCGCTCAGGAAGATGATGCGGTCCTCAAGGAGGCGGGAATAGAGGTCGTAGCTCCGCTCGCCGCCCGAAGTGCGCTCTACAACATAGGGAATGAGTACGTTCTTTTCGTTCATTTATTTCTCCTCCGCAGGGACCATTTCGTTATTTGCCTGCAAGAACTCGAACAGCTTGGTCACCTTGATGTCGTTCTCGATGTACTCCAGCTGGCGGGGGTCCATGCTCTTTTTGTATGCTTCGGGCTCCTTGCCCACTTCCGCCGCCTGCTCCGCGACTTTGGCGTCGATCTCCTCCTGCGTCGCGGTGATGTTTTCAAGCTCGATGAGCTTTTCCACAACGAGCTGGTGAAGTACCGCCGTCTTTGCGTCCTCTTCGAAGTTCTTTTTGTACTCTTCGCGGGTGGAGCCGATGTAGGAGAGATAGTCGTCGAGCTTGATGCCTTGGTACATGAGGTTATACTCCATGCGCTGCAAAGAAGCGTCGCACTGGCGGTCGATCATAACCTCGGGGATCTCCGCCGAAGCGGTCTTGGCAATTTCGGTGATGATGCTGTTCTCCGTCTCGTTGAGGGAGCGGGAAGCGGCGTTCTTTTCGAGGCGCTCGCGCACCTTTGCGGTGTACGCCTCCACGCTGTCGCTGCCCATCTTCTTTGCGAACTCCTCGTTGAGCTCGGGCAGAATTTTTCCCGTGATCTTATGAAGGGTGACGGTGAACACGGCGGCTTTTCCCTTGAGGTCCTCCGCCTGATAGTCCTCGGGGAAGGTGACGTCGATGTCCTTGACTTCGTTAAGGTTCATGCCGACGACCGCCTCTTCGAACCCGGGAATGAAGGAGTGGGAGCCGAGCACGAGGTCGTAGCCCGCGGCGGTGCCGCCGTCGAACTCCTTGCCGTCCGTCTTGCCCACAAAGTCGATGGTGACGGTGTCCCCCATCTGCGCGGGACGGTCGGTGACCTCCACGCTCTCGGCGATGCGTTCGCGCACGTTTTCGATCTCCTTCTCGATGTCCGCGTCCGTAACAGTATACTCATACTTGGTGATTTTTATACCCTTGTAGTTGCCGACGGTGACGTCGGGCTTTACGGGCACGTCGGCAATGAGGACGACGTTCTCCTCCGAGAAGTTTTCGCCGAGGGAGAGCGCGGGATCGCCCACCGCGGTGAAATGTTCCTTCTCCGCCTCGAGGATCTTGCCGTAGTGGTCGTAGTAGAGCAGGTTGAGCGCTTCCTCATAAAAGAGTCCCTTGCCGTAGTACATTTCGAGGACGTGCTTGGGAACCTTCCCCTTGCGGAACCCGTTGACCGCGTATTTGCTTCTGTTCTGAACATAGGCCTTGTTGTTCGCCTCCGCCCACTCTTCGGGGGTGAAGGTGATCGTGATCTTGACGGTGCTCTTTTCTGCGGGTTTTACTTCGTATTTCATGTTGGAGTCTCCTGATATAATTTTCTTCGCTAAAATTTCGCAAATTACATTTTAACATATTGCCGTCAAAAAGAAAAGCGATTTTTCACCGTTTTTATTCCTTCCCGCGGTATTTTTTTATTCACGCGTTTTGTTTCTTCCTGCGGTCCATTCCCTGTTATTCCGCCCCGCGCTTCTGATTGTCATTTCGACCAAGCCGCTTTGCGGCGCGTGGAGAAATCTCGCCTTATTATAATGCGGTAGAGATGTCTCGACTTCGCTCGACATGACATTTGGAAATTTCACCCACTCCCTTAGTCTCCCTCCCGAGGAGGGGGTTCCGCTTGCTTTTTCCCTTGCCGGCCCCTTTTCCCCTTTACAAACAACTGCATTTGGAGTATAATATAGCCATGCCGCAGGATACATTTACGTTAAGGCTTGTTGCCAAAGAACTCGACGAGACCTTGCGCGGGGGAAGGATCAACCGCGTGAACCAGCCCGCAAAAGAGGAGCTGGCGCTTATTATATACACCGGAAAGCGCACTCTTAAACTCACCCTCAACGCAAACGCCTCGGAGTGCGGCGTCTATTTTACCGACGACGAGCGGGAAAATCCCCTCGTTGCCCCCAACTTCTGCATGCTACTGAGAAAACATCTCACGGGCGCGGAAATTCTCGGCGTCTCCCTCGACGGCTTCGAGCGCATCGTCGTGCTCCGCGTGAAGTGCTTCTCCGACTTTTCGGAGACGGTGCGGGAACTGCGCGCCGAGATCATGGGGAAATATTCCAACCTCATCCTTGTGGAGAACGGCACGGTGCTCGGGGCGCTGAAAACGACGATGCTCGACGAAAACTGCAAGCGCGCCATTCTTGCGGGCGTAAAATACGTTCTGCCCGCCCCGCAGGACAAGGTAAACCCCGCCGACAAGGCCGCCCTCTCCGCCCTCCTCTCCACCCCGCACGACGACCTTCCTCGCTTTCTCTTTCTCAACGTGGCGGGACTTGCGCCCTGCACGGCGGAACAGATCGTAAATTCCTACCGCGGCGGGGACTTTGCCGAACACGTTTACGATTACATCTTCTCGGACGAAATCTCCCCCTGCGTTGCGGAGCGGAACGGCGAAGCGGCCGACTTTTTCGCACGCTTTCAGGAGGGCGCCCTCCCCTTCCCCACCTTAAGCGCGGCGCAGAGCTACTATTACAACAAAAAGCGGGGGCGCAAACAGCTCGAAAGCGAGCGGCGCAAGTTGGCGTCTGCCGTGAATACGGTAAAGAAAAAAGCGGAAAAGCGGCTCTCTCAGATCCGCGAAAAGCAGCGGGAATGCGCAACGTGTGAGGAAAACCGCATAAAGGGAGAGCTCCTCACCGCCAATCTCTTCGCCCTCTCGCGGGGAATGAAGAGTTGTGAGCTTATGAACTTTTACGACGAAAACGGGGGCACGTTGAAAATTTCTCTCGACGAGACCCTTTCCCCCTCGCAGAACGCGCAGAACTACTTCAAAAAATATCGCAAGCAAAAGCGCGCTCTCGAGGCGCTTGCCCCTCAAGAGGAGGAGACGAGCGCCGAGCTCGACTACGCGGAGAGCCTTTCCGCCGCCATCTCCGCCGCCGAGAACAGGGACGATCTGCGCGCGCTCGAGGAGGAGCTCTTAGCTTGCGGCATGCTCAAACCGCCCAAGGAGCCCGAGCGCGGGCGCAAAAAGCCGCCCGAAGTGGGGTTCCGCCAATACGAAAAGGCGGGCTTTGTCATCCGCGCGGGCAGAAACAATTTACAAAACGACAGGTTGGTGCGAATAAGTTCGCCCGAGGACATATGGCTGCACACGCAGAAGTACCACTCCTGCCACGTCGTCATCGAGACGAAGGGCAAAGAGGTGCCCGACGAGGTGCTGCTGTTTGCGGCGGGGGTGTGCGTGCGCTATTCGGACGCCAAGGGCGGGGGCAAGACGCCCGTCGATTATTGTAAAGTGAAATACGTAAAAAAACCGCCCAAGACAAAGGCGGGGTTCGTAATCTATACCGACTATCAGACGATTCTCGCCGAGCCGATCGAGACCGAAGAATAATTTTTCGCCCGCGCGCCCTTTCATTGTAAAGGGCGCGCGGGCGTTTTTCATTACCAAGTTGATATTTACAGCCCTTCGAGCTCGTCGAGCGTCAGATCGAACGCGGGGATAAAATGCTCGAAAAAGTAATCGACGGCGGGGATATGGAGGGCTACGAGGGACTCCTCGATCTCCTTTTTCGCCTTGACGAACTCGTTGTTGCCCGAGCGCAGTTCCTCAAGGCACTTGATGTAGGCGGAGAGTCTGTCCGCCGCCTTGGTGAGGCGGTATTCCCGCGAGCTCTTGTCCGCCTCGAGGTAGGGGTAGATCTCCTCCCTCATCTCCTCGGGAAGGGTGCCCGCGATTTTCTCCACGGCGAGCGTTTCGAGCTTTTCGTACTCCCCGTGGATGCTGTTGTTGAAGTACTTGATGGGGGTGGGAAGATCCCCCGTCATCACCTCGCTCGCCTCGTGGTAGAGGGCGTAGAGGACGGCTTTCGAGGTATCGACATTGCCGCCGTAAAGTTTGTTCTCGATGACGCAGAGGGCGTGCGTCAAGACCGCCACGGAGTGGGAGTGCTCCATGATGTTCTCCTCCCGCACCGAACGCATGAGCTGCCAACGTTTGATGAACTTCATCCTGTCCATGTATGCGTAAAATTTATCCATATTTCACATTATATCGCATTTCCCCCCAAAAAGCAATTTACTTTTGCAAAATTTCGTGATATAATGCAGACAATAAAATTAAATATCCGTCGTGGGTGCCGTAAAAAGCTGAGATCATACCATTGGAATCGGACAGGGTAATACCTGAACGAAAGACAGGATTTTTCCGAGGAGTTTTTCTGCCCGCGCCGCGATTTACGGCACGGGCGATTTCTTTTGAAACATTCCAAGACGGACAAGGAGGTAATTGTTATGTTCGGTTGTCTGTTGGCGTCCTATACGGACGTCATCGAAACGGCGGACGGCGAAGGCTACGTCTATCCCGACGTATGGACGGAATTTGCAAAGAACAATCTTGCAAACATCTTCTTCTATGCCGCCATCGTCCTTGCGGTGCTGCTCGTCGGGGTGGGCGTTGTTGTCCGCCTGAAAAAGCAGGAAGCGCTTCCCAACTTTTTGAAAGTTGCGGTGTCGCTTGCCTGCGGGTTTGCGGTTACGGTGATCCTTGCGATGCTCTCCCTCGAATTTTTGGAGATGCAGGAGAAGGGGTACATCTTCGACCTCGTGTTCCAGCCCTCCGTGGTGCTCGGCGCGACGGTGGTGCTCGCGATCGCCGCAACCTATGTCTGCTATCTCTTCGGCGAGAAGGCGTTCAAGATCGGCAAGATCGTCTCCCTCACCGCCGTCGGCGCGGCGCTTATCGCCTTGCTCGTTTGCATCGGCGTCTACTACGCGACCGGCTCCGCGGAGGAAAACAACGGCGCGACCATTACGCTGGGCGAGAATGTAGGACTGTATGTGGGCGCGCTCGTGCTCATCGGCATTCTCCTCTTTGCTGCCCTCTTCTTCGGCAGAAAGGACAAGCGCGGGTTCGACAGCAAGTCGATCGCCTACGCCGCGGTGTGCATTGCGATGAGCTTTGCCCTCTCCTATCTCCGTATTCCCGGGCTGACCCTTCCGCAGGGGGGCTCGGTGACGATCGCCTCCCTCCTTCCCCTCGCCGTCTATTCCTACATGTTCGGCGTGAAGAAGGGGATCTTTGCGGGGTTCATCTACGGCATTCTGCAGATCGTGCAGGACCCTTGGCTCATTCACCCCGCGCAGATCTTGCTCGACTACCCCATCGCCTTTGCGGGGATCGGGCTTGCGGGGCTGTTTGCGCACTTCAAGCCGCTTGAAAAGCTGCCGCAGCTCCAATTTGCGCTCGGCACGATTTTGGGAAGCCTGTTCCGCTTTGTCTCCCACGTGCTCTCGGGGGTGTTCGCCTTCTCCGAATACAGCACCCTCGACAACGTTTGGGCATATTCCCTCGCCTATAACTCCTTCGTGTTTGTGGACATCGCGATTGTCGTGGTGGTGGGCGTGCTTGTGTTCAGCTCCAGAAACTTTGTAAAGGAAGTGCGGAAGTTCAACCCTCAAAAGCCGCAGCCTGCTCCCAGCGCGCAGGAGAGCGAGCAAGAGAGCCCGCAGGAATAATCGCTATAAAAACGCCGCTCCGCGCATGCTGCGCGGAGCGGCGTTTTTTTTATTTACCCCAAAATTACGTGACGAATTGCAGGATATCGACGAGGACGGCGAAGCCCAAGAGGAGCACAAAGCCGACGGCGTGGATGATCGCCTCCACCTTGCGGGAGATGGGTTTTCCGCGCACCCACTCGATGGCGGTGAACACCACCTTGCTACCGTCGAGGGCGGGAATGGGAAGCAGATTGAACACGGCGAGATTGACGCCGATGTATCCTGCGATCTCGAGGAAATAGCGGAAGCCGCGCGAAGCGATCTCCGACGTCATGCGGATGGTCGTAACGGGGCCGCCGAAGGCGGAGAGCCCCAATTTGCCCGTGAGAAGCTCCCCGATGACCTTGAAGATGCTCCCCGCGATCTTGAAGGAATAGACGAACGCGCGCCCGAGCGCTTCGCCGAACTTGAATTTGTAGATGGCATTGGCGAGGAAATACCCGTCGCCGTTGTCGCCGCCCTGCTCGTACTTGACGCCGAGCGCATCCCATACGCTCGTGAAATCGGCGCTGTTCTTCACCGCAACGTCCGAGCGGAGCATGACGGTGACCTCCATTTCCTCGCGATGCTCGAAGGTGGGGCGCTCCCCCTCTTCCTCCTTTTTCCACTCCACGCCGAAAGCGCGGGAGACGCGCATTTTGACGAGGTCCCCCTTCTTTTTGCCGTTGAGCGCCTGCGCGATGTCCGAGGTGAGGTAGAGGTCCTTCCCCTCGATCTGCAAGAAGATATCGAGGTCCTGCAAGCTGTACGCGGCGAACTCCCCCTCCGCTTCCTCCGTTTTATAGACGGCGACCATTGTCTGGCCATAGGACAAAAATCCGACGATGATGAGGAAGAGCGCGAGCAGATAGTTCATGAGCGCGCCCGCGATGAGCACGATGATGCGCTGCCAGCAGGGACGGTGGGTGAAGTAGCCGGAGGTGTCGGGTCGCTCGGGTTGGGCCCCCTCCCCTACCCCTCCCCCCGACGCGGGGGGAGGGCAAGAAGTGGGAACCTCCCCCGACGCGGAAGAAGGAGCGGACGCCCGTGCGGAAGAAGAAGCGGACGCCCGTGCGGAAGAGGAAGCAGACTCCTGTGCGGAAGAGGTCGTACTTCCCTGCGCGGAAGATTCTTGGTTTTCCTCCGTCGAAGCGGCGGGAGGGGCGGAGAGGTCGGAAAACGGCTCTTCCTTGTTCTCGTCCTTGTTTTCCTCCTTCTCCTCTTCGAGGCCGTCCTCGCCTGCAAAGGCGCAATAGCCCCCCAATGGAATGAGGCGGAGCGCAAAGAGTTCGCCCGTCTTCTTGCTCCTGTGCTTGAAGAGGGCGGGCCCGAACCCGACGGAGAATTCGTCGATCTTGAAATGAAAAAGCTTGCCGGCGAGATAGTGCCCGAACTCGTGAATGGTGACCATGACGAGCAGGATGAGGATCGCAAGCAGGACGGAACCCACCGTTCCCCATACCGACAGAAGATTATTTGCCATAGATGTATTTAGACGCAACTGCGCGCGCACGCATGTCCGCCTCCCGCAGGGTCTCATAGCCCTCCGCGGGCATTTGCGGAATGCTGCCGAGCGTTTTTTCTATAGTTTCCGCGATCGCGGGGAAAGTTATCCGCCCCGCGAGAAAGGCATTCACGGCGACCTCCGCCGCTCCGTTGAGAATGGTGGGCGCCGTTCCTCCCCGCTTGCCCGCCTCGAGCGCCAGCCCGTAGCAGGGGAACTTCTCGGCGGGGAGCCGTTCGAAGTGCAGCGCCCCGAGGGCGGGAAGATCGAGCTCTCTTTCGCAAGAAAGCCGCTCGGGGTAAGTAAGGGCAAGCTGGATGGGCACCTTCATGTCGGGATAGCCGAGCTGCGCCATCGCCGCGCCGTCCTCGAAAAAGACGAGGGAATGTACGATGCTCTCGGGGTGCACGACCGCTTCGATCTGAGAAAAATCGGCGCCGTACAGCCACTTCGCCTCGATGACCTCGTACCCCTTGTTGAGAAGAGTGGCGCTGTCTATCGTGATCTTGGGACCCATCTTCCACGTGGGGTGGCAAAGGGCGTCCTTTGCGGTGACGCGTTTTAGCTCCTCCTCTGTGCAGTGCAGGAAGGGTCCGCCGCTCGCCGTTAAAACGAGCTTTTGATAGGGTGCGCCGCGGTGAAAATTCAGGCATTGGAAGAGGGCGGAATGCTCGCTGTCCACGGGCACGAGATCGACGCCGTTTCGTTCGACCTCCCGCATGACGAGCTC
>CANQPO010000014.1 GCA_947625695.1 uncultured Clostridia bacterium | reverse complement strand
GCGCCATCGCAGATCAGGCGCGCACCATCCGCATTCCCGTGCACATGGTGGAGACGATCAACCGCCTCACCCGCGTCTCCCGTATGCTCCTGCAGGAGAATGGGCGCGAGCCCACTCCCGAAGAGATCGCCGAGGCGATGGAGATCGACGTTGCGCGGGTGCGCGAGATACAGAAGATCGCGCAGGACCCCGTCTCGTTGGAGACGCCCATCGGCGAGGAGGAGGATTCCCACCTTGGCGACTTCATCGAGGACGACAAGACGCAGACCCCCGGGGACAGCGTCGCCTTTATCATGCTCAAAGAACAGCTTTTGGGGGTGCTCGACACCCTCACTCCCCGCGAGGAGAAAGTGCTGCGCCTCCGCTACGGCATCGATGACGGCAAGCCCCGCACCCTCGAGGAGGTGGGCAGGGAGTTCAACGTCACCCGTGAGCGTATTCGCCAGATCGAGGCAAAGGCGCTCAGAAAGCTCCGCCACCCCTCGCGTAGCAAAAAATTGCGGGACTTCCTCGACTGATGACGGAGCGGATCGCCCACATCTGTTCGGCGGTGTGCAGGGCGCATGTCTTTGCCGACGTCGGCTGCGACCACGGCTACATGACGCAGTACATGCTGAAAAACGGGCTGTGCGAACGGGCTTACATCTCGGATATCAGTGCAAAGAGCCTCAAAAAGGCGGAAAAGCTGCTCGCCCGCGAGATCGCGGAAGGCAGGTGCTTTCCCGTCGTCGCGGACGGTCTCGACGGTCTGCCCGAGCCGTGCGACTTCGTCCTCATTGCGGGACTGGGCGGCGAAGAGATCGTCAAGATCGTCGATCGGGCCTATCTTCCGCAGCGGTTTCTCTTCCAACCCATGAAAAACAGCGAAAAGCTGCGCCGCTACCTTGTGGAACGGGGCGCGAAGATCGAACTCGATTACACCTTTTCCGAGGGGAAGGAGGAGCGGCGCAAATATTACGACCTCATTTTGGGCAGTGCAGAGGGGGGAGATCGCTACACCGCGCGGGAGTTTCGTTTCGGGCGGAACAATGTCAACGGCAGCTCGCCCTATCCCTTTCTCTTTCAGGCGAAAGAGGAGCTCGAAAAGACGGAGGCGCGGCTGCGTCTCGCACAAACGGAGGACAGCCGTGCGGCGCTTTTGAGGCGCAAAACGGAATTGGAGGAAGTCATTCATGAAGTTGAACGAAATTTATAACGCCGCAGACGGGCTTGCGCCCTTTGCGCTCTCCAAGGAGTACATCGCGCGGGGCGCTTACGACAACAGCGGCGTCATGCTCGACTGCGGGCAGGAGATAAGCGGGGCGCTCTTTTCCCTCGACCTCTCCCTCGCCGCCGTGGAAGAGGCAAAAAAGCGGGGGTGCAATCTCATCTTTACCCACCACCCCGCCATCTGGGAGGGGCTAAAGCAGCTCGACGAAGCGCACGCGCCCGCCCTCTTCGCCTGCGTGAAGGAGCACATTTCCGTCCTCTCGGCGCACCTCAACTTGGACGCCGCGGAGGGGGGGATCGACGAGTGCCTCATGCGCGGCTTGGGAGGGAAACAGCCTCTTGCCGTCATGGAAGAGCTCTCTTCGGGCGGCTACGGCAGGGTGTACGAGGTTGCGCCCCGCCCGCTTGCCGAGTTTGCGGAAGAGGTGAAAAGGGCGTTTGAAACGGAGCGGCTCGTCGTGTACGGCGAAAAACCGGTCAAACGGGTGGCGAGTTTCTGCGGCGGCGGGTTTACCTACGGCGCGTTGGAGTTTGCCCTTGAACAGGGGGCGGACACCCTCGTCTCGTCGGACGGCAAGCACCACCTCGTCGCGGAGGCGGTGGAGCGGGGGCTCAACGTCCTGCTTCTCACCCACTATGCGGCGGAGAGCTACGGCTTCGGGCAGTTCTGCACCCGCATGCAGGAAAAACTTTCCGTTCCCTGCTTCTTCTTCTCCGACATTCGGCTGAGGTAGGGCGGAGGCCCTTGCTGTCCCTTGAGGAGCGGGGGAAAGGGGGGACGTAATTCCGACGGAAAGAATAAGGAGCCCCCTTCCCTGTCCTCCCCCCAACAAGTTGGGGGGAGGCAAGAAAAACCCCCTCCGTGGGAGGGGGCTAAGGGGGTGGGGCGTGTTCAAAATTGTCATTTCGACCGAAGCGAGCAACGCGAGCGAAGTGGAGAAATCTCACCTTATTAAAACTGCGGTAGAGATGTCTCGACTCCACTGCGTTCCGCTACTTCGCACTGCGTGCTCGTGCCGCGCTTAGAGAAACAGAACTGCGCGCGGGGCGACATGACAATTTAGGAATTTGTCATTTCGACCGAAGCGAGCAGCGCGAGCGAAGTGGAGAAATCTCACCTCATCACTCACATTCAAAAAATTATCAAAGGTAGGAAATAGAACATGGCAGTACTCAAAGAATTATTGGCTTATCAGAGCGTAGACGGCGAGCTGAGAAAGATCGAACAGGAGATCTCCGCCAGCGAGGAGCGCAAAAAGTTCATTCAGGCGAAAAAATTCATGGAGACGGCGGGCGAAAAGCTCGAGGCGCAGGATAAACGCGCCCAAGACCTCAAGGCCCTTTTCGAAAAGCTCACCGAGGAATTCGAGGAGATCAACAAGACCATCTCCGAATACGCCGACCTCGACGAATTGGTGGAAAACGGCGGCGACATCGCCTTCTACAAAAAGAGCGTGCAGTCCCTCGTAGACCGCCTCCGCGCCATGAAAGGGGAACTTTCCAAGCTCGCCGCGGACATCGAAGCCGCCTCGGAAGAGTATAAAAGGATGAAAAAGCAGACTATCTCCATGCAGAAGCAGTACAAGGAGTACAACGAGAAATTCAAGGAGGTGAAGAACTCCCGCGCCGAGGAGGTGAAGGAGATCAACGCCCGCTTGGAGGAGCTCGGCGCAAAGATCCCTCCCGAAATTCTCGAACGGTACAAGGCGAAGCGGCGGGACAAAATTTTCCCCGTCGTCGTCCCCCTCAACGGCGAATTCTGCATCTGCGGCAGAGATTTCCCCCTTGCCCAACAGGGTCGGCTCTCGGGCGGCGGGGTCGTCGAGTGCGAGCACTGCCACCGCTTCATCTATAAGGACTAACCCCGCCCTCTTGCCAAATGGCGGCACCGCGGCGCGCACCTTCCGCATAAAATGGGGAGATGCAACAACTCGCCGCAAAAATTTCACTTGAAACCATCGTGCGGAATGCCCAACTCGTCAAAAAGCGTGCGGGCGTTCCGCTTCTTGCTGTCGTCAAGGACGACGCCTACGGCCACGGCGCCGAAAAAGTCGCCTGCGCTCTCGCCCAAGAGGCCGAAATGTTCGCCGTCTCCACCGTGCGGGAGGGGACCGCCCTCCGCATTGCGGGGGTGGATAGGCAAATTCTCGTGTTCACGCCCCCTCTGTGTGCGGAAGAAGTTTTGCTCGGCGGGGCGCACGGGCTCACCTTCACCCTCTCCTCGCCCGCCTCTCTGCGTTTGCTCGCAGACGGAGGGGAAGGGCTGTCGGCGCACATCGCCGTCAACACGGGCATGAACCGCTACGGCTTCCGCCCCGAGGCGGTGAAAGGGGCCTGCCGCGAGGCAAAAAGGAGGGGAATTAACGTCACAGGCGCATACTCCCACTTCTACGCCCCCCAAAACGGGGAGGCGCGGGAGGCGCAGTATCTCGCATTTTTACAGGCGGCCGAAGAAGTGAAAAAGCAATTTCCCGAGGCGGTATTGCACCTCTCGGCAACGGGGGGAATTCTTGCGGGCGAAAAGTACAACTTCGACCTCGTTCGGAGCGGCATAGCACTTTATGGCTATCTGCCCGAGGGGTTTTCGGGCCTTCCCGTCCGTCCCGCCGCGAAACTGTATGCAACCGTCTCGCACAGGGGGAAACCCTTCGGCGGGGGAGTGGGGTATGCTCAAGCGGAGCGGGAATATTCCTCCCTCTATACCCTGCGCGTCGGCTACGGCGACGGGCTGTTCCGCATGGGCGGCGACTTTTTGGGGAAGCTGTGCATGGACGCGTGCGTGCGGGAGGGGGACGCGCCGCTCGGCAGAAGAATGCGCGTTTTAAGGGACCTTCCCGCCTATGCTATGGCGCACGGCACGACCCCTTACGAGGTCCTCGTGCACGTCCTCCGCTTCGTCGACAAGTACTATGTCTGACGTAATAGCGTCTATTTTTGGCTAATTTCCCCCTTTTTTCGCCCTTAACATAGTACTATGCGTGACATAACAAGGGGCGAATTAGGCCCTTGCTGTCCCTTTTAGGGAAAGTGGCATGAGCGGAGCGAATGCCGAAAGGGTTCTCAAAAACCCCTCAGTCACTCGCAAGCTCGTGACAGCTCCCCTACAGGGGCGCCAAGGGGGACATCTCCCTACCCCTCAAGGGGTGGGCAAGGTAGGCGCCTCATTTTCCTCATATCCCCGCGGGAATGCTTGACATCCCCGCGCGTTTGTTTTATAATGGAGTGTACGAAAAAAATTACAATGGGGGAAAAGGATGCTGAACGAGGCTCCCAAAAAACCGAAGAAGGCGGTCGATTACGCCCATCCGAGTTCGTGGCAACTCTTTTACCGCACGCAGCGGGAGTGTTGGCGGCGGATGGTCACGCCCTACCTTATGTATCTGTTTATGAGCTTGCTCCTGCTCGCCTGTCAGGCGATCCCGAACATGTGGGCGCAAATTTTGCTTGGTGCGGCGTGCATCGTGGGTGGAGCTGCCTACAACGCGCACCTTTGCTACCAATACGGCAAACTGCACTACGGTGCGCTCGTTGCGGGTGAATTGCACCGCAGAAACGAGGAGGAGGGGATCGCCTCGGGCGGCGATCATCACGTCGAGCGGGAATACAGCCCGTGGAAGGGGTTTTATATCGGCCTGCTCGTGGGGGTGCCCGTCATCATTTTGGGGTGCCTTGCGGGTGCGCTGTTCGAAAAGATGGACGACGGCGGCATTCTCAACGGCCTTCTCGGCGGGTATTCGGCTCTCGCGCTCGTGATGTTTGCGGCGTGGGCGATCATGCCCGTTCTGTGGGTGCGCAACTACGCGCCCGGGATGGGGGGGATCAGCCTGTATTGGTCGCTCATCATGATTGTTTTGCCCATTCTCATCAGCGGCATTTTCTACATTGTGGGCGCGTATGCGGAGCGAAAGTCCCGTTTCGAGGCGTCCGAGCGGGAGCGTCGCATTTTGGAGGCGCGCGAAGAGGCGAAAAGCCGCGTACACGTCCAAACGGAAGAGCAACGCAAAAAGACTTTGCAGAGTAAGAGTAAAAAGTAAGGGGTGATGAGAGAGCATGAAAGGCTCCTCCTTAGGAGGAGCTGTCACGAAGTGACTGAGGTGGTGAATAAAGCGGCAGACATTCGGAACGAAGGACACCACCCCCCTACCCCCTCCTAAGGAGGGGGCATAAAAAGGGCTTTCCCAATCACGTGCGCGAGCAAAACCACGCTTTTCATAAAAATACAAGGCAGAGATTTCTCCACGCGCTTCGCTTGGTCGAAATGACATTTTAGAATAATGTGCCTTAGGCGGAATTCATTTCCGCCGTGGGCGACCCCATTTGTTGCACACTTGCAACTTCTTGTAAGACAAGGCGAATGAGAGGATAAACAAGTTAAGGCATAGAGGAAGGTTTCCTCGCGGCGTTCCTTTTTGAGCGCAGCGAAAAAAGGAACGCTGCGAAAGATCATGCGTATTATAGCCGGTAAATATCGCGGGCGGGCGCTCGCGGAATTCAAAGGGGAGGCGGTAAGGCCCACGTCCGACCGCGTGAAGGAGTCCCTCTTCCAAATTCTCACCCCGAAACTTATCGGGGCAAGGGCGCTCGACCTCTTTTGCGGGAGCGGCGCGCTCGGGCTCGAATGTCTCTCCCGCGGCGCAGCGGAGGTCCTTTTCAACGACATCTCCGCGGAAAGCCTCTCCCTTCTCCGCAAAAATCTCGAAAAGCTCGGCGAGAGGTGCACGGCGACCAACCGTGACTTCCGCGCCTGTCTGAATGGCGTAGAGGGCAAGTTCGATCTCATCTTCTCCGACCCGCCCTACAAAGAGGATTTTCTTCCCGACGTCTGCGCCATCGTTGCAAAACGCCGCCTTCTCAAGGAGGGGGGGCTTCTCATCCACGAGAGTGAGCGGGAGGAAGTCGCGCCCGAGGGGTTCGAATTTTTCGACGTCCGCCGCTACGGCAGGACGAAAATCTGGTTTTTGAGGTGCAAAGCATGAAAAAATGCGTGTTTGCGGGGACGTTCGACCCCTTTACCGTCGGGCATGAGGATACGGTGACAAAGTGCCTCGCCCTCTTCGACGAGGTGGTGGTGGCGGTCGCCTCCAACCGCAGAAAGAATTGCATGTTCTCCGAAAAGGAGCGCGTGGAGATGATTTCCGCCGTCTACGAAAGGGAGCCGCGCGTCAGGGTCGTCCTCTGGGACGGGGTGATGGCGGAGCTTTTGAAGAAGGAGAACACCCCCTTCTATGTGCGGGGCCTTCGCAACGCGACCGACTTCGACTACGAGACCGCCGACTTCTATGCAAGCCGAGACTTAAGCCCCGACATGATCACCCTCTACATTCCCTCCGAGCAGAAGAACTTGCACGTCAGCTCCACCTTGGTGCGCAACTGCATCCTCTTCGGCACTCCCTACGAAAATTACGTCCCCGAGGCGGTGTACCGCTTCATCAGGAGAAAATAACCATGTTTGAAAAACAGATACACATTCCCTCCGCGGAGGAGATCATCGCCGAGCGCCCCGTGCCCGCCCCCCTCAAAAAAATTAAAGAGGAGAGGGACGCGCTTGCAAAGGACGTCATCGCGGGCAGGAGCGAGAAGCTCCTCGTCATCGTGGGGCCCTGCTCCGCGCACGAGCCCAAGCCCGTTTTAGACTATGTCTCCCGCCTCGGCAAGCTCAACGAAAAGGTGAAGGACAAGCTCGTGCTCGTTCCCCGTATCTATACGGCCAAGCCCCGCACCAAGGGAGTGGGGTATAAGGGCATGTTCTCCCAGCCCGACCCCGAGCACGAGGAGAACACTCTGCGCGGCATCCGCACCATCCGCGACCTGCTCCTCTCGTCCATCGAGCAGTCGGGGCTGTCCGCGGCGGATGAGATGCTCTATCCCGAGAATTACGCCTACGTCGAGGACCTCCTCACCTACGTTGCGGTGGGGGCGCGCTCGAGCGAGAACCAGCTCCACCGCCTCGTCGCGAGCGGGGTGGAACAGCCCGTCGGCATCAAAAACCCGATGAGCGGGAGCATTCCCGTCCTCATGAACTCCATCTTTGCGGCGCAGAGCGCGCAGGTATTCAAGTATCACGAGTGGCAGGTCAAGACGAACGGCAACTCCTACGCCCACGCCGTTTTGCGGGGCAGAGTGGACAACTACGGCAACGACATTCCCAACTATCACTACGAGACGGTGATGCAAGTTTACGAGAGCTATCTCCACGCCGAAGGGGGGCTCCAAAACCCCGCCGTCATCATCGACTGCAACCACTCCAACTCGGGCAAGCGCTTTAAGCAGCAAATTCGCATTGTCGAAGAGGTCCTGCAAAACCGCCTCTACGACGCCGATTTCAAGAAAATCGTAAAGGGCTTTATGATCGAGAGTTTCCTCGTGGAGGGCTGCCAGCAACACGACGTTATCTATGGGCAGTCCATCACCGACCCCTGCCTTGGGTGGGAGGACACCGAGCGGCTCATCTACGACATTGCCGAAAAAGTATAAAAGTACAGGAAGAAACATGTTTATCAAGAGACAGGCGATCCCTTCGCCCGAACAGATTAAGGAAGAACAGCCTCTGCCCGCTTCCCTCAAGAAAATCAAGGAGGAGCGGGACGCGCTCGCAATGGACGTCATCGCGGGCAGGAGCGACAAGCTCCTCGTCATTGTGGGGCCCTGCTCGGCGCACGAGCAAAAACCCGTGTTGGACTATGTGGCGCGGCTGGGAAAATTACAGCTGAAAGTGGAAGAGAAGCTCGTGCTCGTGCCGCGCATCTACACCAACAAGCCCCGCACCAAGGGGGTGGGGTACAAGGGCATGTTCTCCCAGCCCGACCCCGAGAACAAGGAGGACATCTTAAAGGGCATCCGCACCATCCGCGAGCTACACCTCAAAGCCATCGAGCTTTCGGGACTGTCCGCGGCAGATGAGATGCTCTACCCCGAGAATTACGCCTACCTCGAGGACGTGCTCACCTACAACGCCGTGGGGGCGCGCTCGAGCGAGAACCAGCTCCACCGCCTCGTCGCAAGCGGCATCGACCTGCCCGTGGGCATCAAAAACCCCATGAGCGGGAGCATTCCCGTGCTCCTCAATTCCATCTATGCGGCGCAGAGCCCGCAGGTGTTCAAGTACCACGAGTGGCAGGTGGAGACGAACGGCAACCCCTACGCCCATGCGGTTTTGCGCGGAAGGGTGGATAACTACGGCAACGACATTCCCAACTATCACTACGAGACGGTGATGCAGGTGCTCGAGGGGTACCGCCGCACCGAAGGGGGGCTCAAAAACCCCGCCGTCATCATCGACGCAAACCATTCCAACTCGGGCAAGCAGTTCAAACAGCAGATCCGCATTGTGGAAGAGGTCATGCAGGATTGCCGCTACGACAGAGATTTCAAGAACATCGTAAAGGGGTTCATGATCGAGAGTTTCCTCGTGGAGGGGTGCCAGAAGCACGACGTCGTGTACGGGCAGTCCATCACCGACCCCTGCCTTGGGTGGGAGGACACCGAGCGGCTCATCTGCGATATCGCCGCAAAAGTATAAGAAAAAGTGCAGGATAGCGAAGTGTTTCTCAAGAGACAGGCAATTCTGTCGCCCGAACAAATCAAGTGCGACATCGCCGAAAAAGTATAAAGATATAAATAAGGTAAACCATGGAGACGAAAAAGGTAAGCTGCCTCGGACCTTACGGCAGCTATTCGGAATATGCCGCACAGCGCATGTGCGAAGGGTATGAGATCGTGCTCTGCCACAACTTTTCGGAGACGGTGAGAAAGCTCACCTCGGGAGAGGTGGACCAAGCCGTCGTGCCCGTCGAAAACAGCCTCAACGGAGGGGTGTCGGAGTGCCTCGACCTCCTCAATTCGGAGGACGTGTTCGGGGTGCGGGAGTATCTGCTCCTCATCGACCACCGCCTCGCCATGCTCGAGGGGACGAAGGAGGAGGAGATCGACGTCATCTGCTCCCACCAACAGGCGCTCGGGCAGTGCGTGGAGTACCTCGAACGGCGGTTTCCCGCGGCGCGGTTCGTGGAGACGACTTCCACGGCGGAAAGTTTGAAGATGCTCAACGCGCACACGGCGGGCATCGTCGGGGCGCACGTAAAGCGGGAGGGGGTGGCGCTCTCCGAGGAGAACATTGCCGACCACAAGGGCAACTACACCCGCTTTTTACTGCTTGAGAGAGGGGAAAAGGTCCCAAAAAGGAGCGCGATGGTGTTCTTTTCGGCGGTCTGCCAACACAAGCCCGGCGCGCTCGTCAATTTACTGAAAATTTTCCAGCGGTACAGTTTGAATTTAACGAGGATCCAGTCCCGTCCCGTCAAGGAGGAGTTCGGGCAATACCGCTTTTTCATCGAGATCGCGGGGGATATCGGCAGCGAGCGGGTCCTCTCGGCCCTCTCCGAAGCGCGCAAATACTGCGCGAGCTTTAAACTATTAGGCGCGTATAGCTAAGAAGTTCACACATTTCTTTTTCTTGCCGCTTGTCTTGCCCTCGGAACTCGGGCTCGAATGCGTTTGTCGCTCCACGTCGTCACCGCACGAGTGCTTTTCACGCTTTTCTGCGAAAAGCTCTGTTTGCCCTCGGCGGTTTCTCTTCCCATAAAAGTACTTCGTCCTTTTATGGGAGCCCTGCCGCTCCAAACGTGAAGCGGCAATCGTAGCAAAAAGAAATGTCGTGATTGCTGCGGTCGTGCAGCGCTTAACGCGCGAAGTGAATTCGCGCTACGCCGCTCGGCAAAAAACGGAACCCCCTCCTTAGGAGGGGGGGTAGGGGGTGGGCAAACACGCGCGCAAGCGCGTCATTCCGAGCCGTAACCCCCGTGCGTCATTCCGAGCCGTAACGGAAATTACGGAGTTCGAAATGGAAAGTCTCCGAGGGAATCTTGCTACGTCCAAGTACGTTTTTATCACACCGAAACGTACCAAGATGCCTTCGCGGACTTGCTAACGGGACTGCGTATCCACAATTCGGCTACTTCGCACTGCGTGCTCGTGCCGCGCTTAGAGAAACAGAATTGCGCGCGGGGCAGCATGACGCTTAGGAGCAGTTCTTTCGCAAGAGCCCTCGCCCCTTCACACACAGCCCGTCAATGCGCAAAGGGCCCAGCAGAGGAAAAACGCCAAGACTGCCTGCAAAAATTTTACGAGTACAAAGGGGAGCATCTTCACGCCCGCGCGGGTGAGGAAGGCCGCCTGCTGGCACAAAACGCACATCCCCCCAAAGGTCACGAGCGCGCAAGCGATCGCGCACGAGAGGGGAGTTTTCTCCGCCGAGAGGATCGCGCACCCGCCCGTCATCTCCAAAAGTCCCTTCAAAACCCCCTCGGTGTACTTTCCGAAGAGGGGAAGGGAGAACAGCCCCAAGTCGCCCAGCATCTGCCCGAGGCAGGAAAAGAGGGCGATAAACCCGCCCACGCACAGCACGGAGATCACCGCGCCGTATAAACTATCGTGTAAAAGATTGTCCTTTTGCACGGCGAGGGCAGGGGGCGCGGACGGCCGTTTTCCCCGAAAGCGCATACAAAAACACACCAGCCACACGGCGGCGAGATGGGAAACAAGCATCACCCACCCCGCCGCCGCATTTTCATACATCATGCCGCCCACCGTCCCCACGAGGAAGATGGGTCCCGACGTCGAGGCAAGGCATGCAAGCCGGAACTCCTCCCCCTTCCCGAGTCTGCCCGAAGAGGAGAGCGCGAACACCGTCCTTGCGCCCACGGGATAGCCCGAGAGCGCGGCGAGCAGAGCGGCTCCTCCTCCCGCGCCCGAGAGACGGAAGAGCTTCCCCATCGGCGCGGAGAGCTTGCGCGAGAATGCCGCAAAGGTGGGAAGCCCCGTAAGGAGCGCCGTGAGAAAGAGAAAGGGGAACACCGCGGGAAGGACGCTCGCCGCCCACAGCGAAATGCCCTTTGAAACGCTCTTTGCATACCGCACGGGGTCGGAGAGAAAGAGCGCGGCAAAAAAGAGCAGAAGTGCGGTCAGAACAACATAAAAAAAGGCGCGTCTTTTCGAAGCGCGTGCAGCATATTCGGAAGAAGAAGCGGGTGCGGACATACCTCAACCTATGAATACCTTCTCAAAAATATAACTTCCCAAAACAATAGACTTTTTTTTCCATGTATGGTATAATCGACCGCGGAGACCCACAAGGAGGGCGTTTATGTTACAAGTAAACGGCGTAAGCCTGCAATACGGCAGCAAAAAACTGTTCGAGGACGTCAACTTAAAATTCACCGCGGGGAACTGCTACGGCATCATCGGCGCAAACGGCGCGGGCAAGTCCACCTTCCTCAAAGTGCTTTCTGGGGAGATCGAGCCCAACAAGGGGGAGGTCATTCTCGGCAAGAACGAGCGCATGTCCGTGCTCGCCCAAAACCAGAATAAATACGACAGCGAAACAGTCCTGCGGACCGTCATGCTCGGGCACAAGCGGCTCGTGGAGATCATGGACGAGAAGGACGCCCTCTACGCCCATGCCGAATTCACCGAAGAGGACGGCGTGCGCGCCTCCGAACTCGAGAGCGAGTTTGCGGAGCTCGGCGGGTGGGAAGCGGAGAGCGAAGCGGAAACTTTGCTCAACGGCCTCGACATCGGCAGCGAATTCCACTACACCCTCATGGGGGAGATGGACGCCAAGCAGAAGGTGAAGGTGCTCCTCGCGCAGGCCCTCTTCGGCAATCCCGACGTGCTCCTTCTCGACGAGCCCACCAACAACCTCGACCTCAAAACGGTGCGCTGGCTGGAAAATTATCTTCTCGACTTCGAGAACACCATCATCATCGTCTCCCACAACCGCCACTTTTTGAACAAAGTCTGTACCCACATCTGCGACGTCGATTTCGGCAAGATCAATCTGTACCTCGGCAACTACGATTTTTGGTATCAGACTTCCCAGCTCATGGCGCGGCAGCAGAGGGACGCCAACAAGAAGGCAGAACAGCGCGCCGCCGAACTCAAGGAATTCATCGCGCGGTTCGCGGCAAACGCGAGCAAGTCGCGGCAGGCGACCTCCCGAAAAAAAGAGCTCGAAAAGCTCACGATCTCCGACTTCAAGCCCTCCCTCCGCAAATATCCCTTCATCGAGTTCAAGTACGAGCGGGAGATCGGCAACGACATCCTCATGGTGGAAAACCTCTCCAAGAAGGGGTACTTCGAGGACGTCTCCTTCACGGTGCAGAAGGGGGACAAGATCGGCATTCTGTGCGATAAGTCCACTTCGGTGACCATGCTCTACGATATTTTAACGGGCAAGCAGGAGCCCGACGCGGGCACGGTGAAGTGGGGCAAGACCATCAATTATTCCTACTATCCCCTCGACAACGGGGAGTTCTTCGACGGCTGTACGCTGACGCTGGTGCAGTGGCTGTCGCAGTTTTCCAAGGACCATTACGAGGAGTACCTGCGCGGCTGGCTTGGGCGGATGCTCTTCTCGGGGGAGGAGGCGCTCAAGGAGGCGCGGGTGCTCTCTGGCGGGGAAAAGGTGCGCTGTATGCTCGCCAAGATGATGCTCGAGGGGGGGAACTTCCTCATTCTGGACGAACCCACCAACCACCTCGACTTGGAGAGCATCACCTCGCTCAACAATGGCTTAACGGCGTTCAAGGGGTGCCTTCTTATGACCTCGCACGACCAGGAGCTCATGAACACGGTGTGTAACCGCATTATCGTCCTAAACGGCACCAAGACTTACGACAAGTCCATCACCTTCGACGAATATCTGGATACCATCAGCGGCTGAGGGGAGAAGTGACAATCAGAAGGGTCGCACTTGCACACCCCTCGAGGGGTGGGTGGCGCGAGCGAAGCGAGCGACGGAAGGGGTGTCTGCTATTCGTAACGAAACACCCCCTCAGTCTCGCTCCGCTCGCCAGCTCCCCCTCAAGGGGCAGCCAAGGGAAAACTTCGCCCCGCGCGCAGTTCTAAAATGTCACCCTGCCCCGCCCGCACGTTCTATGTTTTCGAAGGGCGGCACGAGGAGGCTGCGACGAAGTAGCGGAGCGAAGCGAAGTCGAATGGGTCTCTACCGCATTATAATAAGGCGAGATTTCTCCACTTCGCCTGCGGCTTCGGTCGAAATGACAATTAGAAGCGTGAGACACTACCCCCTCTAAGGAGGGGCAAGAGGAACCTAACGGAACCCCCTCCACCGGAGGGGGACTAAGGGGGTGGGCAACATTCGCCTTTGCCCGACTCACACAAAATTTTCCGAAAAATTTCCAAAAAACGCTTGACAAGGGTTTTTTGTTTGTGATAGGATGTAGGAGTTATGAAACATTCGAACTATCGCAACTACATGTACATGCGTCGGTCCCGAGCAGGAATGCGCGGGTTTTCGGCGATGTAAAAAACCGGAAACTTGTTCATCTCCGCTCGGGACTTTTCCCCGAGCGTTTTTTTTGTGCCTTGGGGAGGACCTGCCCCCTTCAACCTTGGCGCCCCTTATAGGGGAGCTGTCACCGCAGGTGACTGAGGGGTTTTAGAGAACCCTTTCCCCCGCTTCGCGGGTACTTTCCCTAAAAGGGACAGCAAGTCTCGTTCCACCCAACCCCACAAACTCCCAAAGGAGAATGTATGATAGAACTCAAAAATCTGACCAAAATTTATCCCTCAAAAGCGGGGGAGACCGTCGCGCTCGAGGACATCAGCCTCGTCATTCCCGACGGCTCCGTGTTCGGCGTCATCGGGCTGTCGGGCGCGGGCAAGAGCACCTTAGTGCGCTGTCTCAACCTCCTCGAAAAGCCCACCCGCGGGCAGGTGCTCATCGACGGGGAGGACATCACCGCCGTCTCCAAAAAACGCCTCGGCGAGATCCGCCGCTCCATCGGCATGATCTTCCAAAACTTCAATTTGTTGGAACAGCGCACGGCGGCGGCGAACGTCCGCTTCCCCCTCGAGCTCGGCAAGGTCCCCCGCGAGGAGGCAAAGAAGAGGGTGGAGGAACTTCTCTCCCTCGTCGGGCTCTCCGAAAAGGCGGACGCCTATCCCTCCCAGCTCTCGGGCGGGCAGAAGCAGCGGGTCGCCATTGCAAGAGCCCTCGCCACCGACCCCAAATATCTCCTCTGCGACGAGGCGACAAGCGCGCTCGACCCCACCACCACCGAGAGCATTTTACAGCTTCTTAAAAAAATCAACCGTGAGCTCGGGGTCACCATCGTCGTCATCACCCACGAAATGCGGGTGGTGGAGAGCATCTGCACCGACGTCGCCGTCCTCGACCAGAGCCACGTCGCCGAGGCGGGCAGGGTGGAGGAAGTGTTCTCCTTCCCACAGTCGGAGATCGCAAAACAGCTCGTCATTCCAAACCTCATCCGCTCGCTTGCGGGGAGCGGCGCGAACAAACTCCGCCTCGTCTTTCACGGCGAGACGAGCGACGCCCCCGTCATCTCGGGACTCGCGATGGAGTGCGGCGTGCCCGCGAACATCCTCTTTGCCGACACCCGCAGGATAGACGGAAAGACCTTCGGGCACATGGTGATAGAGCTTCCCCAAGACGAAAGGCAGATACAAGCCGCCAAGCAATATTTAACGGCGCACAATGTTGTATTCAAGGAGGAAATTTAAGATGAGTGAAGTACTTATCTCTCTTTTTCGGGACAATACGATATGGCTTGGTATTTGGGAGACGATCTATCTCACGTTGCTTTCCACCGCATTCGCCTATGTGATCGGTTTACCGCTCGGCATTTTACTCTGCACGACCGGAAGGAACGGGCTCACGCCTGTGATATGGTTGAATAGACTGCTCGGGATCATCGTCAACATCTTCCGCAGCATTCCCTTTATCATCCTCATGGTAGCGTTTTTGCCCGTGGCAAAGGTGGTAGTGGGAATAACGCATGGTCCTGCCGCAATGGTGGTCATGCTCGTGATCGCCGCCGCACCCTATATTGCGCGCATGGTGGAATCTTCCTTAAAGGAGGTGGACGCAGGGGTCGTGGAGGCGGCAAAGTCGATGGGGGCAAACACTTTGCAGATCATTTGGAAGGTGTACCTGCCCGAGGCGAAGCCCTCCCTCCTCGTGGGGGCGGTCATCTCCACGGTGACAGTGCTCGGTTATTCGGCAATGGCTTCCACGATCAATGGCGGCGGATTAGGGCAGATCGCTATCTTTTACGGATATAACAATCTCAAAGACGACGTGATCTGGATGTGCGTATTCTTTACGGTGATCATCGTACAAATCATACAGGAGGGGGGAATGTACTTCGCCACCCACACCGACAAGCGCATCCGCGTCAAGGGCCGCAAGAAGAAGGCAAAAGAGGAGTAAATGCATACGGAGGGGACAACTCCTTGGCTCCCCTTGTAGGGGAGCTGTCACCGCAGGTGACTGAGGGGTTTTTTGAAACCCTTTCGGCACTGCGTGCCACTTTCCCTAAAAGGGACAGCAAGTGGAATACAAAACGCTATTCCCAAATGTCATGTCGCCCCGCCCGCACGTTCCCAAATGTCATGTCGACCGAAGTGGAGACATCTCTACCGCATTATAATAAGGCGAGATTTCTCCACTCCGCCTGCGGCTTCGGTCGAAATGACAATATTAAGGACTGCAAGGGTTTTCCCTTGCCCACCCCTTGAGGGGTGGGTGCCGACGAAGGAGGCGGAAGGGGTGTCTGCGCGTCAAAACGAAACACCCCCTCAGTCTCGGCTGGCACCTCGACAGCTCCCCCTCAAGGGGCAGCCAAGAAAAGCCTCTCCAGAGGAAACCCCAAAAAACAAAAAAATAAAAATTTTTAAGGAGATATTGTTATGAAAAAGTTACTCACTACCCTTGCCGCGGTTGCGGCATCCTGCATCCTCGCTTGCTCCCTCGTCGGGTGCGGGCAGACCAACGACAAAGACAAAGTTATCACTGTCGGCGCGAGTTCCACGCCGCACGCCCAGATCCTCGAAGCCGTGAAGGACACCCTCGCTGAGGACGGTTGGGAACTTAAAATCGTCACTTACGGCGACTATGTTCTGCCCAACACCGCCCTTGAGGATGGCGAACTGGACGCGAACTACTTCCAGCATACTCCCTATCTCGATAATTTCAATAAGGAGCGCGGCACCCATCTTGTCTCCGTCGCAAAAGTCCACTACGAGCCCTTCGGCGTGTATGGCAATAACGTGACGAAGGACGACTTTGCCTCCACCAGGACAGGCAGAACAATTTATGTTCCGAACGACGGGACCAACTGCACCCGCGCACTTCTTTTGCTTCAAGAAGAGGGTTACATCACCTTAAAGGCGGGGGTCAGCGCCGCCGACTCGCTCACCGATAAGGATATTGTGGACAAGAACGGAAACGATGTCGTGCCCGTGGCCGCCGAACAGGTGCCCGCACAACTTAAAAATTCCGACGACGGCGACCTTGCGGTCGTAAACGGCAATTATGCGCTCGCTTCGGGGTTAGAGGTGAAAAATGCGCTTGCCCTTGAAAAAGCAGACGGCGACGCCGCGCAACTGTATGCCAACATCGTTGCAGTGAAAGAAGGCAATGAGAACAGCGAAAAAACAAAAGCCCTTCTTTCCGCGTTGCTCTCGCAGAAAGTCATTGATTTCATCAATACCAAGTATGACGGCGCGGTGCTGCCCGTGTTCTCGGTATAAGGCAAAACGCTTTTATAAGCAGTAAACGTGGCGCCCGCCGCGCAATTTTTGCGCGGCGGGCGCTTTTCGGTTCATGGGACAAATTCTCTCCCGCATATAATGGGAAGAGGTGATAAAATGTTCTCCATGATCTGCGCCATGCTATGCAGGCTGTTTTTTTTCACGGGCTCGGTGTCGGACGGCAGTTCCTACCCCAAGCCCCTCTCTCCCGAGGAGGAGGCGCGCTGTCTGAAGCTCGCAAGGGAGGGGGACGCGAACGCCAAGGAGAAGCTCATCCGCCACAACATGCGGCTGGTGGCGCACATCGTCAAAAAGTACAGCGGGGCGGCGGAGACGGACGACATGATCTCGGTGGGCTCCATCGGGCTCATCAAGGCGATCAACACCTACGAATCGGGGCACGGCACGCGGCTTGCAACGTACACGGCGCGGTGCGTGGAAAACGAAATTTTAATGCTCATCCGCGCGGGAAAGAAGCACAGGAACGACCTGTCTCTTTCCGACCCCGTGGGAACGGACAAGGACGGCAACGAGCTCACCCTCATGGACCTTCTGTTCGAGAAGGAGGACAAGGTATTCGGCGGGGTGGAGCGTTCGCTCATGCAGGAGAAGTTTTTGGGCAAGGTGAAGGAGCTTTTAACGGAGCGGGAGGCGGAGATCGTGTGCATGCGGTACGCCCTGACGGGCGGGGCGCCCATGGCGCAGCGGGAGGTGGCGGCGAAGATGAAAATTTCCCGCTCTTACGTCTCACGGCTCGAGAAAAAGGCTCTGGAAAAGCTCCGTCAAGGCCTCAACCGCGACGACTTTTTGGATTGAGAATGTCACCCTGCCCCGAACACTGTTCTGAATACGTCACCCTGAGCGTAGTCGAAGGGTGTCCGCATTTATAAACAAGGACATTCCTCGACTATGCTCGGAATGACGTAATTGGGAATGGTGTTTCGCTACTCTTGCTGTCCCTGAAAGGGAAAGTGGCGAACGCAGTGAGCCGAAAGGGTTTTATGAGAACCCCTCAGTCACCTGCTGTGACAGCTCCTCTACAGGGGCGCCAAGAGTTCTAATCTGTCATTTCGACCGAAGCGAGCAACGAGAGCGGAGTGGAGAAATCTCGCCTTATTATAAGCGGTAGAGATTCCTCGACTGCGCTACTTCGTCGCTAACGCTCCTCGTGCCGCCCTTAGACAACATAGAACGTGCGGGCGGGGCGGAATGACGCTTGGGAGTTACGGCTCGAAATGACAATTAAAAACAGTGTTCCCATGAAACCCCTTAAAATCACTTTACATTTGATTTTTCTTTTACTATAATATATAGTATGATAAAACTCGCGGAAAAATGGAAGGATTTTGCCGTGCTGAAAACGGGCGGCGGCTATAAGCTCGAACGCTGGAAAGACGTCTTTCTCCTCCGTCCCGACCCGCAGGTCATCTGGCCCGCGCAGTGCGACCTCTTTTCTTTCCCAAATCTTTCCGCCGTCTACCGCCGCAGCGAAAAGGGGGGAGGCGCATGGGAATTTTTAAAACCCCTCCCCGAAAGCTGGAATATTTCCTACGGCGAACTCACCTTCAAGGTGAAGCCCATGGGGTTCAAGCACACGGGGCTCTTCCCCGAACAGGCGGTGAATTGGGAGCGCACGGCCTCTCTCATTTCAAGCCGCATAAAAGAAGGGAAAAAGCCGAAAATTCTCAACCTCTTTGCCTACACGGGCGGGGCGACCGTCGCCATGTGCAAGGCGGGAGCGGAAGTCGTGCACGTGGACGCCGCCAAGGGAATGGTGGAGCGGGCGGGCGAAAACGCGCGGCTCTCGGGCTTAAACAGCGGCATCCGCTACATCGTGGACGACTGCAAAAAGTTCGTCCTGCGCGAACTTCGCCGCGGCAACCGCTACGACGCGGTGGTGATGGACCCTCCCTCCTACGGAAGGGGTCCAAACGGCGAAATGTGGAAGATCGAGGAGGAAATTTTCCCCTTTGTCAAGCTCTGCGGGGAACTTCTTTCGGACGACCCGCTCTTCTTTCTCATCAACAGCTACACCACGGGCCTGCAGCCCACGGTGCTTCGCAATATCCTCACCCTCGCGCTCGGGGGAAGGAAAGGAAACTACGAAGCCTACGAGGTAGGGCTCCCCACAGAGGAGGGGATCGCCCTTCCCTGCGGCGCGGGAGGAATGTACATCCATGAGTGACGAAATCAAAACGGCGGAAGGGGAAGAGCTCACCCTGCTCTATGAGGACAACCATATCATCGTCGTGTTAAAGCCGCAGAACGTCGCCTCCTGTCCCGACGAGAGCGGGGACGACAACATGCTCGACCGCGTAAAAGCGTACATCAAGACGAGCGCAGGGAAGCTCGGGAACGTGTATGTGGGGCTCGTGCACCGTCTCGACCGTCCCACGGGCGGCGTGATGGTGTTCGCCAAGACGAGCAAGGCGGCGGGCAGGCTCTCCGCGCAGATGAAGACGGGGGACTTTGAAAAGAAGTACCTCGCCGTCCTCATCGGCGCCCCTCACGAGGAGAGCGGCACTCTTACCGGCTATCTCAAAAAGAACACCGTCAACAACATGGTGTATTTGACGCCGCAGGCGACGGACGGGGCGAAGTTCGCCTCCCTCGACTACCGCGTCCTCGAAGAAGCGGGGGAACTCGCCCTCGTGCAGATCAAGCTGCATACGGGCAGGAGCCACCAAATAAGAGTGCAGATGGCGGGCATCTCCCACCCCGTGTACGGCGACATGCGCTACGGCGGGGAGAAGGCGGTAAAAGGCAAACTTGCGCTCTGGGCGTACTCTTTGGGCTTCACCCATCCCGTCACAAAAGAGCGGCTGCTCTTTCTCTGCGAGCCCCCCAAAACGGAAACGCCGTGGAAAAAATTCGACCTCTCTTCCGCCCTCAAACCTTGAGAAATGGGTGAAAATTTTCGATTTCTTTCAAAGAGGGCGAAATACCGCTTGACTTGCCTTGAAAATTTTAGTAAAATAAAACAGATAGTCGGGCAAAATGCCCGTTATGGAGCAACATACATGAATAAGACAAAGATCCGCTTAACGACAATTTTCGCGCTGCTCGCGGCGCTCGCTCTTGCTATGAGCTTTGCATTCGGTTCCCTCTTCACAAAGAAGGGCGCTTTGGCGGCGGACTACCGCCCGAGTGAGATCTTTTCCGCCGGAACGGGCGGAAGCGTGGGCGTTTCCGGAGAAGAAGGGGACGCGGAAAGGTTTGTGGAATTCACCTTCAGCGAAGAGGACGGCAGCGTCTATTTCCGCCGCGACCTCGCCCTGAAGTGGCTCTCTCCCGTAGAAGCGGAAGAGACCCCTGAAGAGGACGAGCCCGCCGAGCAGGCGGAAGAGTCGGGAGGCGAAGAGGGCGCTCAGCCCGCAGCAGCCTATGAGACAAACTACTTCTCCATGACCTTTGCCTTCCCGAGCTTCGATTTCTCCCGCTTCACCCTCGAGTTCGAGAGCGCGGAGGAAAACATCAGCAAAGAGGGGACGGCAGTCAACAGCCTCGTGTTCTTCTATGAAGAGGACAAGCTCTCCGCCGCCGTGCGCGATTCTTACGCCCAGCCCGACGAGGACACAGAGGAAGAGGACGACGCGTGGTTTGAAGATGCGGAAAAAGTTGCGCTCGACATTGCGGCGGGCGCGGATATCACCGTTTCCTTCGAAGAGGCGGAAGTCGGCAGCTTTCATGTGCTCGTAAACGGCACCGAAGTCGGCACGTTCACCAACGTGGGCGGCTACTATATGGAATATCTCTCCTCTGCTTCCTCCACCCCCCGCGACCCCATCGCGTTCCGTGCGGACGAACTCAAAGAGGGGAAGAGCGAGCAGAAGCTCGTCATGAAGGACCTCAACGGGCAGAGCTTCAAGCTCAACGAAAATTCCCGTATCGACGACACCGCAGATCCCGTGCTCGTCATCAACGAGGAGATCTACGCCTACACCCTCGGCAGAAAGTGGTCGCTTACCTACGAAGCCATCGACGTGTGCGACAGCTCCGTCACCATCACGCGGCGGTATGCGATGGTCAACGCCGCCGACGACGAGGGCAACTATCCCAAGCCCACCAAGGACGACTACTCCACTCTCTCCACCTCCACCGTGTTCATGCCCACGAGCGACACGCAGTCTGAGGAGCAGTACGTCTCCATCTACTTCGAACTCGACGACGGCACCAATCTCTCGGGCCTTGGCGATGAGGAGAAAGAGGCGAAGCGGGTATATCTTTGGTGGTATGCGGCGGAAGGGCAGACCAAGTCCCTTTCCGACGGCACAGAGGAATTCACCTACATTCTCGTCAACCGCGGCGACGTGGGCGACGTGCAGAGCGGCGAAAAGAGCGGCCCCTACTATGTGGGCGTAACGCCCAACCACGACGAACTCAACAACAAGGGCGGCGACGCCGCACTTGCGAAGGAACTCGCCGAAAAGTATCAGGCGGCGATCGACGAGGTCGTGTATGAGACGGTGGAAAAGGACGGCGCGTCCGTCAAAAAGTGCAAACTGAGCGCGGGCGACGGGGCTTACTTCTATCTTCCCTCCCTCCGCGGACTCATCGCAAGCAAGAATGCCGACTACCGCAACCTTCGCTTCAGCATCTACTACAAAAAGCAGAGCCTCGAAACGACCGCGAGCGCGTCGTCTGCAACTTCCCTCCGCTACAATGCCCTCCGCTTCGAGATCGACGAAGAGGGCAAGTATGTGTTCAAGGTCCTCGCCTCCGACGCCGCCGGAAACGCCATGAAGTACTACGTGGACGGCGAATACGTTACGGTGAGTTCGGATAACATCTGGGACATCGAAGAGATCCCCACCTTCTCGCTCGAGGCAAGCTACACGGGCGCAACCATCAAGAACCCCGGCACGCAGAGCCTCGGCTACTGCGCAAGCAGCTACTCCATCAGCTCCTTCGACATCGTCGCCCTCGACGGCTACAAGACGAGCTACAAGCTCTACCGCTACGACGCCACCAAGGAGAAGGAGAACCAGCAAATGCCCGCCTACTCCGACTTTGTGGAGAACGTCAAGACCTATGTCAACGAATACAGCAACTGCTTGGTGGAGATCAAGAAGTACAACAGCAGCATCACCGAGGACGACGTCCTTTGGGACAGCACGGACAACAAGTACCATTGGGATCCCGATAATTCGCTGAGCTTTGTGCCGCAGGAGCGCACCATCTATGTTGTGCAGCTCGACGTGACGGAGGAGAACCGTCTGCCCGGGTCCAAGGTGACGGCTTATCAGGTCATTGAGGCGCAAAACCCGCTCGACCCCCGTCCCAACAACACCGAGTGGCTGGAGAGCAACGTCACGGCCATCGTGCTGTTCTCCGTTTCGGCGGTCCTTCTCATCGTCATCATCGTGCTGTTTGTGGTGAAGCCTTCCGAGAAGAGCATCGAGGAAGTGGACGTGAGCACCCTCCGCGGCAGAAAGGCCAAGAAGGCGGCAAAGTCCGAGAAAACAGAACCTCTCGAAACCGACGACCCCAAAGAGTAAAGTTTAACAGATAATGGACCCCCTCCCCCACGGAGGGGGTTATTTTTATATGCCCTCCCCCGCATAAGCGGGGGAGGGGTAGGGGAGGGGGTACCTTATTTTCTTGGCTGCCCCTTGAGGGGGAGCTGTCACCGCAGGTGACTGAGGGGGTGTCATTCTTAATTACGCAACACCCCTTCCGTCACTCGCAGGCTCGTGCCACCCACCCCTCAAGGGGTGGGCAAGGCTTTCTCGCCCCCTCCTTACGCGAGGGTTCCGACTACACGCCCCCTCCTTAGGAGGGGGGTAGGGGGGTGGTGTCCTTTCTCCATGCATAAAACTTTCAAAGCCGTGCAAACTGCGGATAGGAGGCAAAGAATGGTTATTGCAAATCTCATTTCTTATATTCTCGTACTCACGGGCGCGTTGAATTGGGGGCTCTACGGCATTTTCAATTTCAATCTGGTATCCGCCATCTTCACGGGTCCGCGCACGGTCGGCGCCATTGTTGTGTATTCGCTCATTGCGGTCGCGGCGATCTGGCTGATCATCTCTCCCATCATCACGAGCGGTGCGCTCAAGCTGATGGGCAACAGAGAAGTGCGCAAAGAACATTCGTAAAAAACGCTATTTCGGGAGAGCGCCGCTTCGGCGCTTTTTCCTTTTATTGCCCTCCCCCGCGCAGCGGGGGAGGGGTAGGGGAGGGGGGCACCTTATTATGACCTGCCCCCACGTGTGGGGCGGGTGGCTCACGTAGTGAGACAGGTGGGGGTAAAAATACGGAGCCCCCTTTCGGCTCACTATGTTCGCCACTTTCCCCCGCTACGCGGGGGACAGCTTCTCTCTCCCCCCTCAACAGTCATAAAACCCTGTCCGCGCGCATTTTTTATGGTATGAACATTACCGACCTCAAGCGGGGGGAGAGGGGGGTCGTCACCTCCGTGGAGCTCTCTCCCGCCCTCAAAGAACGCCTCCGCACCCTCAACATCCGCTCGGGCGGGGTGGTGCGCGTGCTCAAAGTCTCCTTCTTTAAAAAAACCTATCTCGTGCAGGCGGTGGGAAGCCGCGTGGCGCTCTCGAAGGAGGTCGCTTCATGCGTGGGCGTCAAAAAAGTTTAACGGGCAAAAGTTCAACCGCCAAAAGCTCCGCGGCCAAAAGTTTCACGAAAAAAATCTCCACGAAAAATAGCGCACAGACCGAAGTCCTTCTCGTCGGCAACCCGAACGCGGGCAAGAGCACCCTCTTCAACGCGCTCACGGGGGGCAACGCCAAGGTGGGGAATTGGCACGGCGTCACGGTGGGGGAACTCTCTCGCACGGCCGTCTTTGGCGGAAAGGAGCTCTTCTTCACCGACCTTCCCGGCATTTACTCCCCCGACGCAATGAGCATGGAGGAAAAGCGCTCGGCAGAGTACATCGCCGCTCACGGGGAGGCGTTTTTGCTCTTTGTGAGCGAATGCGCCCAACTCCCCCGCACCCTGCCCCTTGTGGAGCGTCTCGGAAAGGGACGGAAGTGCGCCCTCGTTCTCACCAAGCGGCGGCAATTCGAGCGCGCGGGGGGCTTTCTCGACCTTCCCGCCCTCTCCCGCTATTTGGGAATGGAAGTCCTCTCCTCGGAGGGAATGAAAAAGCGCGACCTCAAAGCGAGCGTCTTTCGCCTCGCCGAGGAAGGAAAGGGGGGAGGGGAGTTCAAAATCACCGAGCTCCCCGCCAAAATTTACCGCCCGCAGAGCGAAGAGCTCTCCCGCGCCGACCGCCTTCTCACCGACGGCCGCTTCGCTCTGCCCCTCTTTTTGGGGCTGCTTTTGCTTCTCTTTTGGGTCACCTTCGCGCCCAATCTTTTGGGGGACGTCCTCAAAACCGCCATCGAAAATTTCTTCACCGTAACGCTCGCGGAGAAAGCGCAAACCATCTCCTCGCCCGTGCTGCGCGGCTTTGTTGCGGACGGCATTTTGGGGGGAGTGGGGGCGGTGCTCTGCTTTCTGCCGCAGATCTTTTTGCTCTTTTTCGGGCTCATTCTCATGGAGGAGAGCGGCTTTCTCGCCCGTCTCGCCCTCCTCACCGACGGCATGTTGAGCAAGATAGGCCTGAGCGGGCGGGCGGTGTTTTCCCTGCTCATGGGGTTCGGGTGCACGGCGGCCGCCATTTTAACCACGCGCGGCTTAGACGACAAAAAGGTGCAAAAGCGGGTCATTTTATGCCTTCCGTACCTGCCCTGCAGCGCAAAACTGCCCGTCTTTCTGACCCTCGCCTCCGCCTTTTTCGAAAACCCGTTTGTGGCGGCCGTCCTTCTCTACGCCCTCGGCGTGGGGTTCTCGCTTGTTGCCGCCCTTCTTCTCAAACGGGAGGCCCCGCCGTTCGTGCTCGAGCTCCCGCCCCTGCAAATTCCCCGCCCCGCATTTGTCGCAAAATCCTTGTATTTTCAGCTCAAACAGTTTATAATAAAGTTGGGTACGGTCATTCTCGCCTTCTTCCTCTTCTCGTGGCTGCTCTCTTCCTTTAGCTGGAAGTGGGAATACTGCGCGGTGGAGGAGAGCATGCTCGCCCATCTCTGCGGGGGGCTCAAATTCCTGTTTGCGCCCGTGGGCATGAACGATTGGAAGATCGCCTACGCCGCCCTCTCGGGGCTGATTGCAAAGGAGAACGTGGCGGGGGCGTTGCAGCTCTTTTACGGCGGCTTTCCCTACTCGGCGCAGAGCGCGTTTGCCTTCGCCGTCTTTCTGCTCTGCTGTTCGCCCTGCGTGTCGGCGATTGCGGCAACCGCAAAGGAGCTCGGTTGGGGCCGCGCCCTCCTCTTTGCCCTCGTGCAGACGGTCACCGCCCTTCTCATGAGCTATCTCACCTACTTCCTTCTGACGGGCGGGTGGGGGTACGCCCTCGTCGCGCTCCCGCCTATCATTGCTCTGTTCCTCTTGAAAGATCATGAAAAAATTCACCGTAAGCGAAAGTTGCTCTCTCAAAAACTTCACCGATAGCGTCTGCGCGCAGGCATCCTTCTGCTTCCGCCGCCTTCTCAAGGAGAAAGATATCAAAGTCAACGGCGTGAAAACGGGGGAGAATGTGCTTTTGCACGCGGGCGACGAGGTCTGCTACTACATGACCCCCGCGGAGGAGAATAAGTCCGCTTATTCCGTCCTCTATGAGGATGAGAACGTGCTCGTGCTCGACAAGGAGAGCGGCGTCAACTCGGAGGCCGTCTTTGAGGAGACGGGCTGTTTGGGGGTGCACAGGCTCGACCGCAACACGGCGGGGGTGATGATCCTCGCAAAGAACGCGGGGGCCGAAGAGGAGCTGCTCTCGGCGTTCAAAGAGAAGCGGGCGGAAAAGGTATATTGGGCGCTCGTGCTCGGCAAAATGCCGAAGCCCCATGCGGTGGAGCGCGCAAATTTGACCAAAAACGGGCGCACGGCCACGGTGAAGGTGGGGGAGCGCGGCGTGCCCATCACCACCGAGTACGAAGTCTTGGAGGAGCGCGGCGAGTGCACCCTCGTCAAAGTCATTCTGCACACGGGCAAGACTCACCAGATCCGCGCGCACATGGCTTACCTTGGCCACCCCGTCGCGGGGGACGAAAAGTACGGGAGTTCTGCCTTCAACGCGCGGGCGCACTTAACGCGGCAACAACTGCTTGCAAAGGAGCTCACCCTGCATTTCGGGGCGGGCAAACTCGGCTATTTGAGCGGAAAATCGTTTACGAGCCCCAAAAAATTATAAAAATTTTCCGAAAAACGCTTGACGGCGTCTTTTCTTTGTGGTAATATATGAACAGTTATTCATATATTGATATTATCCCGCAATGCGAGAAAGGCGGCGCGGGAGGGGAGAGGAGCATGCACACATGCGATCATGAACAGCTTCATCACATGGCGGCGGAGGCGGCAAAGGCGAACATGCCTCAGGAGGAGGACGTCGGGCGGGTCGCCGCGGTGTTCAAGGCGGTGTCCGAGCCGAGCCGGCTGAAAATTTTGTTTGCGCTGAGGCAGGGGGAGATGTGCGTCTACCACGTCGTCGAGGCGGTGGGGGGGACGCAGAGCGCGGTCTCCCACCAGCTGCGGATGCTGAGGGAGGCGCACATGATCAAGGCGCGGCGGGACGGGCAGAACGTGGTCTATTCGTTGGCGGACGAGCACGTCCTCGCCGTCCTCGAACTCGTCTGCACCCATGTGAAATGCAAGATATGAAGTTCACGCGTTTATTTTCTCCCTCCCCCCTTGCCCACCCCTTGAGGTGGAGCATTGCATTCTGCCAACGGTTGATAACCGTTGGCGCAATGCGACATGAGTGAGCGCATCGGAGGCGCGAACGGTGACCGAATGCGGGTCTCTACCCGCATGAGACGGGTGTCTCCAAAGGAGACGGAAGGGGTGTCTGTCGAAAATAAACGCCGTGAGGAAATGGGCGCGGGCGGTTTAATTTCGTTGGTCCTCTCGTTCGTTTCATAGGGGGGACTAAGGGGATGGGCGATACTCTAAATTCACGTCACCCTGAGCGTAGTCGAAGGGTGTCCGCATTATAATAAGGCGAGATTTCTCGATTCCGCTTCGCTCCACTCGAAATGACAATAGAGAGAGCAATGTCATGTCGAGCGAAGTGGAGACATCTCTACCACATTATAATAAGGCGAGATTTCTCGATTCCGCTTCGCTCCACTCGAAATGACATAATTAAGAACGCGGGTCGAAAAAACAACCAATCCCAACATGGAGAGTAATATGCAAAAGGTCATCAAAATCAGAAATCTGGACTGCGCGGCGTGCGCGGCCGAACTCAGCGAAGAGCTCAACGCCATAGACGGCGTTTCGAATGCCGTCGCCGATTTCATCAACCAGCGTGTCAGTCTCGAGTATGAGAGCGACGAGGCCCTCGAAAAGGCGATCTATTCCATCACCCACTTCGAGGAGGTGGAACTCGACGGCGGCGTCCCCAAAAAGGAGCGTCACCTCAAAGAAATCATCTCCATCGCCCTTTCCGCGGCCTTCTTTGTGCCCGCGCTCGTCCTTCAACTGCTCGGCTTTAACGAGTGGCTCGTCTTTTCCCTCTTCCTCGCAAGCGCGCTTTCGGCGGGCTGGCAGGTACTGTGGAATGTGCTCCACTTCCGCGGCCTTTCCACTCTTTTAGACGAAAACTTCCTCATGACCCTCGCCTCCGTCGGCGCGTTTGCCATCATGGAGCCCTTGGAGGGCGCGGCCGTCATGCTTCTCTATCAGATCGGCGAACTCCTCCAGAACATCGCCGTGGGCTCCTCCCGCGGGGCGATTGCAAAGCTCATGGCCCTCAAGAGCGACACCGCCATTCTCGCAGAAGGCGAAAATACGCGCGAGGTGGACGCGGACGAGCTGAAGGAGGGGGACGTCGTGCTCCTTCGCAAGGGGGACAAGACGCCCGCCGACTGTGTTCTGCTCGAGGGGGAAACCTCTCTCGACACCAAGTCGCTCACGGGCGAGGCCTACCTCAAAGAGGTAAAGGAGGGCGACGAACTCTTGGCGGGGTGCGTCAACGCGGGGAGCGCGGTCAAGGCAAAAGTCCTTCGTCCCGCCTCCGAGTCCGCCGTTGCGAAGATCCTCGACATGGTGGAAAATTCCACCGCCAAAAAGGCGAAGCCCGAAAAGTTCATCACCAAGTTCTCCCGCATCTACACCCCCGTGGTGGTGCTGCTTGCAGTGCTCATCGCGGTGGTGCCGCCCCTCTTCCAGAATTTCAACTTTACCACGTGGCTGGTGCCCGCCATCGAATTTTTGGTCATCTCCTGCCCGTGCGCCCTCATCATTTCGGTGCCCCTCACCTACTTTTCGGGGGTGGGAACGCTCGCCCGCTGCGGGGTGCTGACCAAGGGCGCCGTCTACCTCGACGAGCTCTCCAAGGTGCAGGTCGCCGTGTTCGACAAGACGGGTACGCTCACGGAGGGCAGGTTCTCCGTTTCCAAGGTCACGGGCGGGGAGCGGGCGCTCCTGCTCGCGGCGGCGGTGGAGAAGAATTCCTCCCACCCCTTGGCGCAGGCCTTTGCGGGGGTAGAGACCCCCTTTTCCGCCCAAAACGCGGAGGAGATCGCGGGCATGGGGCTTGCGGCAACGGTCGGAGGGAAAAAGGTGCTCGTGGGGAGTTTGCGCCTCATGCAGTCGCGGGGGATCGCGGCAGAGCCCGTGAAAAGCCTCGCTTCCGTCATGTATGTGGCGGAGGAAGGCAAACTCCTCGGCTACGTGGAGATCGAGGACAACGTCCGTCCCGAGGCGAAGGGGGCGCTTGAAGCTCTGCAAAGCGTGGGGATCGGCTACCGCGCGGTGCTCACGGGGGACGCCAAGGAGCGGGCGGAGGGGCTGTTAAAGGAACTCCCGCTCGAGGAGATCCACGCGGGGCTCCTACCCGAGGAGAAACCGGTGTACGCCCAAAAGCTGAAGGAGCGGGGGAAGCTCCTGTACGTGGGCGACGGGATCAACGACACCCCCGTGATGGCGGTGAGCGACGTCTCGGTGGCGATGGGGGGACTCGGCAGCGACGCGGCCATCGAGGCAAGCGACTTTGTGCTGGCGAGCGACTCCCTCTCCGCGCTGCCCAAGGCGGTGAAGGGGGCCAAAAAGACGGGGAAGATCGTCAAGGAGAACATCGTGTTTTCTATCGCGGTGAAGGTCGCGCTGATGGCGGTCTCGGTGGCGGCGACGGCGACGGGCTTGTTTGCGCTCCCCATCTGGGCGGCGGTTTTCGGCGACGTCGGCGTCATGCTCCTCGCCGTTTTGAACAGCCTGCGCATGCATAGAAGTTTGTAGGAGAGGGGGGGTGTTTCCCCTTGCTGTCCCTTTTAGGGAAAGTACCCGAACGCAGTGAGGGGGAAAGGGTTTCTACAAGGCTCTCGGAGAACCCCTCAGTCTCGCTTCGCTCGACAGCTCCCCTTGCAGGGGAGCCAAGTGTATGCCCACTCCTGAGGAGGGGGTAGGGGGTGGGCGTGCTCTATTGTCATTTCGACCAAGCCGCTATGCGGCGCGTGGAGAAATCTCACATTGTTCTAATCACGTCACCCTGAGCCTGTCGAAGGGTGTCCGCATTATAAACAAGGACATGTTTCGACTTCGCTCAACATGACGTGATTTTATAATGCGGTAGAGATTTCTCGACACGCCTCGTCCCTCGGCGGCTCGAAATGACATTTAAGAATGCTGTTCTCCCTTGCTGTCCCTTTTAGGGAAAGTACCCGCGAAGCGGGGGAAAGGGTTTTAACCCCTCAGTCTCGCTTCGCTATTTCGTCGCAGGCTCCTCGTGCCGCCCTTCGACAACATAGAACGTGCGGGCGGGGCAGAATGACGCACGGGAGTTGCGGCTCGGATTGACGTGATTTAGAATGTTTGCCCACCCCCTTTGTCCCCCCAATGGAGGGGGTTTTGCTTAGGCCTACCCCTTTCTAAGGGGGAGACTCCCGCGTCAGCGGGTGGTGGGGGTTTTGCTGATATGCCCCCTCCGAAGGAGGTGCCTTCCTCACCCGTCGTCGGGATAGCAGTCGCAGGGGCGGCCGGTGGGGAGAAACCCCGTGTCCGAGCACTTTTTACACGCATATTTGGGCTTCAAGTCGCTCTCCGTTAAGTGTAAACGCAACATCGCGTGCGTCCGTCGCTTCCTCGCGGCGGATAATACTTTATTGAGCGCAGAAACGTCCCCGCCCTGCACTTCGGCCCTCGCAAGGGCGGGTTCGGTGCGCCTTATCTCCCGCTCTGCCTCGGCAAACTCCTCGTCGAGCATCGCCTTTTGGTGAATGCGCTCCGCGCCGTCCTCCGCCTTTTGGCGGCGAATGGAATAAAACCGCTCCCGCGCAGCTCTCTCCTCGGTGGGGTCGGCGGATGCGCGCCGTTTTGCCGCAGCCGCAGCCGACGACGCCCGCTCTGTATCTCTTTTTATCTCTTTTTCTATTTCTTTTTCTTTTTTTATTTCTTTCTCTATATCAGCTTCGTTTGCTTCGTTTGCTTCATGAGAAGCTCTTCTCGCTTTTCCGGAAGCGATTCCGCCCAGCCTTCCCGCCTCGGCACGCTGTTTGCAGGTCTCCTTATAGCGTTTGCTGTCGCGGTCGGCTTGCGCGCTGATCATGGCAAAGAGCATGCCCGCCGCACCGTCGAAGGAGGGAGCCCTTTTGCCGCGCACGTGCGCAAAGAGCCCCATGAGCACCTTGCCGCACTCCTCGGGCGAAAGCCTGCTGAAGAGTTCAAAATAATCGTAGTAGAGTAAAAATGCCTTTTTCATATTTCTATTATATCAAACGTTTGTTCGCTTTAGGGGGATAGGTGCCAACTTTTTTACTATTTTTTTGGGGGGCGACGAGGCGAGTATTACCCACCCCCTTAGTCCCCCTCCTTAGGAGGGGGTTCCGTTGGGTTCCTCTTGCCCCCTCCTTAGGAGGGGGGTAGGGGGGTGGTGTCCTTTGTTCTGAATAATGTCATTTCGACCGAAGCGAGCCCCGCGAGCGAAGTGGAGAAATCTCACATTATTATAATGTGGTAGAGATTTCTACTTCGCCTTGCGGCTCGTGCCGCGCTTAGATAAACAGAACTTTGCGCGGGGCGACTACGCTCGGAATGACTTGATTTGGAATGGCGTTTTGTTTCCCCTTGCTGTCCCCCAATTTGTTTGGGGGAAAGTGGCGAACGCAGTGAGCCGAAAGGGGGGAGGTGTCCTTCGTTCTAACTTCACCGCCATATTCACCACCTCAGTCACTTCGTGACAGCTCCTCCTAAGGAGGAGCCAAGGGGCGCCCCCTCCCTTACCCCTCCCCCGCGTTCGCGCGGGGGAGGGCAAGAATACCCACCCCCTTAGTCCCCCTCCCGAGGAGGGGGTTCCGCTAACTTGCCCTTCCCGAGGAGGGGGTTTCGTTGAGTGCCTTTTTCTCTCCCGAGGAGGGGTTTTACTTTTATACACAACCCTTTCATTTTTTCAAAATTTGTTGCGAAAAGGGGAGAGGTGTGGTATAATATCATCACTATGAAACATCTTATCAACTGTGCTCTGAAGCGCGAGGAGTGCGACCTCGTCATCAAAAACGGAAAAATCTACAACGTGTTCACCGCCTCACTCGAAGAGGGCGACCTCGCCATAGCAGAGGGCAGGATCGTCGCCGTCGGGCAGGGCTATCACGGCAAGCGGGAGTACGATGCAAAGGGGCGTATTCTCCTCCCCGCATTCATGGACTCCCATATCCACGTCGAGAGCAGCATGCTCTCCCCCGAGGCTTGGGCGGCGCTCGCCGTGCCGAGAGGGACCTCCCTCATCGTCGCCGACCCGCACGAGATCGTCAACGTCTGCGGCGTCGAGGGCGCGGAATACATCAAAGAAGCCTTCTCCCGCCTCTCCTGCGAGGGGGTGCAGCCCATCGACGTCTGTCTGCAACTTCCCTCCTGCGTGCCCGCCACTCCCTTTGAAACGAGCGGCGCCTGCCTTGGCGGCAAGGAGACGGAGGAGGAGCTCTCCCGTCCGCTCTTCTTTGGGCTGGGGGAGATGATGAACTTCCCGGGCGTGCTCTCCTGCGAGGAGGACGTGCTCAAAAAGATTGCCGCCGCGCATGCCGCGGGGAAGCCCGTTGACGGCCACGCGCCCGACGTCATGGGGGAATCCCTTTGCGCCTACCGCGCCGCGGGGATCCTCACCGACCACGAGAGCAATTCCGCCCAAGAGTGCCGCGAAAAGGTGGCGCGGGGGATGTATGTGCAGATCCGCTGCGGCTCCTCCGCCAACAATCTTGCGGACGCGGTGAAGGCGATCGACGCCGACAACTACCGCCGCTTTTTGCTCTGTTCGGACGATAAAAACGCCAAGGACCTCTCCACGCGCGGGCACCTCGACGACGCCCTTCGCCGCTTGGTTGCGGAGGGACTTCCCGCAAAGTACGCCATTGCGCTCGCTACCTTGAACGTTGCCGAGTGCTACGGCTTAAAGGACATCGGCGCGCTCGCTCCCCGCTATTTTGCGAACGTCGCGCTCGTGGATAACTTGAAGGACTTCCATGTCTCCGCCGTATTCCACAGGGGAATTTTGGTGGCGGAGGAGGGGAAGGCCCTCTTCGAAACCGCAAACCGCTACCTGCCCGCCGCCGTCAAGAGCACGGTGAAGGTGAAGGAGGTGACGGCGGAGAGCTTCAGAATTGTCGGTCACGGCGGCAAGTTCCGCGTGATGGAGGTGCAGCCGCACGGGCTGTACACCGAAGAGAAATTCGTCCCCGCACCCAATGGGGAGCTGAACGTCAAGGGCACCGACCTCAACAAGTTGGCGGTGGTGGAACGGCACTTCGGCACGGGCAACATCGGGCTGGGGCTCGTGAAGGGGTACGGCTTCCACGGGGGCGCGTTGGGCATTTCCGTCGCGCACGACAGCCACAACCTCGTCATTTTGGGGGACGACGACAACGCGATGGCGCGCTGCGTTGCTCTTCTTAAAGAGGCGGGCGGCGGCATGGCGGTCGTCTCGAAGGCGGGGGAGGAGGTGTTCGCCCTCGACATTGCGGGATTGATGAGTTCTGCGCCCGTGGAGGAAGTGGTCTCGCGCACGGGGAAGTTGCAGGAGCTCGGCCGGCAGATGGGGGTGAAGGAGGGCTACGAGCCCTTTATGACGATGATCTTTTTATCGCTTGCGGTCATCCCCAAGCTGAAACTTTTGGACAGGGGACTGTTCGATCTCACCAAGTGGAGTTATGTTCCCTTGGAGGAGCCCGAAACAGTTGACTTGAACTGATTTTTGGGAGTATAATAAAAATAGTTCACGCTACTCCTGCCCCCCAACTTGTTGGGGGGGAGGGTAGGGAAGGGGGCACCTTATTTCCTCGCCCTCGTAGGGGAGCTGGCGCGCGAAGCGAGACTGAGGGGTTTTCAGAAACCCTTTCCCCCTCGCGTAGCTCGGGTACTTTCCCTTTCAGGGACAGCAAGTGAGTAAACGGAGCGCCGTTCCCAATCACGTCACCCTTCGACAGAGCTCAACATGACGTAATTAGAACCCTCGGCGCCCCTGTAGGGGAGCTGTCACGAACAAAGTGAGTGACTGAGGGGTTTTGCAGAAACCCTTTCCCCCTCGCGATGCTCGGGTACTTTCCCTAAAAGGGACAGCAAGCCCCCTTTCGGCTCACTGCGTTCGCCACTTTCCCCCGCTTCCGCGAGGGACAGCGAGAATAGTGCCCTTATCAAACAAAACATTTCACTCAACCAAAGGAGAAAAAGCGATGAAAGGACGAAGTAGCCATCATCCATGCCACCATCAACCCGACGACGGGTCGTCCTGCGCTGCGCTTTTTTAGGCTCCACACAGCGGTCGGCTCCGTCTTTTTCCGCAAAATTTTTCAGGAGGCAGAGCCATGACCGACGAAATCAAATTACTCATTCAACAAAAAAAATACGACGAGGCTGCCGCTTTGGTGAAAAAACCGGAAGAGGCGGCTTCTGTTTTGTCCGAACTTGCCGAGGCGGACATCATTCCCTTCTGCCGCGCCTTGGAGAGCGACTTCTTTGCAGACGTGCTCGTCCTGCTCGACACCCCCTTGCAGCAGAAGATCCTCTCGGGACTCCACGACGACGAACTCGAGGAGGTCATGGAGGACGTCTCCGTGGACGACACCGTGGACATCATCGAAGAGATGCCCGAGGAAGTCGCCCGCCGTATTGCCGAGGAGGAGGAAATTTTAGCCCTTTTAGAGGAGAAAAAGTTCTCCGTTTTAAAGCCTCTCCTCTCCTCCATGAACGAGATCGACCTTGCCGAGATCTTCGACAGCGCAAAGGAGGAGGACCTTCCCATCCTCTTCCGCATTCTGCCGAAGGACCTCGCCGCCGAGATGTTTGTGGAGATCGACCGCGACACGCAGGAAAAGCTCCTCAAAAAGCTCACCGACAAAGAGATCAAAGAGGTCATGGATGAGCTCTTCCTCGACGATACCGTTGACCTCGTGGAGGAGATGCCCGCAAACGTCGTAAAGCGCCTCCTTGCGCAGAGCGACAGCGAGACCCGCTCCTACATCAACGAGCTTCTTAAGTACCCCAAGGACAGCGCGGGCAGCATCATGACGATCGAGTTCGTCCGCTTCCTGCCCACGATGACGGTGGAAGAAGCGTTCTCCCGCATCCGTTCGCAGGCGATCGACAAGGAGACCATCTACACCTGCTATGTCACCAACGAAAAGAGCGAACTCATCGGCATGGTGACGGCAAAGGACCTCATGCTCGCCGACCCCAAGGCGCTCATCTCCGACGTCATGGAGGACAACGTCATCTACTGCGAAACGCTCGACGACAAGGAGGAAGTGGCGCGCAAGATCTCCGATTACGGCTTCCTCGCCATTCCCATTGTGGACCGCGAGCGGCGTTTGGTCGGCATCGTCACCGTCGACGACGCCATGGACGTCCTCGAAGAAGAGAACACCGAGGATGTCGAGAGGATGGCGGGTATCGTGCCCGACAACAAGCCCTACCTCAAGACGAGCGTCTTTTCCATCTGGAAGAACCGCGTGCCGTGGCTGCTCATCTTGCTCGTCTCGGCGACGTTTACGGGGCTTATCCTCAACAAATTCGAGCAGATGCTCTCCACCGTGCTCATCGCGTGCGTGCCCATGCTGATGGATACGGGCGGAAATTCGGGTTCGCAGGCGTCCGTCACCGTCATCCGCTCCCTCGCCTTGGGGGAACTTACCACAAAGGACACCATGAAGGTGGTTTGGAAGGAGTTCCGCGTATCCATTCTGCTGGCGCTGACGCTCGCCGTCGCCTGTTTTGCGAAATTGCAACTCATAGATAGACTCATTTTCCACTTCGATTACACCCTTGCGGTGAGCGCGGTGGTGTCGCTGGCGCTCTTCTGCACGGTGATCCTGGCGAAACTCGTCGGGTGCCTGCTGCCGCTCGGCGTCAAAAAGGTGGGGCTGGACCCCGCCGCCGTCGCCTCGCCCTTCATCACGACCATTGTAGACGCCGTGTCGCTCATCCTCTTCTGCGGCCTTTCCGTCGCAATACTGGGATAGTTCACGAAAAATCTTTTGCTTGGGCAAAAGCTTTTTCCGTGAGGAAACTTGCTTTTGCGCCCAACTTGCCTGTTGTCTTATTCGTTTCATCAAACAATAAGTTGCAAGAGTGCAACAAATTGGGTGCGCTTATGGAAAAGCGTGGTTTTCCAACGCGCAGTGATTTTAGTTTCGCACAATTCTTTGCTCCTCGCCCACGGGAACCTCAAGCGGGGGGAGCGCAGCCGTCTCTAACAGAACCCCCTCCATTGGAGGGGGATTAAGGGGGTGGGCTCGTCGAAAATAATTGTGCGAGGAAACCTTCCTCTATGCCTTAACTTGGTTATCCTCTCATTCGCCCTGTCTTACATCAAGCCGCAGGTATGCGGCAAATTGGGTGCGCTGCCGCAGGGAAACCCTGCTCCGCGCAGTGATTTTAGTTTCGCACAATTCTTTGCTCCTCGCCCACGGGAACCTCAAGCAGGGGAGTAAAGCCGCACTTAACAAAACCCCCTCCTCGGGAGGGGGATTAAGGGGGTGGGCTCGTCCAAAAATAATTGTGCGAGGAAACCTTCCTCTATGCCTTAACTTGGTTATCCTCTCATTCGCCTTGTCTTACACTAAGCCGCAGGTATGCGGCAAATTGGGTGCGCTACCGCAGGGAAACCCTGCTCCGCGCAGTGATTGGGAAAGCCACCGAAGCTGTCCCAAATCACGTCATGTTGAGCGTAGTCGAAACATGTCCGCATTATAATAAGGCGAGATTTCTACTTCGTCGCAAGCTCCTCGTGCCGCCCTTAGACAACATAGAACGTGCGGGCGGGGCGACTTCGCTCGAAATGACAAATTTAGGAAACCACCCCCCTACCCCCCTCCTTAGGAGGGGGCATGTTAGCAGAACCCCCTCCACTGGGGTGGAGCGGTGCCGTTCTCCTCAACAGCCCAGTGGGCTGTGAGGGGCACCGCGACAGGAGGCGTGGCCTCGCCGACGGGGTTTTGGCGGTCCCTGCCGCCAAAACGGATTAAGGGGGTGGGGGACCACTTGCCCGCCCTCGCGTAAGCGGGGGAGGGGTAGGGGATGGGCGCCTTATTTTACTTGCATGGTACACCGCCCCCCCTTTCCCCCTCGTTTCACTCGGGTACTTTCCCCCGCTTCGCGGGGGACAGCACCCCCCCCACATAAGGAGGTAATATGCAACTCATCGCCGCGACGGGGAATAAAAACAAGCTCAGAGAGCTTGCCGGAATCTTCCCCGAACATCAATTTCTCTCCGCAAAAGAGGCGGGGTTTTGGGGCGACGTCGAGGAGACGGGCGCAACCTTCCGCGAAAACGCCCTCTTAAAGGCGCGCACCGTCTGCAAGGCGACGGGAAAGCCCGCACTTGCCGATGATTCGGGGTTGTGCGTGGACGCGCTCAACGGCGCTCCCGGGGTCTACAGCGCCCGCTATTCGGGCGGCGGCGACGCCGAAAACCGCAAGCTTCTCCTCAAAAATCTCGAGGGGGTGGAAAACCGCCGCGCCCACTTTGTCTGCTGCATCGCCCTCGTCTTTCCCGACGGCAAAGAGCTTGTCGCCGAAGGCAGGACGGAGGGGCAAATTCTCACAAAAGAGCGCGGCGCGGGCGGGTTCGGCTACGACAGCCTGTTCCTCTCGGACGACCTCGGGGTCTCCTTTGCGGAGGCGAGCGAAAAAGAGAAAAACGCCGTCTCCCACCGCGGCAGAGCAATCAACAAATTGAGGGAAATGCTATGAAAACCTTTGTCATTCTCTCGGACAGCCACGGCAGAAACAAGCGCGCCTTTCAAAAACTGTTGCCGCTCTTTGCCGAGAACGACTATATCGTGCACCTCGGCGACGGCTCGTCGGACATGCGGGAAGTCTTTTCGGAGTACCCCCAAAAGACGTACATCTGCCGCGGCAACTGCGACTTTTCGTATGGGGAGGAGGAGTTTGTCATCGAGGCGGAGCGGGTGCGCATTCTGTGCTGCCACGGGCACAAGTGGGGAGTGAAGAGCGGCCTTTCCCGCCTTGCGGCGCACGCGAGGGAGATGGAGTGCGAGGTCGCGCTTTACGGCCACACCCACCGTGCGGCGGTGGAGGAAGTGGACGGCGTTTTGTGCGTAAACCCGGGCGCTTTGGGGGATTACGCCGAGCCGAGCTATTGTTACCTTGTCGTCCACGGAGACAAACCCACCGCCACCATTGTGAAGTTATAAATTTCGCACAATTATTTTCTCGCTTTGCTCGAAAATAATTGTGCGAGGAAACTTGCGTTTTTGCCTTAACTTATTTGGTCCTCTCATTCGTTTCATCGGACACTAAGCCGTAAGAATGCGGCAAATTGAGTGCGCTTATGGAAATATGGCGATTTTCCAACGCGCAAATTTTGGAATAGCATTTATGCCCGCCCTCGCGTTAGCGGGGGAGGGGTAGGGGAGGGGGCACCACTTGGCGCCCCTCATAGGGGAGCTGTCACGAAGTGACTGAGGGGTTTTGCGAGAGTATGAGAGAACCCTTTCCCCCGCTTCGCGTGTACTTTCCATAAAAGGGACAGCAAGGGGGTGGGCACCATTCCAAAATCACGTCATTTCGCCCCGCCCGCACGTTCACAAATGTCATGTCGACCGTAGTGGAGACATCTCTACCGCAGTATAATAAGGTGAGATTTCTACTTCGTCGCAAGCTCCTCGTGCCGCCCTTAGACAACATAGAACGTGCGGGCGGGGCGACTTCGCTCGAAATGACAAATTTAGGAAACCACCCCCCTACCCCCCTCCTTAGGAGGGGGCATGTTAGCAGAACCCCCTCCACTGGGGTGGAGCGGTGCCGTTCTCCTCAACAGCCCAGTGGGCTGTGAGGGGCACCGCGACAGGAGGCGTGGCCTCGCCGACGGGGTTTTG